>DIHF01000017.1:15298-22448 GCA_002420015.1 Micavibrio sp. UBA5703
GCCATCGGAAAAGGCCATGCCGCCCGCGATGACGGGATCGTCTTCATCCTTGGCGGCGATATTGCGCTCCCAGAGTTTCTTGCCGTCACTGACCTGAAAGGCCGAGAGTTTTGAATCCGTATCGAGAGTAAATATCCGCCCGTCGACGATGATCGGCTGCGCGGTCAGCGGCAATTCGTCGGTGCTGCCCTGGCCGATATCAACCGACCACACTTCGGCCAATTCCCCCTGGCCGAGATCGAGATGCTGCATGGTGTGGTTGGGATACCCGCCGGCCTGCGGCCAGAATTCATTGCGCCACGCCGCCGGAGCGATAAGCCCGTTTTCCTCAAGGACAGGATCTTCAGGTTCAAGCGATTGCGCAAGTTCAAGAACGGAAATGCGATCTCCTTCGAGCGGCTTCTTTTCGTCGCTGTCGAACATATCGCCGACGCTCGAACACCCCGATACAAAGACCGGGAGAGAAAAGGCCAAAGTCAACGCCAGAAGATTGCGTTTCATCGTCATGATTTATCGCCTTCTTTGTCTTTTGTTGCGGCTTCGGCGGCGCGCAGCGCGTAAACATGGCTGAGGGCGCGGGCCTTGGTGATAAGGCTTTCCGGCAATTGCTTTTCCGCCAGAACGGGTTCGAGCCGCGCCTGTGCCGCCGCGTAGTCGTTGCCTAAATGGGCAAGGATCGCCGCGGCCTCAAGATCGGCGTGATAACGCCACGGGCTTTTTGCATTGGATGAAATCGGGGCAAGCTGCGCAAGGAAAGTATCTTTTTTCTGCGCGGCGTCTTCCTTGCCAAGGCCAAGGCGTACGCTCATTAAAACCGCGAGGTCATGCAGCTCCGCCGGAATTTTGGAGTCCGCTGCGGCCTTCTCATAGAGGGCCAAGGCTTCATCCGTTTTTTTGTCGTTCAGCAGGGAGCCAGCGGCTGTCATCAGCGCAACCCCGCGCAGGCCGGGACGCAAATCCTGTCCCGCTTTTTCAAGGGCGGCGGCCATGTCGTCTTCTTCGGCGGCGGCAAGAAGCGCGTCTGTTTGCTTGCCGTTGACGCTCTGGTTCCAGCTTTTCCAGCCTGCATTCGCACCTGTAGCAACGATGATGGCCACCATCACGGCGATGATCGATCCGCCATGCTGTTGCCAGAGCTTTTCCAGCTTTTCCTGTTTGAGGGCTTCGTCGGCTTCTTCGAGTATGTCGACCATGTGAGGTTCCTTCTGTGTTCGGGGCTATCTTAATGATATTTCCCGGCTATTCCAGAATTATTATGCGCCATCCCGCCACTTGATCGAACAGCCCATAGACGATGTTTGCTGCGCCGGGCCGCGCCCGGTTTGTGCGATTTGGGTCATGGCTTCGAGCAGCTCCGGTTTTGTCTGCGGATTGGCGGGGTCTTTACCGCTGCTGTCCAGCCGTCCCCGGTATTGCAAAACACCGTTACGGTCGAAGCCGAAGAAATCCGGCGTGCAAACCGCACCATAGGCTTTGGCGGTTTCCTGCGTTTCGTCGATCAGATAGGGAAAAGTAAACTTATGCGCTTTGGCGAATTTTTTCATGTTATCGAACGAATCGTCAGGGTAGTTTTCCGTATCATTGGCCATAATCGCGGCAACGCCGATCCCCTTTTCCTGCAGGGCTTTGGCCGTTTGCGGCAGGCGGTCCATGATGCCCTTCACATAGGGGCAGTGATTGCAGATGAACATCACCAACGTACCGTTTTTTCCCTTTATGTCGGCAAGGGTTAGGGTGCGGCCATCGACGTTTTTCAGTGAAAAATCAGGGGCATAAAAATTTTCCTGTTTTTGCGGGGTGTGGAGTAGAGCCATGACAACATTCCTTTGGTCTGGGGGTGGTGCTACAATGTATATATGACCTTCGAAGTCATAAACAACCCGGAGTTTTTACGCCATTCCGGGTTTACGCAATCGGAATTCAAGCAGCTTGACGCGCTTTACTTGAGGGCGGCGGCGGCAAAGGTGCTGAATTACCGTAGTGTCGAGTGCGATTTCGATGAGGGCGTGGTCAGCTATACTTATCATATTGCCGAAACCCAGCCTCCATATCTGCGCTTTGTCATCAGCAAGACGGGACCGCGCACGATTATGTATGAACTTTTTCAGGCCAAAAAGGGCCGTATTGCAAAAAGCGGGGTTTTCTCTAGAGTAGTGCAGCGGTTGCAGGAAGAAATAGAGCAACTTTTATAATATAGCCGGTGCACGAAATGGCCAAAATCAAAGTTAAAACGCCTCTGGTGGAGATCGACGGCGACGAGATGACGCGCATCATCTGGGCGTGGATCAGGGAGCGTTTGATCCTTCCCTATCTCGATATAGATCTGAAATATTTCGACCTCTCGATCCAAAACCGTGACGCCACAGGCGATCAGGTTACCATTGATTCGGCGCACGCGATTCAAAAATACGGCGTCGGCGTGAAGTGCGCGACCATTACGCCCGATGAAGCGCGGGTCAAGGAATTCAACCTTAAAAAGATGTGGAAGTCGCCTAACGGTACGATACGTAACATATTGAATGGCACCGTGTTCCGCGCCCCGATTATCATGAAGAACGTGCCGCGCTATGTGCCCGGATGGGAAAAGCCGATCGTCATCGGCCGTCATGCCTTTGGCGACCAGTACAAGGCCACGGACATAAAAATTCCGGGGCCGGGTAAATTGAAACTCGTTTATCAGCCCGAAGGCGGCAAGGCCGAGGAATACGAAGTATTCGATTTCCCTTCCGGCGGCGTGGCGCTGGCCATGTACAACCTTGATGAGAGCATCGAGGGTTTTGCGCGTTCGAGCTTTAACTATGCGCTTGGCCTTGGCTATCCGCTTTACATGTCGACCAAGAATACGATCCTCAAGCAATATGACGGGCGTTTTATCGAGATTTTTCAGCGTATCTACGATGCCGAATTCAAGAAACAGTTCGAGGCGAAGGGTTTGTTTTACGAACATCGTCTAATCGACGACATGGTGGCGCAAGCGATTAAATCAAATGGCGGGTTTGTCTGGGCCTGCAAAAACTACGACGGCGACGTGCAGTCGGATATCGTGGCGCAGGGTTTTGGTTCACTGGGGTTGATGACCTCGGTATTGCTCACGCCGGACGGCAAGGCGGTCGAGGCCGAAGCCGCGCACGGCACGGTCACGCGCCATTACCGGGAGCACCAGAAGGGCAATCCGACCTCCACCAACCCGATCGCATCGATTTTCGCCTGGTCGCAGGGGCTGCGCTACCGGGGAAGATTTGACAACAACAAGGATTTGATCCATTTTGCGGACGCGCTGGAAAAGGTTTGTATCGATACGGTCGAAAGCGGCCATATGACCAAGGATCTGGCGCTTCTGGTCGGCAAGGATCAGAAATGGCTGACGACGGAAGCGTTTATGGATGTGATCGTCAAAAATCTGGAAAAAGAAATTGGATAGACACAGATGAATTTTAAGGCAGCATTGGTAACGTTGACTCTCGGGCTGGCCGCCGCGCAACCCGCGCTGGCGGGGTATGACAAACCCTATATCGGCGAGATAAAGAAGTACAAGGCCAAGTACGAGGACACGTTTGTCCGTCTGGCCCGTGATAATAGTTTAGGGTATGTCGAGTTGCGCGCCGCCAACCCGGAGGCCGATCCGTGGATTCCGGGCGAGGGCCGCGAATTGATTTTGCCCTCGCGGCATATCCTGCCCGATGCGCCGCGAGAAGGCGTTGTCATCAATCTCCCCGAAATGCGGATGTTTGCCTATGTTAACGGCGATGAAGCCCCGGCAAGTTTCTCTATCGGGATTGGCCGCGAAGGTCTTGAGACACCGATCGGGACGACGACGGTGGCCCGCAAGATGGAAGGTCCGATCTGGCGCCCGACGCCGCGTATGCGCGAGGAAGACCCGACGCTCAAGGAATCGGTAGGGCCGGGACCGGACAATCCCATGGGTACGCATGCCCTTTATCTGGGGTGGTCGCAATATGCCATTCATGGCACCGACAAGCCTTTCGGTATCGGCCGCCGCGTTTCAAGCGGTTGTATCCGCCTGTACCCTGAGGACATCATCACGCTCTATAACATGATCCCCGTCGGCACCAAGGTTACGGTTGTCAACCAGCCGCTCAAGCTGGCGTGGATTGGCGATGAGTTATATCTGGAGGCGCATACCGATATCGCGCAGGCGATTCAGATGGAGGAAACGGGTCAGATCACGCGCCAGAAGCTGACCGAAGCGGACCTGAAGCAGATTACCAAGGCCGCAGGGGAGTATCAGGACCGCGTGGACTGGGCCGCCGTCCGCAACGCCATCAGGGACCGTAACGGCTATCCGGTGATGATCGCCCGCCGCCCGTCATCCGGCGTTTCTGAGGCAAAGCCCCATGAAGAGCCCAAGGCGGAGCCGGTGCCGGAAGAGGAAATCAAGGCTGTAGAAGAACATGCCGACAAAGAACAGGAGCCGGAACAGGTTCAGGAACCCGCAGCGCAGGAAGAGCCAGCGCAAACGGATGGCGACAGCGAAGAAAAAGAGGCGGCCTATAACGACGGCGGAAAGAACAGCACGGTAAACCCGTAGGCGATCGGGATATAGACGGGTGCCCACAGGAACAGAAATTTCATTCTGCTTCTTACGAAGAAATAGGCCACCGAGAAAACAGCGCAGACGAACCATGTCATGATGGTTCCTTTGAAGAAAAATTCCTTGAAGTGTTCAATATCGAATGCGGGGTCGTCGGCGGAGATGATTCCGGTTGTCAGGCCGAACACGTAACAGATTCCCACACTGAAAAAACCAAGCAGGTTGCTGAGTAGAAACAATATCAGTCTGGGTATGTCGGTCATTCCGTAACCTCCGTAGTCAGCATAACAACCCCATAATAGCAAAAAAGACTGTCCCGGTCAGGACAGTCTTTTTAATTTCTCGCTAATGCAAAAAACTTATTTGTTTTGTGCAGCGGAGAACGAGCGGTCAGCTTCTGCAGCGCGTGCAGGAGCAGCGCTTGCATCCTGTTCGCCACCGGCTGTACGGTCGTCAGCGTAAGGAGCTGCGTACTCGTTCGAACCTGCGTCGCCACCGGCTGACTGGCAAGCGGCCAGAGACAGGGTCGATGCAACAACGCATAACATCAAAGCTAGCTTTTTCATTTTTTGTCCTCGTATACGTTTATTAAAGTAAAACCAAATGAACAGGGAGCCGCGCCCCGCGGGGCAAGAATCCATATTCCTCGTCCCTTATACACAAGTGATTATAGTTTGCACACTGTTTTTGAAATTTTTTTTATTTTTTCTGTTTTTATTATTTGGAGCATATACCGCCAGGCTTTAGCTGCGCTCGTTCCTGCGCACATGCTCGAAATAGGCGGTGATGCCGTAACGTATGGCCGAGGCTACTTTGCGCCGGTGCTCGGCACTGGTTAAAAGCCTCTCCTCCTCAGCATTGGACATAAAGCCAGCCTCGATCAGAACCGAAGGGATATCGGGCGCTTTCAGAACGGCAAATCCCGCGAAGCGGTGGGCGTTCGGCAGCGTGCGCACGCCGCTTTGATCATTAAGCTTTTCAACCAGCTTGTTGGCGAAGAAATTCGACTGGTTCATGGTGTCGCGCATGGCAAGATCGACAAGGATGTTCGCGACGTCCTTATCCTCGTTGCTGAGATCCAGTCCGGCAATGAGGTCGGCGCGGTTCTCGCTGTCGGCCAGCTTGGCGGTTTGGGCGTCCGAGGCTTTTTCGGACAGGGTGTAGATCGACGAGCCGCGCACGCTGGATTTATCAATGGAATCGGCGTGAATGGACACGAACAAATCGCCCTGATGCTTGCGGGCGAAATTCACACGGTCACGCAGGCGGATGAATTTATCGCTGTCGCGGGTCAGAAGGACATCGAACTGGCCGGTGGCCTCAAGCTGCTTTTTCAACTCTTTGGCTAATGCCAGTACGACATCTTTCTCGCGGGTTTTATGCTTGCCGATGGCGCCCGGGTCCTCGCCGCCATGGCCGGGATCGATGATGATGAGGGGCTTTTTATAAGGAGGCTCCGTTTTTTGCGTATCGGCTTGAGGAGGCGATTTTTTATCAGGTTTACGGGCCGGAGCCGGAACGGCCATCGGGCCTGCCGCCGGGGCGGTGCCAAGAGCCGCAATGACGGCCGGATCTTCCATGGAGATGTTATCGACATTATCGGCAGGCGGGCGCGTGGGGAGGGTAGAGGGGTTATGTGCCGACATACCACCGCCGGTCAGCATGCCGTAAACCTGCATGGGTGGATTGGAAGCAGCGGCGGGGCTGAAATCGACCACAAGGCGGTTTGGCTTGCTGTTGTCACCGGGCAGCACAAAGGCCGCGCCGACCGTAACGGGGGCTTTCATATCCAGAACGATTCGTGAGATGCCGGCTTCGAGTTTGCCCTGCCTTATGCCCGCAATGCCGGAGCTGTCTGGCTTGTAGATTGAGCCGACTTTCCATGTGAAATCAGGAAGATCAATTATGATCCGGTACGGATCGGATAGTGCAAAAACCCTGTAATTTACCTCCTCGCTGAGGTCCAGAACCATGCGGGTTTTGTCTGGATGCTCGCCAAAGCGCATTTCATTTATGACAAGGGCTGACGCCAGGCCCGGCCAGAAAAATATGACCGCGACAAGTGCACAGAGTATCGGCTGTATATGTTTATGAAGCGAGGGCAAGACGGATACTCTAAAAATAAATTGGCGCGAAAATCAGCCCCTATAGTGGCTTTAACTGTGTAGCCGGGTCAAGTGCCGTCAAATGATATAGTTCAACATACAAATAGGGGCGTGTTGCGCATGCGATTTCACAGAAAGACACAAAGGCGCAAAGAGGGAGTAGGTGTTTATAATGAAATGGTTTCATTTATCTTCGTGTCTTCGCGCCTTCTTGTAAAAGGAGGGTGAGGGCTGCCGATAACTTTAAAATTGGATATAAGAGGGCTGTTAAGATTATGAATATTTAAAATGCAATTGATTTTCAGCCGCTTAAAAAAGATTTCAACTTTGTCTTGAGCCGCCTTTGCATTGTGTGTATGGTGACCTTCGTTATGCGCTGCGGTTTTCGCGTTGGTGTCAAGGGGACACCCGATTTACTCAAGTTCCGCAAAACTGTAAGCGCTGAATAGGGTTGGCTCTGTTGTATGCCCCCGTTTGGTGGATGACCCTTTCC
>DIHF01000017.1:22783-51590 GCA_002420015.1 Micavibrio sp. UBA5703
CAGAGCTTATGTATAACAGTTTATCGCGCCGTTGCGCCGCCCTTTTGTAAGGTATGAAGGCTGGCCGCACGCCCGGAAGTTCCCTCCGAGAATTACAGGGAATTACCAGCAGGCGCGGGATGGAGATTAAAATGGTTAAGACTATGCTCATTGACGCAACCCATGAGGAAGAAACCCGGGTTGCGATTATCGACGGCAAACGCCTTGTCGAATACGACTACGAAAGCAAACTCCGCAAACCGCTGAAGGGAAGTATTTTTCTGGCCAAGGTGACGCGCGTCGAGCCGTCGCTGCAGGCCGCTTTCGTCAATTTTGGCGGCAACCGCCACGGCTTTTTGCCGTTCTCTGAAATTCACCCCGACTATTTCCGCATTCCGATCGCCGACCGCGAGGCGCTGCTGGCCGAGCAGGAAGAGTTCATGAAGCAGCATGAGGAAGAAGAGGCGCAGGAGCAGGAAGAACAACAGCAACAGGAGCAGCGAGGGGAATCGGAATCCGAATCCGACGACAATGCGTCCGGCGAAGACAATGAAGATCATCCGGATGAGGGGGTGGCCGACAACGAGGACGCCGATTCCGAAGGCAACATCGAACACATCGAAGACGAATACGTCATCGAAGAAGTCGGCGGCACGGAAGAATCGCAGGATGGCAATGCGGCCGATAAGGACGATGCCGAATCGCATGAAGGCGATCTGAACGACAATATCGGCAACCAAAGAGACGAATCCGAAGGGGAACTCTCGGAAGGTCGGGAAGGCGAAGCCGGCGGCGAAAGGCAAGGACAGGATGGCGAAAGAGGCGGCAGAGGTCGTCGCGGGCGCTATGGGCGCGGACGGCGCGGCGGCAGGGGCCGCCGGATGCCACATCGCAGCCGCAACGTCGAATCGCTGGGCGGCGATACGGAAGACAGCGACCGCCGTTTCCGCTTTAATCTGCGCCGCAAATACAAAATTCAGGAAGTCATTAAACGCGGCCAGATCATGCTGATTCAGGCTTCGAAGGAAGAGCGCGGCAACAAGGGCGCTGCCGTGACGACGTATCTGTCGCTGCCGGGCCGCTATTGCGTACTGATGCCCAACAGCCCGCGTGCCGGGGGCGTCAGCCGCAAGATCGCGAATTATCAGGACCGCGCCCGCATGAAGGAAATTCTTGAGGAACTCAAGATCCCCGACGGCATGTCGGTTATCGTGCGCACGGCGGGCGTTGCCAGAAGCAAGGTCGAGATCAAGCGCGACCTCGATTATCTCGTCAGGCTCTGGGATACGATCCGCGAAGACACCCTCAAATCCAGCGCGCCTGCGCTGATCTATGAGGAAGCCGATCTGATCAAGCGTGCCATCCGCGATCTTTACGGCCGCGATGTCGAGGAAATTCACGTTGCCGGCGAGGAAGGCTTCAACGCGGCGCGGCAATTCATGAAGATGCTGATCCCCTCGCACATCAAAAAGATTTTCCACTACGAGGAAAGCAGGGTGCCGCTGTTCCACAAATATCACGTGGAATCGCAAATCAACGATATTGGCGAACCGCGCGTGACGCTGAAATCCGGCGGTTATATGATTATCAATCCGACGGAAGCGCTTGTTTCCGTCGACGTGAACTCCGGCAAGGCGACCAAAGAGCGCCATATCGAAGAAACCGCGCTTAAAACGAATCTTGAGGCGGCGACGGAAGTGGCGCGGCAATTGCGCCTGCGCGACCTTGGCGGTTTGATCGTCATCGACTTTATCGACATGGAAGACCGGCGCAACAACGCCAAGGTCGAGCGCAAGCTGAAAGAGGCGCTTTCGACCGACCGTGCGCGCATTCAGGTCGGACGCATATCGTCTTTCGGTTTGCTGGAACTTTCACGCCAGCGCATGAACCCCAGTCTGACCGAGGCACAGTATAATGTGTGCCCGCACTGCAAAGGGGCCGGTGTCATCCGCACATGCGATGCGATGTCGATTGTCGTGCTGCGTGCGATTGAGGAAGAAGGCATGCGCGGCCGCGCCGCGCAGATCATCGTGCATGTATCGAACGATGTCGCGCTTTACATTCTTAACAACAAGAAAAGCAAGCTGGCCGATATCGAAAAACGCTATAACTTCACCATTCTTACCCGCGTTGATGAAACCATCGCGCCGTCGAGCTACAGGATCGAGGTGGCAAAGCCCGCCGCCGGATATCAGGAGCGCGACGAGGACAAGGAAGATGCTGATGTCGTCGAGGGCGATGAGGACGACAATAATGATATAGATGGCAATGCGCCGCACGAAAGGTCCGGGGATTCGTTCGAACGCAAGGGCCGCCGCAGGGGCCGCCGTGGAGGCCGCCGCCGCCGTGGAGGCCGTCGCGATGGCAACGACAGGAATTTCGGGAATGACAGGGAAACGCAGGAGGGCGGGCGTGAATCCGGGCCGGAAGAAAACTTCAACCGTGAGGGTGCCAATGGTGATTCTCGCGATCAGGAGGAAAGACCGCGCCGCCACGAGCGTAACCGCGAGGAGCGGCCGTCAAGGGAGCGTGGAAGAGAGCATGCGAAGGAACATACAAGAGAACATGCGCCCGCCCGCAAGCAGGAGGTTTCGGAGGATACGCCCCGAAGCGAGCCCGCCGCGCCGCCAGTTCAGCCGCGCCGTGCCGAGTCTGCGCCCAGAAACACGGCACCCAAGGAACATGAAGTCGTCAACGAACCGCCGAAAAAGAAAAAAAGCGGCTGGTGGAATCGGTTGACGGAGTAGTTGTTTTTACTACTGTCGATGTCATCCCGAGCGAAGTCCGAAGGGCGAAGCCGAGGGATCTTTGGCATCTCTTTTTGATAAGAATTTTCCACGAAGATCCCTCGACTGCGTCATAGCCCGCTTTGCGGTCCATGACTTCGCTCGGGATGACAACAGGTGGAATTGTCCGTGGAATTTACGGTTTAGCGCGCCAGAATGACTGCGTAGAAATAGGTCACGTCGGGGTTTGGGGCGGTGTCGGTGAAGCAGCCTGCGGATTGCCGATCGAGTTCAAAGGGTGCGGGGTCGCCGTCGAGGATCGTCGGGCCGCCGCCCGCATAAGCGCCTGTGAAGGCCGTTGTGGCGATGCCGGTTGTTTCAACGGGAAGCGTTCCCGCCGTGCCCACGCCGAGATCGCGGTTGATTTGCAGACATAGTTCCGTGCTGGCGTTCGGCATCAGCATGATGATGTCGTTGCCCGTAGATGCGGCGGTCGTGCCCGCCGGGCCTGCTGTGGTGCCGACATTGTTGGCGCCGGTGAATATCCATTCGCTGCCGTCATTGGCGCCGGAAGGCGGGTCTTGATATGTCAGACCTCCGCCTGTCGAGAAAACTTTGCAATCATCGACCGAACAATTGGCGTTTGTGTAATCCGTCGTCGTCGCAGGGTTTTCAAAGCTGATGTCGCTTTCGCTGATGCCGCGTGTTTGCATTTGTTGGATGGCGGATTCGATGCTTTTTGTGTAACGCATAACCTGCGTGGCGCGGACGCGCAGTTTTTCAAAATCGCCGCTCTGATCGACGGAGCTTCCCGAACGGCTGAGGATGGCGGTCAAAAGGCCAAGCAGCACAATCGCAACCAGTATGATCCAGATGACATTTCCGCTTTCGGCGTTTCTCCGCGTCATTAAAATTCTCCGCTTATTTCTGCCAGTCCTGAAGGCGGCGGCAGGCCTCTATGATATCATTTGTATCGTCGGCAAAACAGATGCGAACGGTGGTATGTCCCCGCGCTACGTCGAAATCAAGGCCCGGCGTCATGGAAACCCTGGCTTCGCCCAGCATGCGGCGGCAAAATTCCTCGCTGTCGTTGGTCAGGTTGTGAATATCGGCGTAAATGTAAAAGGCGCCTTTGACGTTCGAGAGTTTCTTAAAGCCAGCCTTCGGAAGTTCCGCTTTCAGGATGTCGAGGTTCTTTTTGTAGTAGGCGACATAACCGTCCAGCACGTCCATATGGTCGAAGACTTTATAGGCAAGGTGTTGCGAGATGGTGGTCGGCGACACGAAATAGCTCTCCGACAATTTTTTGATACGGTCGGTCATTTCCGGCGGCAGAACCATCCAGCCCAGGCGCCATCCGGTCATGGCAAAATATTTTGAAAAGGTGTTCAGGACGATGGCGTTGTCCGTAAACTTTGCGGCGGTCTGCGCGGGTTCGGCGTAGGTGATGTTGTGATAGGCTTCGTCCGAGATCAGGCGCACGCCGTTCGCATCGCACCACTGGCATATTTTGTTGAGTTCGGATTCGGAGAGCATCGTTCCCGAAGGATTGGACGGGCTGCAAATCACAAGCCCGTCGAGTTTCTCGCCGCATTTTTCAAGCAGCGCCGCTGTGGGCTGGTAATCGGTTTCCGCCGAGGTTTGAATTTCGACAGGGATCAGGCCAAGCGTGTTTATGATGTTGCGGTAAGGCGGATAGGTCGGCGTGCAGATTCCGATCTTGTCGCCCGGGTCAAAAGCGGCGATGAAAGCCATCGACAACCCGCCCGAAGATCCGGCGGTGATGGCCACGCGTTCATAGTTAAAATTAATGCCGTAACGGTCGCGGTAATAAAGCGCAATGCGGTCGCGCACCAGCGTCATGCCGAGCGCCTCGGTATAGGTCTGGCGCGGGTCGCGGTCGATGACGTCCTTGGCGTAATCGAGCACAGGCTGCGGTACGCCGAAACAGGGCAGCCCCGCGCCAAGGCGCTTGATGTCCTCTCCCTTTTGGGCGCGTGCGTTGGCTTCGCGCAGGATATCCAGCGCCCGGAACATCGGGATGTCGGACCGGCGGGAAAGTTTCAGGGTCATAAAGCGGTTGCTCCGTCACATATTCAGGGCTTTCCAGTATTCACAAAACCACAGCCGAATCAACCTAAATCATTGTAAACATAAGGGTTTTTGTCTTTTGGGGGCGAGTGCAATAAAAATCCCCAATAAATCCGCCACAAATTAATTCTGCATTTTATTTACTTTGTATTTACCTAACTAGTGTTATGTTAAATATTGTTGGGAGTGTAATATGTTCGCAGGATTAACGGCAGCTTTGTTCGGATTTATGTGCCTGAGCCTGGCGGCGGCGAACATGAAAGCCAGACCAGCGCTTGAGGGAAAGCGGAAGGTTGGAAGAGCAAGACGGGCAGGGTCCTAGGGGAGCAGCCTTCGGGGGAAGGCAGGACCGCCCGCCCGTGCGTTAGGGTTTTATTGGGAAAGGGTTTTTGGGGTTTAGCGTTTTATCTCTTATGTCATGTGCCTGGCCTGTATGATTTCCGGGTCGCTTCATTACCCCGCAAGTCTATGAAGCACCGGAGCAAGATTTTACAGGCTTTCCTTACCGCCGGGGGGTTCCCCGGCGGTTTTTTTTTGTGCTAGGATCAAGGTGTCATTGTTCAGGAGGGCTTCGCCCATGTTTTCGAGATTTTTCCTTTTATCGGTTTTAACTGTCGTTGCGGTTTTTGTTTTTAATTCGGCGCGCGCCGAAGATGCCGCTGCGCCGCCAGTCGCAGAGGCCGAACAGCCTGCGGAGGCTGCGCCCGCGAAGGAAGCCGAAGACCCGGACAGCCCCGCGCCGAAAATGCGCGCCGCGATCAAGAAAGTTTCTGAAGGGCTTGAGGCTGACAAGATGCAGCACTTTGCCGCCGTCTATAACAATTACAACATGGTCAACACCGTCAAAATGGTGCGCGGCGATGTTTCCAACGCGATCAAGTCGTGCGGCGAAAACAATTCCGACATGAAAGAGGAACTTGATGGCCGTTTTGCGAAATGGGACGAGGCTGTAAGCCCCGTCATCGCGGATGCGGAAGCCAACGTCAACAACATGGTGCTGGCGCAGGACTACGTGAAGAAGGAAGATTTTCAAAACATCTTCAAGTTGATCGACGAGACACGTGACTATTCGATCAAGAAATATAAAAAGGAACCTGTGACGACCAAGGAGTCCTGCGGTTACCTTCTCGGGAAAATGGATGAGACGCAAAACGCCATGGTTTCCCTGCTGCGCGCCGGGATGATGAGCCATCCTCAGGCGACAGCCATGCCGCCGAAAAAAGAACAGTAGGCGTTTGAGATCAATAGTCAAATGAAAATTCTTGAAGTCATGGCCGGGGCGGAGCATGGCGGGGCCGAGACCGCCTTCGTCGATATGTGCGTTGCCTTTGCCAAAGCCGGACAAGAGATCGAGGTCGTGACTCGGGACAACGACAGCCGCGTACCCGCACTGGAAAAGGAAGGCTTGCGCGTGCACAAGCTGCCCTTCGGCGGCAGGATGGATTTCTATACGCCGTGGCGGATGAAAAAAATCATCCGCGAATTTCGCCCCGACATCGTACAGACTTGGATGGCGCGTGCCGCCGCCAAAACGCCGAAATGGGCGAAAGGTGGGGGGATTGGGCGGTATCTGATCGTTTCGCGCCTCGGCGGTTATTACAACATAAAGTATTTCAAAAACGCCGATTACTTCACCACCATCACGCCCGACATCCGAAGGCATCTGATGGATCACGGCGTGGAAGGCGAGCGCGTTTTGCACATCAACAATTTCGCGGATGTCGAGGCCGTGAAAAATCCCGTGCGCCGCGCCGATCTGGCGACGTCGGAAAATGCGCCTGTCGTGCTGGCGCTCGGGCGGCTGCATCCGAGCAAGGCGTTCGATACACTCATTAAAGTCGCGGCGCAAATGGAGGGTGTTTATTTCTGGATCGCGGGTGAAGGCCCGCAGCGCGCGGAGCTGGAAAAGCTGATCGCCGATTTGAATGTAGGCGCACGTGTGAAACTTCTGGGGTGGCGCGAGGACCGCGCCGCTCTGCTTCAGGCCGCAAATATCTGCGTGTTTCCTTCGCGCTATGAACCTTTCGGCACGGTGTTCGTGCAGGCATGGGCGCAGAAAATTCCGCTGGTGACGACGAACGCCGACGGGCCGCGCCAGTTCGTGCGTGATGGCGAAGATGGCTTGGTGGTGGAAATCGACAACGTAGAACAAATGCGCGCGGCCATCGTCAAAATTATTGATGACAAGGCGCTGGCGGCGCGGCTGGTCCAAAACGGCTATGGCCGCTACTTGGGTGAATTTACCAAAGAAAAAACGGTGCTGGCTTATCTGGATTATTTCAGGGAAATAAGGGCGCGTGAAAAAGTTGTATAGTTATTCCGCCTCATAATTCCATCTACCGTCGTCATCACACGCTTTATGCGTGTGATCCATCCTTCTTCGCCCTGCGGGCTTCGGCAGACAGGTGGATTGCACAGACAAGCCGTGCAATGACGGTATTTTTATATCTTCATAAAAACAAGGACCCCCCAAATTTGAAAAAACGCCCCCTATATGACATAATTTTTCTATATCTTAACCGAATATTAATAAAATTAAGGCTTAATAATAAGCAGCGTAAAAGAAAAAACGGCTCAAGCGGTAAGTGTATAAAAAGCAAAGCCAGGACAATGGCTTGCAGTAAAAGAGGGTGTATTTCATGGCAGAACAGAAGGCCAATCTCGACCTATATCTCAAAGTGTTGGGCGAACATCTCCCGGCGCTGGGCGTTGTAGTCGCTGGCGACAAGCCTACGCCCGATGAGGTTCTCGCGGGCCTTGAGCGCTACTCCAAAATGAATAACGAGATTGGAGATGACAAAGTTGTTTTCAACAAGGATGCGGGCTTTACCGAGGAAATGAAGACAGCATTTTCGGCGAGTATTCAGAGAATGAATACTTTGCTTGCCAGCAAACCTATGGCTAAGTTTGGAATCATAGGCATGCTGAAGGCAGGTAATGAAATGCCGCAGCCGATGAAGGATGATTCGAACCTGTTTTTTGCGTTTCTGAAGGACGGACCGAAGATCGTTGAAGCGCTCTCCAATCTGCAAAAGGAAAATTTTTTCAAAAAGCCTGCACCCGCTCAGGCACCGGCACCCGTAACGTCGCCACCCGTAGCGTCCCCTCAGGTGACGACAGGGCCAAAGCCGGGCGCTCCCCAAACAACAGGAGGAAATCCTTCCGCAAGTGAGCATCTTCGTAATGTATATAAAAAGGATAGGCCACCGATAACAGAAGGTTCACCTGCTTCGGCGACATCTACAACAACTTCGCAAGCTAATCCTCCTTCCTCTCCCCCTGCCGGGGCAGGAGCGCCTGCTCTTACGCCGCAAACAGGCGGGACGAATGGTGGCGGTCAAGGCGTATCACCGCCACAAAGCAACCCACAAATAACAGTGACAACTGGCGATGTAAAAGCCGCTGCCGATATGGTCAAAAAGGCATTGGGGGTAATGGCGGCCAGTGGCGCAATCCCGGATATGCCAGTGCCGGATGGAAAGGCGGATCCGGATGGAAAGGCCAGTGTGTTTGGCAAACAATCGAATGCCTCGCTGCATCACCTTTTGAAGGGCGTTAAGACGCTTATGCGTTTTGAAGGGAAAGATAGAGAAGGAAAAGATATTTATGGAGGTAGTCTGGATGGCCAGTACAGTCCGGCCATAGGGCAGCAGCTCATTGCAGGGTACGGCAAGCTATCTTCCGAGGCCAAGGCGAAGATTTTTTCAGACGATCTAAAAAAGCAATTCGCAAAAGCAATGGAAATAAAACTGGAGAATGTCGGCGACGGGACACTCATTGTTACGACGATGGTTGCTGGCTTGGATAGCCTTTACGAGAACGACTTAATCGACAACAAAGAAGGTGCAGCAGTTGAGAACAAAAAAGCAGAAATGTTTTTAAAAGTTCTCGACTTTTTGCCCGATTCCTTCAAAGGGCAGATTTTTAACTTCCTCCAGTCTTCGCAAATCGGGCAGATGCTCATGCAAATACTTGAGACGTTCACGGGCATTCCCCTTGCGAAAATGTTGGGAGCGAAGACGCAGGAACAAGGAGCGAAGTCCGATGCGAGTTCAAATATAAAAAGCCATATCCCGCAGGAAATGGTAAAAGCCTATCACGAGTCCATGGCGAAGTACGGGAACGACCCGGCGAAATTTCTGGCCGGATCTTACGATGATTTCCTGAAGAAGAACGGGAACGACCCGGCAAAGTTGAAAGAAGATATGATGGCAATGGCCAGGGAGTTCAACGAGAAATACAACAAATCCGACTTGTTATTTGATTCAAAAAAGCTTGAAACCATCGTCGGGAACGCTCTTGAGGCAGGAAAGACGGGTGGCGGTGCGGCTTTTTCAGCTTCCATCATGAGTGAGGTCAAAGGCAATCCAAAGCCCAGCAGCAATGGGCCTGCTGCCGCGCCTCAGGCGGCACCTCAAACGCCGCCTCCGGCTCCCGCACCGCAGGAGGAGTCTCAAACACCACCGCCCGTTACGTACGGGATAACGCCGACAAGCAATGTTCCGAATATGCGTGGAAATTTCAGTGCATTCGCGCCGCCGGGCGTACCCGGCGAGGCCAGAGTGGTTAGGGCGAGCTATGTAGCTGGGGCCGGGGGGCTTGATGCGGATGCGTTGGGACGCTATGCGGGAGTTCCTTTGGATACAGCTAACAATCCCTCAACCATCAGCACCGCCCCCGAACGGCAACCGCCCGCTCCTCAGGTGGCGTCTGCTCCGTCAGGTAATATAAATGGTGACCTTACGACTGTGACGATACCAAAAGAAGAAAAAGAAATTAAGCTTCCGACCATCCCTCCTGAGAAGAAGACGGGGCATTACTTCGAAGACCTAGAGAAATTGGATGTTAGCAATCCTCAAAATATCAAGCTCATAGAGCAACTAATCGGCTTAAATCTGAACTCCTTGAATCCGGAAAGCAAGGAGGCATTAGATAATTCGGTAATTAGAGAGAAAATGCGTGACCATAATAGCGTCATTGTTTACGGGGTAAAGGGCTTGACGCGGGAAACCATAGATAACTTTGTAGAACGGAACCCCGGAGCAGGGCTTAAGAAAGACAGCATCATCATCGCTCGTTATATGCCGGACGCGGCAGGGAAGTTTCATCTTCAATTCGGCATCGGAAAACTCAGCGATATCTCGAATGATATAAGTTCATTTGGTTGGAAGGGTGGTGCCAAGGGTCTGAAAGATTTTATCGATAACGAGAAGTTTGACAACAAGGTAGAGGCGTTTTTTGGTGACATATACGTCTACGATGCAAAAAAGAATGAACAAGGAGGAGGGTACACCGTAAGCTTGACGCCTATGACGAGTTTTCAAGCACAAAACACAACGCAAAGGTCGGATATACTTGAAGTGCGTCGGGTGGCGGCGGAAAGCCAGAGAGAGTTTGCGGTGCGGAATCAATTGTGGCGAAATGAAGAGACAGGAGCACAGGAATATGCGTACTTGAATAAAAGATTCAATGAGCGTGCTGCACAAGACGGTCACATTGTTTACGAAAATCCTGAGACGCAACGAATGTTGAGGGTGTATAATGAGAACAAGGGGTATGTATGTCAGGCTCCAAGCAAAACATCATTTGGGAGCTACTTTGACCAGATAGGCAGATATTTCGGTGTTGACGACAATAAACCCAAGCCGGATCCGGTCACTGGTGCATGTCCGGTGCCGGGCATGAAAAATTGATTTTGACGGAAAGGTGAGGCGAAGATGGTTTATACGGGCAGCAAGCCGGCAAGTGAAGTTCTGCAAGCAAAGCCTGAAGTCGCGGCGCCGCTCGTGCCGTGGGCGGACAAGCGCGCCGATTTCATCATTGCGATCGAAAGCCTTTACATTCCGAACAATATCAGCGGCAGGCTGCATTTCCGCAAGGACTGGCCTGCCGCCGCCGCGCATATCTTCGGCGAAGTGCTGATGCGCTACGACGAGGACGGCCCGCGCGACAAGGCGCACCGCACCCAGATGGAAATTGAGGCCGAGGAAAGGCGTCAGGTGTTGCTGGAGGCGCTGGCCGATCTTGAAATCAAAAGCGTCTATCACGGCTCTTTGCAGTTCGAGCATGTCGGGAAAACGGTGAAGTTTCTTGGCCGCGACATCGCGCTTTATATTTATTCGGCCGTGGTCGTCGACAGATTTTTGCCGCCGCCCGTGCAGGCTCAGGCCGCCGCGCCTGTGGCCCCGAGCATAGAGCGCCCGGTCGTTGCGGAGAGTACGATCAGAGTGCCGGTGGTGCCGCCGATTGCGGATGATGTCATGCCGATCGACGTGACCCCCGCCGCGATTGCGCCGATCGTTGCGCCAGCCGCAAAACCGGCCATTTTCGCGCCTGTGGCCGCGCCGCAGTACAGATCGGGGCTTAATCTTGCCGCAAAAAGAAATATCGTGCAGGTCGATTTCATCTACGTCAAAGCCTTGTCGTATAAGGAACTGGTCGCGGAAGCGGAGAAAGAGGCAAATGTTTTCGCGGAAGAAGTTGTCATCCCGCAGCCCACGGTCGACATTACTGCCGATCCGCCGGTGCCGTATAAGCATCCGGTTTCTTTGCCCGCCGCACAGCCGATCAGGCAATTGCCGCGCTTGAGCTTGACGTTCAATCAGTGCGCCCTGGGTCTGACTTCGTACAGGCAGTAAACCAGAAGCAACAGCAAAATCACCGCGCCGCTCTGGTGGGCGACCGCCAAGGGTAAAGCTACGCCCGAAAGCAGCGTTGCAATGCCAAGCGCTGCCTGTGCGCAGGCCATGGCCGCCAGCAGGTGAAATATGATACGCGCTTTGTTTTTCATCAGGGCGTGCCCCCAGAGCGACAGCACGGCCAGCGCCGTCGTCACGGCCAGCCAGCGGTGGGTAAATTGCACGGCTACATGATTTTCAAAAAAATTGATCCAGAGGGGGTTGCGGTGGAGTAAATCCGGTGGGAGCCAGGTGCCGCCCATCTTCGGAAAGGTTTCATTGTAAACCAGCCCGGCATCCAGCCCGGCGGTCAGCGCGCCCCAGAAAATCGTTATAAGGGTAAGGCAAAGCACCACAAGCCCGTGGCGGTGCAGATTTTTGTCGGGGTGGCGCGGCGTGTTCCTGAAGCCCAGCGCCAGCCAGAACATGCAAACCAGAACCAGCAGCGCCAGCCCCAGATGCGTGGCGAGCCGGTAATGGCTGACTTGCGGGTTATCAACGAGGCCGCTTTTGACCATGTACCAGCCCATGAACCCCTGCGCTCCGCCCAGCAGCAAAACGCCGATAAGCTTGATTCCCGCTCCGGACGGTATTTGCTTTCTAAAGAAAAACCACAGCAGGGGCAGGGCATAGGCGAGGCCAATCAGGCGGCCCAGAAGACGGTGGAACCATTCCCAGAAAAAGATGGCTTTGAAGTCGGCAAGGCTCATCCATGAGTTTTCTTTAATATATTGGGGGCTTTGTTTGTAGAGGTCGAAAACATGTTGCCACTGGGCTTCGTTCAGCGGCGGCAGTGCGCCCATCAGGGGTTTCCATTCCACGATCGAAAGCCCGGAGCCGCTGAGGCGCGTTATGGCCCCTACGATGATGATAAGCCCTACCAGAAAACAGCAGAAAAACAGCCAGCGCGAGAGATGTGGGGCGGGGGATTTCATTTTAAAACTTGGCCTATCCTGAAAGTTGCACCCATGCTAAAAACTAGCCTATGGCAACATTCGACTTTATAGAGGCGTCTTCGAAAGGTTACAAGTTCCTCTGGGAGGAAAGGCACGCGATCGGGCGTTTTGGCCTTATCGCGGCTGCGCTCAAGTTTGTCGGCTTTATTGCCATTACATATTTCGGTTTGGAGCAGAATTTCCTGCGGCACGGTTTGGTGCTGCTGCCGTCATTTTTTGCAGAAGGTCTGCTGGTGATGTATGCGATCCGGCATGCGCTTTACAACGAGGATATGCCGTTTCAGCCCCATGCCAGAACATCTCCGGCGAGCCGGGATGGTATGCGGCTCATCTGGGCGGGGACGATTGTCTATGTGCTGATATGGCTGACGCTGTCTTTTTTCAACGGGCTGGCGATGATGGGAACGGGCGCGCCCGATGGCGGCGAGGTGCCTCCTGAGCCTGAGTTCAAGGTCTATCTTATGCTTACATGGCTCCTTGTTTGCGCGGTGTGGCTTTTCCGATTTATCTGGCTTTATGTCCCGGTCGCGATGGGTTATTCGATGCGGGATTATCTGCGCAGGATCGGCGGCTTCAGGATATCTCTTTATATGATGGGGTTGTGGTTGGTGTGCTATCTGCCGTTTGTGCTTCTCCTGATGCTGTTTTCCGATATGGCGATGATCGCGTATCCCGCAGCGGAAGGAGAGACGGTTTCAAAGGCATACGAATATATGATGGCAGCGGCCAAGATCATCGCCAATCTGGCGACGACCGTGACCGCAAGCGTTGCCATGGCCTACGGTATTGCCTCCATCATGAGCGGGAGTAAAAGCGTAAAATGAAAATATTCGTCACTGATGTTGAAGGGAACGAACATGCGCTGGATGCCGTGGAAGGCTGGCGCGTGATGGAGATCATCCGCGAGCATGGCCTCAAGATAAAAGCCGAATGCGGCGGCGCTTGCGCCTGCGCGACCTGTCATGTTTATGTTGATCCGGCGTGGATTTCAAAACTTGCACCCAAACGTGACGATGAAGAAGAAATGCTGGATGAGGCATTTCACCTCAAGGACAATTCGCGGCTATCCTGTCAGATCATCATGAGCGAGGAACTTGACGGGTTGAAGGTGACGCTGGCGGAAAACCCGGATTGATTATTGCAGCGTGCCTTCAAATTCCGCGAAGCGGTAATCGCCCGGCGTGATGAGCGATTTTTTCGCCACATATACCGAGTGCAATTTGCCGTCGATCTCGCGCGTCCAGAAATGGAGAAAGTTGGTCAGGACAGGAAATTTCGGCGCGATGTCGTAATCCTGCCAGATGAATTCCTGAAGGATGTTCCGGTAGTCGGGCATATGATAGATAATCTTCGCCGTTGTCAGTCTGTAATCTTTAAGCTGTTTGCCCAGTTGCGCCATGGCCAAACCTCCCGTTTACTTACCACACCCTTTCATTATACCAAAATTATATGCCATAACGTTAAAAAATCCTGAAAAGTCGCAGTTTTCTGCTGTTTTTATTGATGCGGCGCAAAAACTATGCTCTATGTTTTTGCCATGAATTACCGCCATATCTATCACGCCGGGAACTTCGCCGATGTCGTCAAGCATCTGGTGCTGGCGCTGTGCCTTGAGCATCTGCGCAAAAAGGATGCGCCTTTTTTTGTGCTGGATGCGCATGGAGGGACGGGGCTTTACGATCTTTCATCAGATCAGGCGCAGAAAACAAAAGAACATCAGCCGGGGATTGCTGCGCTGATAAAAAAAGGTGCGGCGAACACGGATGCAGCATTTTATCTGGATGCCGTGCGCAGGGATTTTGCAAAGGGGCACTATCCCGGCTCGCCGATGCTGGCGGCGCGCTTGTTGCGGCCCCAGGACCGCATGATCGCCAACGAACTTCACCCCGAGGATATGCAGGTTTTAAAACAGAATATGGCGGGTTTTGCCAATGTGCGGGTCACGGAAATGGATGCTTTCGAGGTAATCCGTGCGAACATTCCGCCGCAGGAACGGCGCGGGATTGTGTTGATCGATCCGCCGTATGAAATTGAAAACAACGAACATGAAATTGTCGCAGCACAGATGCAACAATGGAAAAAGCGCTGGGCGAACGGGATTTATGTTCTTTGGTATCCGATCAAGGGATCACTGCCGGTGCGGGATACGCTGGTCGAGGCGGCCACGGCGCTGGGGTTGCCCCGGACGTGGCTGTGCGAGTACCGGGGGGCCAATCTGCCCCCGCTGCCCGGCTCGGACAGGGGCGACCGGGCGCGTATGAACGCCGCAGGGTTGATCGTCTTCAACGCGCCTTATCAGGTGCCGGAACGGGTCGAGGCGGCCCTTATGGAGTTCGCGCCGGTTCTGGGCGGCGGGGCGGAGACCCGCTGGCTGGTGCCGGATAAAAGTTATCAACAGGGTTGAGTTTTCAGGGGTTGATTCAGCTTGACCCGGCGTTCTTATTTTCCCAGTCTTCCCGTATTCACATTTTATACTGATTATACTGAACGGGTTGGGCGCTTTGCGTTACTGGGTACTGTGTTTTTGCGTGTTTTTTGCTGTTCCTGCCCTTGCCGAACCCGGTAGCGACGGGCACATTGCTGTCGATATGCGGATCAGGGCGGTCATTGTCCAGTGCGGGACAAGGGTGGAGGCTCGTAAGCAATGCGAGAGCGGGGACGAGAAAAGGTGCTGCGCATTTTTTGATGGATATGCGGCAGAACAGGAAGCTTCTTTGGTGGCAAGGGTTGACGGCTTGCAGCAGAAGGAGTTTGGCCCCGCGTATTTTTCTGGCGATATGACGGGTTCCGGATCAGAATAAAAAGCCTTCCAGCAACAAATACTTACTGCAATACGGCAGTGATACCGAAGCTTCCGGTGTAGAGTCCGCCAGCCTGTGTGGCGCCGACATTCAGGGTCGCGCCGATCGGCACGTTTATAAAATTTGCCGTGATGGTGGCGTTCGGGCCGCCAGCATTCGTAATGATATTAAAATTCGTTACGTTCATATTATTTGCGCCACTGGTAATGACGAAACTTGCCGCTGTAATACTGATCTGGACCGGTCTGACCGGTGATTTTTGCGTGATGGTGCAGCGCGCTCTTGAAAAAGGGCCGCCTACAGATGTGACGCAGCCAAGTGCCCTTGTGTTGTCGGGACGCACTATCACCGTTCCGGCAGCGCCGCAAGGCGTAATCGAGCCAAATATGAGGTCGTCAATGCAATTGATATTTTGTGCCTTGCCGCTGGCGGGACAAAAGCCGATCAGCGCCATGGCCGACAGGTTAACCATCAGCTTGCCGTGCTTTTTACGTTTTTTATCTCGTTTCGGCATATCGCAGGTCCAGCACCATCTTGTCATATCATCGCAAGCCTTATACCTAGGTCAGTATTCGGTGCGCGTCAATCTCCAAAATAATCCTATAAAAATTCTTTCGCCGGGCCAGCCTTCAGGCCATCAATCAGGGGTTTTAGTTCGTCCCTGTAACGCTCCCATGATTTTACGGAGGTTTTATAAACCGGTTTGATGACCTGCGTCTTGCTCGCCGTCAGGACAGAGCGTTTTTGCATGTGCGGCATCAGGCAGGCATCGTTCCACGGCAGACCGACATAGTCGATCAGCATTCGTGCCTGATCCTCAAGATTGTCGACGGTTTCCTCGTAATCGATCTCGATGAAGCGGTCGCCAAGAACGCTGCGCCAGTAGGCCATCAGGCTCAGGTAGGAATTGTAGTAGGCCGCGAGCTCTTCAAGATTGTAGGACCAGTATTGCCCGCGCGCGAAATTCTGCTTGTAGCACGACAGGCAGGTATCGATCGGGTTGCGGCGCGTATGGATGATTTTGGCGTTGGGCAGAATAGAGACGATCTTGCCGATGCTGGCGAAGTTTCCGGGCATTTTGTCGGTAATGCGTTTTGCATTGCCGGACTTGTCGCGCTTTTTGACCTGATCGACGTACCACTGTCCCTTTTTTGCAGCATTTTCAGGTGTCAGCGGCCCAAGCTCCGCATCGAGAATTCCAAGTTCGGTCAGTTCGCCCGCGCCGAAGACATCAGGGTGGGAAGAAATGATCTGCTCGGTCAGCGTCGTTCCCGAGCGCGGCATGCCGACGATGAAAACGGGGATATCAGATTTACAACCTTTCCCCTCATAGGCCTTGAGCAGTTCGGGCGTGTAGGTCTTTTTCAGCAGTTCGAAGTTATCGATCTGCTTCTCCCTTTCATAAGGCACGATGCGGCGCTTGTAGTCGTTTCCTTTTTTCAGGTGTTCGAAAGCCTTTTTGTAATCGCCGATATTCTCATATGCGGAAAACAAGGCAAAGTTTAGAATCGCGGCCTGATCCAGACCGAAACGTTCGACGGTTTTTTCGATCTCCACCATCTTGATAAAGTCGGGGTCGTCTGCGGTGAATTTTTTTGTCTTGCTGAGCGTAAGATACAGAGCCGGAAAATTCGGGGCTATTTTTTTGGCCTTTTCCACTTCCTGACGCGATGCATCGAGATCGCCGAGCGATTGGTACAGCTCGGCCAGGGAAATCAGAGCGCCGATCATGTTGGGGCGCATCTCGATAGCCTTGGAAAAGAACTCTCTGGCTTTTTCCGGGTTGTTGGAGATGTGGTAGATATTTCCCTTGCGCAAATAGGCTTCCGGCATCTCCGGCGATTTTTCCAGAGCGGTGTCGATGGCCTCAAGCGCTTCCTCGATCTTGTTGCCGCGTTCGAGCACATTTGAAAGCTTCATGTAGACACGCGGCGAATCCGGCTTCAATTCTTTTGCCTTCTGCAATTCAATTTCCGCATCGCCGTAACGGTCCTGCATGAAAAGGACATCGGCGAGGTCGATATGGCCTTCGGCGGAGTCGGGCCTGAGCAGGGTTGCTTTTTGAATGACTTTTGCCGCTTCATCCACCTGACCGATGGAGCGCAGCGCGAGGCTGAGGTTGATCATGGCATCGACGTAATCGGGCTTGAATGAGATCGCGTAGCGTGCGTGCAAAATACTTTCCTCGTATTTGTGCTGGCCGATAAGGCAAATGCTCAGGTTGTTGTGCGCTTCCGCGTAATCCGGCTGTCCGCTGATGGATTTTCTGTAGAGCGCTTCGGCTTCTTCCGTGCGTCCCAGATCAAGGACAGCATTCCCCAGATTGTTCATCGCCTGAACGTAGCCTGGATTAAGTTCGAGCGCCTTGCGGCACTTTTCTTCCGATTCCTCGAGGCGCCCCATGTCGCGCAACACAGCGCCCAGATTGCTCCATGCAAAGGCAAATTCCGGGCGCAGCTCAAGGGCTTTTTCCCAAGACTTGGCGGCCTCTTCCAATTGGCCGAGCTTGATCAAGGCTGTTCCGAGGTTGAGCCATGCCTCAGGACATTTTGCGTCGATCTTGATTCCCTGACGCGCCGCTTTTTCCGCTTCTTCATATTGGCTGTCCAGCCAGAGCGTATGCGATTTATTCCAGTAGGCGTTGGGATAACTTTTGTCGATTTTGATGGCTTTGTTGTAAGCCTTGACGGCGTCTTTGTATTCCTTCTTTTCGTTGAGCATGATGCCGTAGTTGCACCACCACTCGGCTTCCGGCTTGTCCGATTTGAGGGCTGTCCTGATGGATTCGATAGCGGCATTTAAGTTGCCCATGTGATAGCGGGCGAGGGAGATGTAGTAATGGCTTTCGTAGTGGTCCGGGACTGATTTCAGGATGTCGATAAAAACGATCTCGGCGACGCGGTGGTTGCCCTGTTGCATATGCGTGAGCGCCAGATCGAAGGCATCGTCGAGGGGGACTTCTTTTTGCTGGGCCATATAAAACTCAAAACTTTCTGTACGGGCTGATATTTTCGACTATAAGATAAACAGAATTCAAGGTAAATCCGTTTAAGGCGCTTAGTAGCAGGTTCATGAACATACACTCAGACAATCCCGATATAGAAAAAGTGTTGATTCGAATCAATGACAAGGTCATGGCCGAGGGTGCCGTGATGGCCGAGGGGCTTGAGATCGCCAGCAAGAACGGCGAGATGTCGATTTTGTCTTCCGGCGCGCCGACAGCGGACCCGTTGATAAGAATGCCCCATAATTGTTTACTTCCTTACGATGCGTTCACTTTGGCGCTGGAGGGCAGCGATATCGTGATCAAGTCGCATACTGACAAAGTCACGCCGCTTCAGGTTGGCCTTATGGAAGATATGATGGCGCTATACAATATGACAGACAAAATTGATTTGCACCGTGGCACTTCACCGTGGATGACACTGCAACAGGCACCCGAGGTTCTCGAAATTCTGGCGCAGGGGCGGGAAGGAAAAGGTGTTCAAAATCTGGTGGCTGCGATCAAGGAAGGTAGAACTGGCGATAATGTTACCCTTTCCACCTTTTTCAATAGCCGGTTGCTTGGTTGCAAGCTTTATGAGCCTAAAGCAAAAAAGACTAGAGTCCTGATGCCGATTCTCGATTGCCTGAACCACACGGCGGCCGGCGCTTTTTTTCAGAACGATTATCCCGATAAGGGGCGCAGCGCCATATATATCCGGCAAAGCAATCCGGTTCCCGGAAGTAATGAATGCTATGCCTTCTACGGTCACCTCGATGCATTCGATTCGTATATAAATTACGGGTTTGTCGATGAAAAAGCGCCGGTCGTTCGTTCTGTACCCGTAGATATAGATTTTGGAAAATTCGGCAGGATCAAAATACGCGGGCTGACAGGCGTGGTGAAGAAAACGGATTTGCCCGACCTCTATAAGGACTTACATTTTCATATGCCCATCATCAATGTTTACCATGATGAGAAAAGGGCGGAGATGAGCCATATCTTTATTCCCGGGCGAAGTGCGCGGAAGTCCATGCGGCGTATTCTTGAGTTTGTAATCCTTTTGCTTATACCGTCCATTAGTGAGTCGGAAGCATTGGGATATGTGCTTAAGGCGGAGTCGGAAATCCTAAATAAGAACATTGCATACTATAATGATTTTTTGGGTAGGGTTGGCGCAGGAGATTATATGAAAAATAAAACCCCTTCTCAGGCGCAGATTCTCTGCGATACACAGCTAAAAAAAATCAATGAGTATCGGAGCTTTGCTTTCTGATAATCGGTTAAGTCTGCGTTAATTTTTGTCCGGTACTATTGATTCTAAGAGTGCGTTATTTTTGTTGATACTTATGTAATGTGCAGCGATTTGAAATTTTGTTTACAAGCGCATGCAAAAATAATGTACACTCTACGAAGGTTACGTGGTGCTGAGCAATTTGGCGCTTCTAGTCTTCGAGTATAATCAAGAACTGATCAAAAAGTATAATGTGAGGAGCGACACATGAAGAGTGATTCTATTAAGAAAGTCGTCTTGGGTTCTGCGGCGCTTGCGGCTGCGGGTCCCCTGGCGATGCCGGCAAGAGCCGCAACGGATGCTGTTCCGATTGAGGCTATTATTCTGGCGCCGGTCCAGATTACGCAGACGCAATCCTTGAACTTCGGTTCACTTACCGAGGCCGGTGCTGGCGGTACGGCAACGGTTGACAACACGGGTGCCATTACGCCTGGTGCCGGCATAACCTCGATCGGTGGTACGATTCAGGCTGGCGGATTTACGCTGAAAGCGACGGCAGCTCTGAAGGTTACTGTGACAGCACCTACCAAGGTGAGCATCACGGAAACGGTCGGCGGCGTTGCCAAGATGGTTGTCGACAAGTTCACTGCTGAGGGCAAGGCTGGCACTTTGAATGCAACGCCATTGGTTCATACCATGGTTGCTGCGACGGATACGGGTCTGGACCTTGGCGGCAGGCTGACCATCGGTGCGGCTCAGTTGGCTGGAACCTATCAGGGTAGCGTGGTCTTGACGGCCAATTACCAGTAATCTTGTAGCGTATATTGCTATGTGGGGCAGAGAACCGCGCAGAACGGTTTTCTGACGTGGTGGCTTTGGGGTACGGTGTGGGGAGGCGTAAAGACTGGAGTTCCTTGAGGAGCAAGGGTGCCCGTGACATCGAAGAAGAAAAAAAGTTCCAAGGGGCTTAAATGTATGGCTGTGGGCGGGGTGGTGACGCTATCCTGCCTTGGTGTTTTGCACCTGATGCGAAATGTAACCGCTGTCGCCGCAACATCCACATTGCCGATTCGTGCAAAGCTTGTCAGAGCTATAGAAGTTACCGTCGAAACATCGCTGGATTTTGGTACGGTAGCGATGACCGTGGATCAGGTCGGCGTTGCCAGCATCGATCCTGCGTTGAACAGGCTGATCGTTGACAGCAACAGTTCCTTCACAGCCGCAGGCGGCACGCCCAATGCGGGCCGCCTCAGGATCAAGGGCGTTGCATTTCCTGTATCGGTGAGCCTTGAGGATTCAGTGGTCAATTTGACCAACGGCGCGACCTTTGTTACCGTGAACGACTTTAATTTTTTTACCGCAAATGGTGGAAGCCGGGTGACAATTACGCCCCAAGCTGGTAATCACACAATGACAGTCCCGGTAGGGGCGACGTTAAATGCGAAGGCCGGGCAGGCGACGGGGAGTTACGTGGGTACGGCGCGCATATATACAAACTTTCAGTGACTGGGTAAGATTGATCGCGTAACTGGTTTCAGTATCGTACCAACGGCTTGACTTTCCTGAGGGTTCTAGCAACTATCAAGGGGTTGAGACTAAGGATATAAACAGTAGAAAACACGGTTTCAGTTTATGGGTCGCTCGGAAGTGCAGAAGTACGCTTATACGTCAGGAAGGCCGAAGGGCTCTATTCTTGTTTCGTCCGCTTTTGTTTTGACGCTGATAGCGTCTCTTCTGCTCTGGCCTTCGGAAGCATTTGCCATCCGTGTGAGCCTGAAGCGGGTTACCTTCGAAGATTCCAAACGTTCCGAAATTCTCACGATCATCAACAGTACAGAAAAAGAGCAAACCTATCGTCTCGGCTGGCGCAAGTACCGCATGGACGAAAAGAAGGCGCTGCGCGCTGTTGGTGAGGGAGAGAAGGCAGACGATATTCAATGGGCGGATGACATGGTGCGCTTTGCGCCGCGCCGCGTTACTGTTCCCGCTGGCGGCTCGCAGCAGATCAGATTGCTGTTTCGTCGTCCCGCAGATTTGAAGGATGGTGAATACCGCTCCCACTTGTGGATCGTCAGCGAAACCCCGCCCGAGTCTTTCGATGCGAAACAGGTCGGCAAGCAGGCCGTTCGTCTGGCTGTGCAGCCTGCCATTTCATTGCCGGTTTTTGTCAGGGCCGGGAACCTTGAGGCCAAGGCCAGCATCGCCGATATGAAGGCGGTCAAGGTTGATAGTAATAATCTCAAGGTTTCTTTCGTTCTGAACAGAGAAGGAACGCGCAGCATCTATGGCGACGTTGATTTTCTCTGCTCGCAGGGCGGCAAAGAGGTGGTCCTGCATCAGGTGCGCGGGATCTCCGTATACATGGAAATCGCCAAGCGTTACATGGATTTCGATGTACCGCTCAACACGCCTGAGAAGCAGGCATGCAATAACGTGACGGCCCGCTACCGCGCCGACACCGAGGACACCCAGTTCAAGGGTGCCACACTGGCCGAAGGCTCGGCACAGTATTAGAGCTTCGATCGTTTCGTTTGAATGGCGTTGCTTCGTCGCTCGCGTAGGTTTTACTACGCCACGCTCCTCGCGCCTGATTCAAACAAAACGCTCTTTGCTCTAATCAAAATTCACCCATAAAAATATAGACTTACGCCAGTTTTCCACAGACTGGCACGCGCGTTGCACATGTATGCCCGTAATGGTCTGAAGGGGGCATTCTTCAGGCTGTTTCCATAGTGAAAAACACTTTTCGGGTAGCCATGACCAAACACAGTAAAGGAAATAGCATCAGATCGCTGCGGCTTGCTTTTGGCTTGCTTCTGGCTGGATTTCTTTGCCTTTCCTGGCCCATGAAAAGCCTCCACGCACAACAGGATAACGAGCCGGTGGAGTACATCTTCAAGGTCATGATGCCCCCGAACTGGCGAATTGCCGAGGCCATTTTTGCCTATGAGCATAACGGGCATTACTACCTTCCGATCATAGAACTCTCAAAAGGCTTTGAATTCTTTGTCGAGGCCGAGCCGGATAGGCAATATGTGCAGGGTTTCGCTTCGGTGGAGGAAAATAGTTACACAATCGACGGCGATCGTCATGAAATTACCATAAAAGGGAACAGGGAGTCGATTGACGAAAGTGCCATTCTAAATTCCGACCTTCTGGCGACGGACGACATTTACGTCGAGATGGAATTGCTGAACAAAATCTGGCCCGTCCAGATGCAGATCGATCTGTCCAGCATCGCCATCATGGTCGAAGCCGAGGAGGATCTTTCCTTCATCCGGCGCCGGGAGCGTGAAAAAAACCGCACGATGGCAGAATCGCGCAAGGAGATAGCAGAGAAAGAAAAAGTAGAATTGCCGTTCAGGAAAAATCCACATGAGATTTTTGGCAAGCCTGTGATCGATTATCAGGCCACTTACCGGCATGACAGGAACTCGGGCGAATATTCGGGCGACAATATCTTTTCCGGCCGTCAGCAGGTTCTGGGCATGATCGCCGATTATTCGACGAGCTTTACGCTGGATGACGGGAGATTCAGGCGGCCTGAGAGCGCACGCCTGAAATTCGAACGCAGGTCACCGGGCAAGGAATATGTCGTTCCCGGCATCAGGGGCTTTGAAGGGGGCGACATCAGCATCAGGCAGCGTGACCTGATTTCAAACACGGAAGGCGGGCGGGGTATTCTTATCACGAACGATTCACGCGACCCCAGCAACGAATTCGACCGTATCACGATTCAGGGAACGGGGCCGCCGGGCTGGGAAATAGAACTTTATAACAACGATGAAATCATGGAGTTTTCCGTCGTTCCCGATGACGGGGAATATACCTTTAACGATATCGTCCTGAGCCACGGCAACAACCAGATAAAACTTCTCTTTTTCGGGCCGCAGGGACAGGTGCGCGAAGAAACGCGCAGCTACAACGCAGGCGGCAATATGCGTTCGCCGGGCGAATTTACCTATAGTGCAGGAATGCTGGATTTAGAGCGTGAATTTATCCCGCTAAGCGATGAACCTTCTACGGACCCGGAGGGCATCGTAAAAACGGGCAATGTGGCTTACGGGATTAGTCGTTGGCTGACAGCCTTTGCCAGTTTCACGACGATCCCGCTTCAGGACAAGCGGCACGATTACATGACCGCTGGCGTTTCTGCCAGTACGCCGATAGGACTTGCCGAAGCGGAAGTCTACAAGGACAAGGTCAGCGGAAACGCCATTGATCTGAAGATGATTACCAGCCTGTTCGGCATAAGGCTGAATACGCGGGCGGGCATTTATAACGGGCTTGAAAGTACGGATTCGGGATTTGACAGCAATGCCAAGTCCTTTGAAACGGAGATTCAGGCCAACAAAAACACCAAGATCTTTTCAATCCCGATGGGGCTGCGTTTCAACGTTCTGCATACCGAGCGTGAAAACAACGACAAATCGACAACGATCGACTTTGCCAGAAGCTTTAGCCGCAAGGGTTTGCGTGTAACGCATTCCGACACAATCCGCCTGGATGATGGCAGGCACGAGCAGACGACAGGCTCTATCGTGACAACGTGGCGGGAAGGCCCGTGGCAGCTTCGCGGCGGGTTCAATTATGCGCTGTTTCCTGAAAAAGAACTCAGCTCTGCTAATGCGCAGGTGCGCTACAATACCAAGAATGACGTTATTATGGCGCTGAACCTCAATCATAACTTTGCAAATTCCATCTACGGAATCGGCACGCAGATAGGCTATGACTTCAAAAGGTTTTTGGGGACTTTCGAAGCCGATTATGAGCGCGAGCGGGGATGGGAGTTCATCGTGCGCGCGTCAACCTCGTTGCATTCATTGACGCCAGACAGGTCGTTTACTTTCGACAGCAAGTCGCGCCGCACTTACGCGCCGATTTTCGGCAAGGCCTATCTCGACAAGGATGAAGACGGTGAATTCGATGAAGGAACGGATCAACCGCTTGAAGGGGTCAAGCTTCTTGTCGGCGGCGGTAGCGGCAGTAGAGAAGGATCGGATGAAAACGGCAACCTTGTGGCGAACGGACCGCATAACGAAAAAGTCAACATTGAGATCGATCCCAAGAGCCTTTCCGATCCTTATTATGTTCCCGGCCCCGGCGGGTTTAGCACCGTTCCGCTTTATGGCGGGGTTATTGAAGCGGCCTTCCCGGTTGTCGAGACGGGAGCTATTGAAGGTACGGTTTTCCGTGCCTCTAATGGAAGGGCGGTCACGGGAATGGATCTGGAGCTTGTAAACGAGAAGGGTGAAACTGTCATGACGGTGGAAACCGCCTTCGACGGGTATTATACCTTCGAGTTTGTCCCGAGCGGCACCTACAGCATCCGCCCGGCGGCGGCGCATAATGTAACGCTTGCCGACAATCACGTTACCCTTACGCCGGAAGAGCTGTTTGCCTACGGGAACGATTTGTATCTTGAAGATGGGGCGGGGCCGGGTGCTTCTCAGGATGTTTATGGCCCGGAACTTCAAGACGACGAATTCATTCCTTCGGACGAAGAAGTCGTTGAGGGTGTTTATGGCCCGGTGCCTTCCGAAGGTGCAACCGGCGAAGAGGAGCCGGTGTCGCCTGAAGAAGGAGTCGATGAAGAAATTGAAGATGTTTACGGCCCTGTTATGCCACCGTCTGCCGGGTTTGTGGAAAGTGAAGAGGGCGCTGTCGACAACGAATAGGCGGGCGCCTGTCCCTATGGTAATTAAGGGTTTTTATCTATATTATCCAAAGCAATAATTTCGAGGTTTTGGGGCCAATCATGAAAGATGCTCTCCTTGTCATCGCAATGAAGGAAGAGAGTCAGGATGTTTTTGACGGCTACCGTGTTCTGCATAGCGGGATCGGCAAGGTCAATGCTGCCTATGCCCTGACACGCGCATTGCAGGAAAAACGTCCTTCTGTGGTGGTGAATATGGGTACAGCCGGAAGCCGCAAGCACAAGCCCGGCACGATTGTAAACTGCACATCGTTTATCCAGCGCGACATGGATGTTACGGCTCTGGGGTTTGAAATGTACAAGACGCCATTTTCGGATACGCCTGTTACCGTACATTACGGGCAGCGCGCCGAAATTTTCCCGGAGGGCGTTTGCGGCACGGGCGATAATTTTGCCGCAACGGAACAATCGGCGGCCTTTGACGTTGTCGATATGGAGGCTTATGCTCTGGCCTATATCTGTCAGAAGGAGTCCGTGCCGTTTCTATGTCTGAAATATATTTCCGACGGTGCCGACGGCGATGCCGGAGAAGACTGGAACGCCGCGCTGCACAGAACGGCTGAGAAATTGAAGGAAGCTTTGGAAAGGATCGATCTATGAAATGGTTGCTGGTTCTTGTGACTATAGTGGCTTCCGCAGTTGGTGGCGCGGCGGCGTATTACTATCTTGGCCATGCGAAAGAACAGCCGATGACCATTGTGGCGCAGCCTGATGTCCGGCCGGAAACCGCGGCAAGCGAAACGCCTGTAAACGACCCGCCCGCCCAAGAGCCGGGCATAGAGAAAAAATTTGAAACTCTCCTGAATGACCTTTTGAAGAATGTAAGCGGGCAGATGGCGGAATACAAAAATCAGCGCAAGATTCTTGTCGAGGCCGTAAAGCCGGTTAATCTCCGCTCGCCGGCGTATGTGAAGGAAAACCACACCTTGGTTCAAAGTGTTGCGGCGGAATTGCGGCAGAAAATGGATGCACTAATGCAGGTTTTCTCCCAGACCGGGACAGAGGTGGAATCGCTTGTATCGACGCAGGATTCTGAAACGCGTGATTCCGTTCTGGCTAAATGGAAGGCAATGGAGAATGAGCAGGTTGGAAAATACATTTCCTTTTTTGAGGGCGAGGAAGAAGATATTCGGGCCTATGAGGCGTTGATTTCTTTTCTCAATGAAACGGCTTCGGATTTTGAGGTCGATCTGGAAAATGACAGGATCACCTACAAAAGCCCGGAAAACGAGGCCAGGTATCAGGAGCTTCTGGCGGCCACCCAGAAACCCGCAGAAAATCAGGAAGAAGCTGTTAAAACCCCATAATTCCGCTTTTTGACGGGGCTGCTGACCTGCTATTCTGGGGTCATGTCAGTCCTGTTTACCGAGCCGCCAAAACCTTACGATCTCAGCAATTTTACGGTGCTGCTGGTCGAAGATTCCGAATACATGTCCGCGCTGATGTGCTCGATGCTCAAAGCATTCGGTGTCGGCGATATTCTGACCTGCAGGAACGCCAACGAGGCGATCGGGATTATAACCATCACGCAGGCCCGCAAGAAAAGCCGCTTTGTCACGGATATTGATATTGTCGTCACGGACTGGCTGATGCCGGGTGGGTCGGGCGAAGAGCTGATCGACTGGATACGTTCGCACGAGGACGATGCGGTTCGCTTCATGCCGATTATTCTCGTCAGCGCCTATACCACGGAAAAAGTCATTGCTATGGCGCGTGACCACGGGGCCAATGAATCCATGGTCAAGCCGTTATCGGCAAAAGGGCTGGCCTCGCGCATCTGTACGGTGATCGACAATCCAAGGCCGTTTATTCAGGCGCCGGGATTTTTTGGCCCGGACCGCCGCAGGCAACAAATGGTTTGGCCGGGACTTGATCGGCGCAAAACAGAGCCAAGAGAACTCAAGGTGTACGATGAAAAACTCTGATAAAAAAGAAAAAGGCATAAAGGTTTTTAAGCGCATCAATCGCCTGAAGATAAGGTTGGGCCGCGAGAATGACGCGCGCCCCGGCCATATCGATGAAAAGGCCGTCGATGAAGCACAGGCCATGATTGCTACGCTATGTTCTCAATGCCCCAATGCTATTGGCGGTTATCTGGGCGAACTGGCCAAGCTCTGGAAGGAAATGCGCGATATGCCGGAATCGCCCGAGCGCGAGAATGTTTCAAAGTCCATTTTTACGCTGGCTCATGAAATCAAGGATATCGGGGCGATGTGCGGCTATGATTTGACGGCGTATTTCGCGGAGTCCTTGCGCGATTACATTTTTGAGACGGAGCTTAATCTTGACGCCCAGCGTGTCATCATTCAGGCGCATCTGGACGCCATGCAGGTTGCCTTCAAGCAGGGCGCGCAGGAGACAGACGGCCCCATGGCGGAGGAGCTTAAAAGGGTGGTCAAAATCGCGATCGAAAAGTATAGCTGATTTTACGCGCCGAGCTTTTTATGCGATCCGTCGCAGAACGGCTTGTTCCCGGTATGCTTGCACATGCACAGCCACGCCTTGCCGGTTTTTTCCGCCGTGAACTTGTGGGAACGAAACTCAGTTCCCTTATGTGATCCATCGCAGAACGGCTGCGCCTGCGAGCGTCCGCAGGTGCAAAAATGGTAGAGCTTCCCCTCTTCAAGATCGACTTCGACGGGTGCATTTCCGGCTATGACTGGCTTATTCATCAGACTTCCTTATTTTTTTACATACCAAAGACAATCCGGTGTATCAGAAAAAACTTATTTTGAGAAGGGAGAAGGCTGTAATCCCCCGAAGGGGCAATATCTTCTCTATTGCCGTAGCAACCCGATTCCCGATTTTTCTTTTTTCTTGCTGTTCTGGATTTTTGCCATGGCCCGCGTTACGTCGATGAATATGGTGTATTCCCGGTTTGTTTTTGGGTCCCTTACCAGATGCATATTATAGGCGATGCGCCCTTCCTGGCGGGCTTCGGTGTTGATCAGCTTTAGGCCGAGATACGCAACCAGCATTGTTTCTTCATCTGCGGTATAAGTATGATAGGCGCTTGTCAGGGTTTTGCCGTCGCCGGAACCTATAATCACCTGTATTAGACCGTCCCTCATCCATCTGAAAAAACCGGGATCGCCAAAGCGCTTGTCTTCTCGCGCCAGGGCCAAAGCCTCCATGATGATCCCGATATTACCCATGTGGTTGCTGACGATTTCCTCATAATTTTTTTTTGCTTGCTTTACAACTTCCTGATCTTTGCTGTTCGTGAGGTCATAGGCGCTTTTTAGAAGATCCTCGCGCAGCTTGTCGGTGACCGGATCGTACCAGCTTGTGCCGCTGTAATGCCTTCTGAATTTCTGGAAAGGAAAATTCTGGGGTTGGTATTTGTAGTATCTGACTGCCTGATCTGCGAGGCCACGGTAATGCGGGTCATTAATGTAGCTGCGGTCATCATACATAAGATCCAGAACAGGGCGGCCATATTCCTGCGCCCTGGCGGTTTGCGGCAGAGTGGCCAGAAGCGTGAATGCTGTAACTGCAAGAACGACTGTCCGAAACATCATCCTCCCAGTCTAGCATAAAAGCAGTTTTCTGAACCCGATAAAAAAGGCCCCATCTCAATAAGACGGGGCCTTTTAAATACTTAGTCCAAGCGTTGAGGGTTACTCAACAATCTTGCTGACGAC
>DIHF01000039.1:0-36579 GCA_002420015.1 Micavibrio sp. UBA5703
GCTCAGGTGACGAGTATTATAGAGTTATCGGAGACGGCGATTAATAATCTCGGTATTAAAACGGTGAAAGCGGCCATCGCTCCGCGCGCAACGATGATCGATGTAAACGGGATTGTCGAGTTTCTGCCGGAACGTCAAGCCATCGCCAGCGCGCGGGCGGCGGGACGAGTATCGGAAATCAATGTCAAGGTGGGCGAGAAAGTCGCCAAAGGCCAGAGCCTTTTAACCATCCAGCCGATCTTCGTCGGCAGCTCTCCGGTGTCCATCCCATCGCCTCTTGATGGCTACGTGACCAAGCAGAACGTCGTTCTGGGGCAGTCCGTCACACCGGAAGCCGGATTGATGGAAATCGGGGATTCCTCCGAAGTTCTGGTGCGCGGTGTCATGTACGAAACACCGGATGTCGCCAAGGTTCAGGTCGGTCAAAATGTGAGCGTCAATAGCAGCCTGATCGGCAATACGCCGTTGAAGGGCAAGGTGCAGCGCATGGACGGCGCTTATGATCGCGGCAGCCGCACCTTGAATGTCTACGCCTTGGTTGAAAATCCGGATCGCACGTTGCTTGCCAATATGCAGGTCGTTCTCTCCATCGAAGTGACCGAGCCTGCTGATATTTTGACCGTCCCCGTCAAAGCCATTCTGGGCGATAGCGGTGAACAATTCGTTTTTGTAAGAAGCGGAAACGCGTTCGAACGCCGCAGCGTCAAGCTTGGCGCGAAGTTCGGAGCGGAGCGCGAAGTGCTGGAAGGCGTGTTTCCCGATGAGGAAGTGGTAACGGTTGGAAACTACCAGCTGCAATTCGCTAAATCGGCTGAAGCCAAAAAAGACGCTCCTGCGGCGGAAGGCAAAAAAGAAGATGACGGTCACGATCACGAACATTAACCGGCGCGCGATCCGTGAATAAAGGATTATAAAATGTTGAATGCAATCATCCATTTTTCTTTGAAGAACAGACTGCTGGTCGTCGCCGCCTCGGCTTTGCTGATGGTCTATGGTGTGTTCGTTATCAGCAAGTTGCCTGTCGATGTTTTTCCTGATCTCAACCGTCCCACGGTGACAATCTTTACCGAGGCCGAAGGTCTTGCGCCAGAAGAGGTCGAAGCCTTGGTTACATGGCCGCTTGAAACGGCGGTCAATGGTTCAACGGGCGTCGAACGCGTGCGCTCGGCCTCCGCTATCGGTCTTTCCATCGTTTGGGTTGAGTTCGGCTGGGATACAAACATCTACACCGCCCGCCAGATCGTGGCGGAAAAGCTGCAACAGGCCCAGGAAACCCTGCCGCAGGACGTTCGCCCCGTCATGGGGCCGATCTCCTCAATTATGGGCGAGATCATGCTGGTGGGCTTGACCAGTGAGGATCCAAAGATCAATGGCATGGATTTGCGCACCATCGCCGAGTGGGATATCCGCAACCGCATTCTTTCCATCTCCGGCATCTCGCAAGTCTCGGTGATCGGCGGCGAGCTGAAGCAGTATCAGGTGCTGGTCGACCCCTTGAAGCTTAAAAACTACGGCGTCACGTTGCATGATGTCGAAGCCACGATTGAAGGATCGAATATCAACGCCACGGGGGGCTTCCTCCTCTCCGATTACCAGGAAAGTCTGATCCGTAACGTGGCCAGGGTCAAGACGGTCGAGGATCTGGCAAAATCGCCGCTTCCACAGGATAATGGCAGCCCGACGCCGCTGACCCTCGATCAGGTAGCCGACATCAAGCTCGGCGGGCCGCTTGCCAAGCGCGGGGATGCCAGCGTCAACGGCCAATCCGCCGTCATTCTTTCTATCCAAAAACAACCAGGCGCCGATACGATCAAGCTCACCGAAGCAGTCGAGGCGGAACTGGCCAGCATTCAAAAAACCTTGCCCGAAGGCGTGAAGATTCACGGCGAGATCTTCAAACAGGGAACCTTTATTGAGCGCGCGATCAAGAACGTCGAGGAAGCATTGCGCGACGGAGCTATTCTGGTGGCGATTGTTCTATTCCTCTTTCTGCTCAATTTCCGCACGACTTTCATTACCTTGACGGCCATTCCACTGTCTTTTGTCTTGACGGCCATCGTCTTTAAATATTTTGGTTTGAGTATCAACACCATGACCCTGGGCGGTCTGGCGGTTGCTATCGGCGAGTTGGTCGATGACGCGATCGTCGATGTGGAAAACGTCTTCCGTCGCTTGCGTGAAAACCGCCATGCCGAAAAACCGCGCAATCCTCTGCAAGTTATCTTTGAAGCCTCAAGCGAGGTTCGGAACTCTATCGTTTTTGCTACTATCATCGTTGTGCTGGTATTCATACCGCTCTTTGCGATGGGCGGTATCGAGGGCAAGATATTCCTGCCGCTCGGAATTGCCTATATCACATCCATCGTTGCGTCTTTGTTTGTGTCATTGACGTTAACGCCCGCGCTTTGCTCTTATCTGCTGCCGAACATGAAACGTATGAGCGATGAGCATGATGGCTGGCTTGTCCGCACGATCAAGGGAGCGCAAAAGCGCGTCTTGAATTTTGCCTTCCCCCATAGCCGGATTGTGCTGACCTTCGTCGCTTTGGTGACGATTAGCGTCATGGCGCTTGTGCCGTTCTTTGGAAAAGAGTTTCTGCCGCAATTCAACGAAGGATCGGTGACGATCAATATCCTGACGCCGCCTGGCACGAGCCTTGCCGAGTCAAACCGCATTGGCACGATTGCTGAAAACCTGATCCGTCAAGTGCCGGAAGCCTCCGAGACAGGCAGACGCACGGGCCGCGCCGAGCGCGACGACCATGCGGAAGGCGTGCATTCAAGCGAGATTGAGGTTGAACTGAAGGAATCTGAGCGTTCCCGCGCCGATATTTTGGCCGATATCCGCAACCGCCTAGATGGAATTCCAGGCATCGCCGTCAATATCGGACAACCGATCTCCCACCGCATCGATCACATGATGAGCGGCGTCCGCGCCCAGATGGCCATCAAGCTATTTGGCACCGATCTTGACGTGCTGCGCGCCAAGGCAGAAGAAATCCGTCAGGCCATGAGCGAGGTCGAGGGCGTGGTCGACCTGTCCGTGGAAAAACAAGTCCTGATCCCGCAGGTGCATGTGCTATTTGACCGCGAGAAAGCGGCGTCCTATGGCCTTTTGTCGGGTGAAGCTGCTGAATATGCCGAGCTTGCCATGCAGGGCAAGGCTGTCGGACAGGTTCTTGACGGACAGCGCACCTACGATATCGTCATGCGCCTGTCCGATGCTGCCCGTAACGATGTCGAGGCGATTAAGCAGATTCCTGTCGATACCAAAGACGGCAATGTCGTGCCGCTTCAGGCGATTGCCACCGTACAGGATGCTAAGGGGCCGAATATCATTAATCGTGAGAATGCCCAGCGCCGGATCGTGATCCAGGCCAACGTGTCCGACCGCGACCTCGTCGGCGTGGTGCAGAAGGTGCAAAGTGCCATCGATAGCAAAGTAAAATTACCGCAAGGTTACTACGTCACTTATGGCGGTCAGTTTGAAAGCCAGGCCAGCGCCTCGCGGCTGATTATGCTTTTGAGCCTGTTCTCCCTCGCTGGCATGTTCATGGTGCTGTACGTCCACTTCAAGAGCGCTAATCTGGCCTTGCAGGTCATGACGTCTATTCCGCTTGCCTTTATCGGCGCGGTAATCGGGGTCTGGCTGTCCGGCGGGGTATTTTCCATCGCTACCATGGTCGGCTTTGTTACGCTGACGGGGATCGCAGCCCGTAACGGCATCATGATGATCGCGCACTATATCCACCTGATGGAGCATGAGGGTGAGAAGTTTGATCTGGCCATGGTTTATCGCGGCACGTCCGAACGGATCATCCCCGTGTTGATGACAGCGCTGACCGCGTCTCTGGCGCTGATCCCGCTTGTCATCGCCGCTGACGAGCCAGGTCGCGAGCTGTTGCACCCTGTCGCCGTGGTCATTTTCTGCGGCCTGTTCTCCAGCACCTTGCTCGACCTTACGGTGCGTCCGCTCGTGTTCTGGAAGTTCGGCAAAAAGCCAATCGCAACTCTGTTACCCCAAGCCATCAACCCATGAAAAAGGAGACCACCATGAAAAAACTACTATTGACCGCCGCTATTATTGCCCTAACAGGGCTGAATCAACCAGCCTTTGCGCACGGCGACGAAGATCATGGCAGCCAGCCGCATGAAACGACTGCGGAATCAACGATACCAACGACAACGGCTCAAGACTCCCTTACCAGCATCCAAACGGGTATGGATACGGTCGCATCTCAGATCGAGGCTGGACAGCTTGATTTAACGCATGCCGAGATTGAAAAAATCGATGCAGCGGCGAAAGCCTTGAAGACCAGCGCGACCGTCACGGACGATAAAAAAGCCCGTCTGGAATCCTCGATCAACCAGTTCGTCGCTCAGCTTGGAAAGCTTCATGTGGTTGCCGATGCCAAAGATGCTGAAAAATCGAAAGCCGAATTCAAAAAAGCGCAAGGCGCTTTGAAGCTTGTCGAATCCAATCTGAAATAAGGAGACCAACGATGAAATTACTTCACACTCTGCTCGTCACCACAATTTTGACCACAGGGGCTGCCGCCTATGCCGCAGGCGACCATGCTGAAGGTCACGGTTCGAAAGCTCCCGCTGCCGCCGCAAGCGTGTCTCATGACGCGATGGGGCATGGCGGCGATAAAATGGAAGCCATGGCGATCAAAAACACAGTCAAACTGACACTTGAACCTGCCGCTGCCCTAGAAGCCGGAAAGACCACCCAAGTCACGGTAAAGTTGAGTGCTGTCACCGATGCCAAACCCCTGACATTTGATGACCTTAAAGAAGCACACACCAAGAAGCTGCATCTGTTGATCGTAGATCCATCGCTGACCGACTATCATCATATCCACCCTGTTGCGGGTAAAAATCCAGGCGAGTATGTTTTCGACTTCACGCCGTTGAAAAACGACAGTTATCGCGTCTGGGCGGATGTGATCCCCGTTGCCACAGGCAAGCAGGAATATGTGCAAACCGATATGGGGACGTCTGCCAAAGAAAAAGCCAATATCGACAAAACTACAAGTATGGCAGCGACGGTTGATGGTTATACCTTCACTCTAGCCTTGGATGATGAGCCAAAAGCGGGTAATCCCGTTATGGCGAACGTCACCGTTACTAAAGATGGACAACCGTTCACACAGCTGGAGCCAGTGATGGGTGCTTTCGCACATGTTGTCGGATTCACCGAAGATTACAACTCCATTCTCCATGTCCACCCGATGGGCAAAGAGCCTACCAGCGATAATGAGCGTGGTGGGCCGAAGCTCGAGTTCCATATCGAGCCAGAAAAGGCGGGCTTCGTGAAGCTGTTCGCCCAAGTCCGTATCGGTGGGAAGGATATTTTTGCCCCGTTCGGTATAACCGTTAAATAACCCGTCAACAAAAGGAGACTAATCATGAAGACGTTTTTTCTAGCATTAATGATGGCTTTGGCTACTTTCGTTCCTGCCATGGCTGCGGATACTGGGCATTCGCAGGGTGAAGCATGGCTCAAGCCCGTCGAGGCGCAATATGTGTGCATGATGAACAACAAGGTGTTCGACAAGCCGCAAATGGCCATCCAAGTTGAGGGGAAGACCTATTACGGCTGCTGCCCGATGTGTAAGGATATGCTTGAGCAAGATTCTGAAAAGCGTAGCGCAATCGATCCTGTCAGCGGCAAAAAAGTAGATAAAGCTACAGCAGTCATCGGTGCCGACACTCATGGTATGACCTATTACTTCGAGAGCAAGGAAAATCTCGATACGTTCGCCAGCCGCCCGATGCCTGAGGCAAGTAACGGCACGATGATGCACGACATGGGCGGCATGATGATGCAGCACGATCAGAGTGACGTGAAGAAATCCCCTGCTGCCTCTGCCAAAAGCGGCGAAGACCACAAACAACACCATTAAGGAGGAACGTCATGCATCACGACGAAAACTGCAGCCACGGGCATAAGGGGCTTTTATCGTGGATTCTCTCTTGGAAGGGTGTTGGATTAATTCTGATCCTGGCTGGCGTCAGTTATTATCTCCTGACCGTCCATCTGGCGCATCTGGCCGTGTCGTTGCCGTATCTTTTTTTGTTGGCTTGCCCGCTGATGCATATCTTTGGACATAAGCACGGTCATGATAACAAGAAACAGGACTGATTGACGCAATCGTTGCTTGTAAAAATGGCCTGCTATTCTTCAGGGATGGGCACTTTCAAAACGTATTATTGATGTGACGAATGTCTCGTCTCATCAACTCACTGAGAAAGAAGTCTATCATGATGAAGAATATATCTCTTACATCGCTTCGCTTGAGCGGGCTGTTGGCTGTGACCGCGCTCTTAGCCGCTTGTGCGGCCCCGACGACGACAGCCACGACCAACCAAACCCAAAAATACAACAGCCAGGAATGCAAGCAGATGCTCGGACGTGGCGTGATCAATCTCGACCAGTACAAACAGTGCATTTATGGCCAGCCTATCTAGTTGGATAAAGCGTCCTAATTGAGTGTTGAGTATGGTATTTATTAAACGAAAAGAACAACCTGCCTGAGAATCAGACGGGCTGGTCTCTATCATATGAAATCTATTGAGGAAGCCACGCGTTTGTTTTCAAAATTCGACGAATAAGGAATATCAGCCATGACCGATCATTCACATCATCATCACGACCATAAGAAATCCGAAGAAAAGCCTTCGCATGGTTCGTGCTGCGCGATGCATGGGCATGATCATCAAGCTAAGGCTCCGGTTTCGGACGCGCCAGCGGGAACTATTTTTATATGTCCGATGCATCCGCAAGTTCGTCAAGTCGGACCCGGCAACTGCCCTATATGCGGCATGGCACTTGAGCCGGAGGTCATGACAGGCGAAGAAGGCCCAAGCCATGAGCTGACCGAGATGACACGCCGTTTCTGGATCGGTCTTGTGTTAACATTGCCCGTTTTTGCTTTGGAAATGGGCGCACATCTGATGAACATGCATTTTGTAACGGGTTCGGTTTCCAATTTTATTCAAATGGCGCTGGCGACGCCTGTTGTGCTGTGGGCCGGATGGCCGTTCTTTACGCGCGGATGGGCATCTATCGTGTCGCGCAACCTGAATATGTTCACGCTGATCGCTATCGGAACGGGTGTGGCGTGGCTTTACAGTATGGCGGCGACATTCGCTCCGCAAGTCTTCCCTGAAGGCTTCCACCGGATGGACGGATCCGTTCCTGTATATTTTGAGGCCGCCGCCGTCATTACTGTTCTAGTGCTTTTGGGTCAGGTACTGGAACTCAGGGCGCGGGAAAAGACAGGTGGTGCGATCCGTGCGCTTTTGAATCTGTCACCTAAAATTGCGCGGCGCATCAATCAGGATGGGAGCGAAGAAGATGTACCGCTGAATCATGTTCATGTCGGAGATCATCTGCGGGTACGTCCTGGGGAGGCTGTTCCAATCGATGGGATAATTGTCCAGGGCAAGAGTGCTATAGATGAATCGATGGTCACAGGCGAGTCCATGCCATCGGTAAAGGAAAGCGGCACAAATGTCATCGGCGGCACAATGAATCAAACGGGTAGCTTCGTGATGCGTGCCGAGCGCGTTGGCGGGGATACTACGCTGTCCCGCATTGTGCAAATGGTGGCCGAAGCGCAGCGCAGCCGTGCGCCCATCCAGCGTATGGCCGACCATGTTTCCGCATGGTTTGTGCCTGTCGTCATGCTTGTGGCTGTTGCAGCGTTCCTTGTCTGGGCAGTATTTGGCCCGTCTCCGGCTTTAAGCTACGGGCTAATCGCGGCGGTCAGCGTCCTGATCATCGCCTGTCCTTGCGCCCTTGGATTGGCGACGCCGATGTCGATCATGGTTGGTGTTGGCCGTGGAGCGCAGGCTGGGGTTCTGATTAAAAATGCTGAGTCCCTCGAACGCATGGAAAAGATCGATACGCTAATTGTCGACAAGACCGGAACGCTGACGGAAGGCAAGCCAAGGGTCACAAAAATCATTGCCGAAGGCTTGTCCCAGGACGACCTGTTATCCTTTGCGGCCTCATTGGAGCAGTCCAGCGAACACCCGCTGGCACATGCCGTTGTGGTGGCCGCCAAGGAAAAAGGGCTGACCATTGCCAAGGCCGAAGATTTTGACTCGCCCACAGGCAAGGGCGTTGTTGGTAAGGTAAATAGCCGTACCGTGGCGCTCGGTAACATTAAAATGATGACCGAGCTGAAGATCGATGTTTCTCATCTCGAAAAACAAGGTGATGAACTCAGACAAGACGGTGCGACGGTTATTTTTGCAGCCGTGGATGGCAAGGCTGCCGGACTGCTGGCCATTGCCGACCCGATCAAGGAAACCACCCCACAAGCCATCAAAGAACTACGCGCTGCCGGAATTCATGTGGTGATGCTGACGGGCGATAACAAAACAACGGCCTTGGCTGTTGCCCGTAAGCTGGGAATTGACGAAGTGGAAGCGGAAGTTCTGCCCGAAGACAAAAGCCGCATCGTCAAAGAGCTTCGTGAAAAGGGCCGCATGGTTGCCATGGCTGGGGATGGCACAAATGACGCGCCCGCTCTGGCTGCTGCCGATATCGGCATCGCCATGGGTACAGGCACGGACGTGGCGATGGAAAGCGCGGGTATCACCCTGTTACGGGGCGATCTGATGGGCATTGCGAAAGCACGCCTCCTGTCTAAGGCCGTGATGGGCAACATCCGTCAAAATCTGTTCTTTGCTTTTGCTTACAATATAGCGGGGGTGCCAGTGGCTGCTGGAGTTTTATATCCGATGTTCGGCCTTTTACTCAGTCCCATAATCGCAGCGGCGGCGATGGCGTTTAGTTCCGTATCAGTCATCGCCAACTCTCTCAGGCTCCGGAGAATTGATTTATAAATGACCAGAAGCCTGAATTATCAACGATATAAAGAGGTTATCGCGAAAATAGGTGGAATATTAACGAAAGTTTGCTAGAATGGTCATCATGATGTTGAAGCGTCTCATATGCGCGCTTGTCGCGCTAAGTTTTGTCTTTGCTGGAACGCCCGTTCTGGCAGCGGCAAAAGACACGCCTTGCCCGATGGAAAAAATGCATTCCAAAATGCAGAATTCCTCGGCGCAATCCGATATGTCCGGCATGAAGATGGACATGAAAGATTGTGACAAATGTCCGAAATCGGCAGAGAAAAAACAAGCCGAGAAAACCAAAAAAGGTGGCTGTTGCGATGATCAGTCGTGCAACGCCAAATGTGCGGCCCTGAGCAGTGCGGGTGGACAGTTGTTTCCATCCAATGACATCCAATGGAATGGGCCAAGTGCGAAGGAAAAAGTGACGCTTTTGCCATACCTTTTGCCGCCATCCCATCTCCTGAAAACACCCGAAAAACCACCCAAATATCTCTCGTAAAGGGCGAAGTGTGTCCGGATTTTGCGTTGATATAAGCATCGCGCGCTGAAAATCCTGATATCCAGCCCTCTTTGCACTGCGGCTTTACGATCTTTCGTAGGGCCGACCCAACGCATACGAGAGGTTTATCATGGTTAAAATTTTAATACTTATTGCGCTGATCGGTTTCAGCATCGCGGATCCTGCTCAGGCGGCGGAAAAAGCCAAAACCCCCGCGTCAACAGCACAGGAGTTAGATACGGGCCGCTTCGCCTTACTGCTGGAAAAACTGAAACAGCACCCTGAAATCCAGGCCTATGTCAGCCGCGCGGAGTCTTCCAGTTACAATGCGACGGGCGAGTTGGGTTTGCCTGATCCGATGCTCTTTATCCAGGAGCAGGATTACCCCATCGGCACCAGCATGTCGCGCGATCAAGAGCAGAAGATGATCGGCTTCAAGCAGGTCATTCCGGCTTTTGGAACGCGCGGGGCGAAATCCGAACGTCTGGGTGTTGAATCTCGTAAAAACAAGTTGCTGGGCGATTATGCCTATGCGGCGATGAAATCCCAGCTTATCACCGCGCTTGCCAATCTGGCGCGCATTGAAGAGCAGGAGAAATTACTGGCGCAGCAAGCCTCTCTCTTTGGCTCCGAACGCACGAGCCTGAAGGGGCGGATTACCGCTAACCAGGCGTCGCAAAGCCAGCTTTCCATGAGCGAGGCTGATAGCGCGGATGTTGGTTTGATGCGTGCCGATCTCGACGAGGGAAAGCACGAGATTATGGCGATGCTTGCTAATATGATCGGTGAGACACCGGATATCCCGCTGCCCGCGATCAACAAAGTCGCCTGGGATCAGGATGTCGAAAAAACGTACCCCGTTCAGGTCGCCGCGCAGGATGTCGAGATGGCGCGCAAAGACGTTGATCTGCGCGAGTCTGAGTTCAATCCCAACTTTGAGGTGCAGGCAAGCTATGGCCGCATGAATGGCGGCGATAACGCTGGAACGATCATGGTGGGCATGAGCATTCCGCTTTGGGCTGCGCAAAACCAGCAACCCAAATTATCAGGCGCAAAATCGAGCATGCGCGCGGCGGAAGCCGATCAGGAAAACATCAAGCGCCAGACGCTGCAGAAACTAACCCATCTTGAAGCCCAGATCGATGCCAGCGAACGCAAGATTGAACTGCTAAAACATAAAGAATCCCTCCTAAATGCATCACGCGGTGCGCAAACCAGGGAATATGAGGCTGGAAAAAGCGATTTTTCCATGCCTTTGAAGACACGGCGCGACATGGTGTCCGTCCGTTACCAATTGGCGGCGGAACGGGCGAAACGCAGCGCGCTGATCGCTGATTTCAACCACTACTTCATCGAAGGAGAAGAAAGATGAAAAAATTACTAAGCATCCTTGCTGTTTCAATACTGATGACAGGTGTAGCCTATGCCGCAGATATATCCGATCCCGCAACCGCGCCGTCTCCCCTGACCGTCGAACAGGCGACGCAGATGCTGCATGACGGAAAACCTGTTTATTCCTGTCCCATGAAGATGACCTGGTTTTCCGATCAGCCTGGGCAATGTCCGTGCTGCACGATGGCCTTGGAAAAGGTGAAAGACATTAAAGACGGCCAGGCGGTACTGGAGGAAAGTGGATCCGGCATGCAGATGGACATGAAAGACATGAAAATGATGGAGAGTAAATAATGAAAAGACCGTTGCCGTTTTTGATCGGATCAATCCTCTGCGCCAACGCCGTGTTGAACGGCTTTGGTGCGCTCACGACATTTAGTCCTCATGCCAATAGCATCGAAAAGGTTTTTGGAATAAGCGTTGCGCATGCCGAGGAAGCGGCAGCGGTTAAATATACCTGTCCCATGCATCCGCAAGTTATCTCCGATACACCAGGAAAATGCCCGATTTGCGGCATGGATCTGGTACCAATCGTGGCTTCGGGTGGCTCACACGCACATGAAGAAAAAAGCGACGTAAGTGGCAGCGCTATCACTGCAGATGAGAAAGATCGGAAGGTTCTTTATTGGTATGATCCGATGGTGCCGGAAAAGCGTTTCGACAAACCCGGCAAGTCGCCCTTTATGGACATGGAACTGGTCCCCAAATACGCCGATGAGATGCAAAGCAATGCCTCTGGTAAGCCTGTCATCTCGATCAACGCCGATACGGTTCAAAAAATGGGCGTCCGCACGGAAAAGGTGACCAAGGGCAGCTTTTCCCAGACGATCCGTGCCACCGCCATTGTCATGGAAAACGAGCGTAGCCGCCTGGATTTGTTTAGCCAAGTCGAGGGGCGTGTTGAAGATCTGCGATATAGCGCGGTTGGCGACAATGTGAAAAAAGGTGATCTGTTTTATGCGCTTTACAGTCCAGAGCTTTTATCTCTGCAAAACGACTTTATCGCCGCGCGCAAGGCAGGGCTTCAGGATCTGGCGCAAGCCGCGAAAAAAAGGATGAAGTTGCTGGGGGTTGATGACAAGGTCATCGCTGATCTTTCAAAAAGCGGCAAGGCCTTTGAGAAAGTGCCATTTTACATTCCGGTAGATGGTGTTTTGGCTGAACTCAATATTCGAAACGGGTATTACCTGAAAGCCAATGATCAAATTGGCCGTATTCAAGACCTCTCTACCGTATGGCTGGAGGCGGCAGTGCCGGAAAAGGATGTAGCGACGATCAAAGAAGGCGATGTCGCTGAAATCACGGTTGGGCACAAAAAGTACGACGGGAAGGTTGATTACATCTACCCCACTATCGATAACGAGGCGCGGATCGGCAAAGTGCGGGTGGTCATTGAGAATAAGGATGGTTTGTTACGGCCTGCATCTTATGCGAGCGCAAACTTTTCTTCCGGCCAGGCGGTGGAACAGGTGATGGTTCCAAGCGAAGCGGTTCTACGGAACAGCGAAGGCGAGCATGTCATTATCGCCCTGGGGAACGGAAAGTTCCAGGCGCGTAGCATTAAAACAGGCGGCGTAAGCGCGGGCCGCACGGAAGTTGTCTCCGGCCTCCAGGAAGGCGACGATGTCGTTGTCAGCGCGCAGTTCCTGATCGACTCGGAATCCTCGCTTCAAGAGTCGCTTGGCAAATTATCAGGAGGTCAATGATGGCCGATATTTCACACGATCCGACAAAATCCTTCGTCGCGCGCGTCATCGACTGGTCGGTCAGCAACCCTTTGATGATCTCCATTTTTGCCTGCCTCATCCTGATTGGCGGTATTTTCGCCGTGCAGCGTATGCCGCTCGATGCCATTCCTGACCTTTCCGATACGCAAGTGATCGTGCGAACGGATTTCGAAGGGCAAGCGCCGCAAATCATCGAAAATCTGGTGACCTATCCGCTCTCAAGCGCCATGCTGGGACTGCCGCGCACCAAAATCGTGCGCGGATTTTCGATGTTTGGCGCGTCTTTTGTCTATATCATCTTCAAGGATGGCACCGATCAATATTGGGCGCGCTCCCGCGTGCTGGAGGCGCTTTCCAAGGTTCAATCCACTTTACCGTCTGCCGCCAAGGTGCAGATCGGCCCCGACGCCACAGGCGTGGGCTGGGTCTATCAATATGCCCTTGTCGATAAAAGCGGCAAGCATGATTTGTCGCAATTACGCAGCTTGCAGGACTGGTTTCTCAAATTCGAGCTGGCAACCGTTCCTGGCGTCTCCGAGGTCGCCAGCGTCGGCGGCTTTGTGAAGGAATATCAGGTTCTGATTGATCCGGTGAAATTACGCGCATTTGGTATCCCCCTCATGCGTATTCAGGAAGCGCTTAAAGCATCCAGTCAGGAAGCCGGCGGGCGCGTGATCGAACAGGCTGAAACAGAATTCGTAATTCGCTCCAAGGGTTATGTCACAGGAATTGCCGATCTTGAAAAACTAGTGCTGAAAGCCAAGGATGGCACTCCTGTGCGCCTTGTCGACGTGGCCCGGATTATCGAGGGACCTGAATTACGGCGCGGTGTCACGGAACTCAACGGCGAAGGCGAAGTTGTTTCCGGCATCATTATTATGCGGCCAGGCGGCAATGCGCTCGATGTGATCAAAGCCGTAAAACAAAAAATCGAGACGCTGAAACCTGGATTACCGGAAGGCGTCGAGATCGTGTCCGTTTATGATCGCGCTCCGCTGATTGAAGGATCGGTTGAATATCTGAGCCACAAGCTGATCGAGGAAGCCATCGTAGTATCATTGGTCTGCCTGATCTTTCTGCTGCACGTCCGCTCGTCTTTCGTTGCGATTATTACCTTGCCGCTCGGCGTATTAGCAGCGTTTATGGTGATGTCGGCGCAAGGAATCACCGCCAATATCATGTCGCTCGGCGGGATCGCTATTGCCATCGGCGCGATGGTGGACGCTTCCATCGTTATGGTCGAAAACGCGCATCGTAAGTTGTCGGAACTGCCGAAGGACACAAATACCGAAGACAAACGTGCGTCGTTGCTTTTGGCAGCCAAAGAAGTCGGCCCAGGGCTGTTCTTTTCACTGCTCATTATCACCGTATCGTTTTTGCCTGTCTTTGCTTTAACAGGGCAATCCGAACGGCTGTTCAGTCCGCTGGCTTTTACAAAAACCTATTCGATGGCAGCGGCAGCCATTCTCTCGGTGACGGTGGTGCCGCTCTTGATGCTCTGGCTTATTCGCGGGAAAATCCTGCCTGAAGATCGCAACCCCATCAACCGCTTTTTTATTGCGATCTATAAGACCGTTCTGGCTTTGGCTTTGCGGGCCAAATGGCTCACCATCGCATTGGCAGGGTTGCTGTTACTTAGTATGGCTTTGCCTATCATGCGCACAGGCAGCGAATTTATGCCCGCGCTCTATGAGGGCGATTTGCTTTATATGCCGACGACGCTGCCTGGTGTCTCCGTAACCAAGGCCAAAGAGCTGGTGGCCACGACCAACCGCCTGATCAAGACTGTGCCGGAGGTGGAAACCGTCTTCGGTAAGGCGGGCCAGGCTGAAACGGCGACCGATCCTGCTCCGATCTCCATGATCGAGACTTGGGTGCATTTGAAACCGCGCGAACAATGGCGCAAAGGCTTGACCACCGAGATGCTGATCAAAGAGATGGATGCTCTCACGAAAATGCCAGGCTTGGTGAATAGCTGGGGTTACCCGATTAAAATCCGCATGGATATGGTGACGACGGGCATACGCACGCCTGTGGGCATCAAAGTCTCCGGCGCGGATTTGAACGCCATCGGTCAGATCGCGGTGGAAGTGGAGCAAGCGGTCAAAACCGTGCCAGGCACGCGTTCCGCTTTCGCCGACCGTGTTGTTGGGGCTAAATATCTTGAAATTGAACCGGATCGTGACGCTTTGGCGCGCTATAACGTCGATCTGGGAACGGTACAGGATGTGATCGCCACAGCTCTGGGCGGTATGAAGCTCTCGGAATCCGTTCAAGGACGCGAACGCTATGGCATCATGCTACGCTATGATCGGCCTTTCCGCGAGAGCGCAGATGATCTTCAAAATATCCTTGTCGATACACCGGATGGCGCGCAAGTGCCATTGGGGACGTTGGCGACGATTAAATTCGCGCCAGGGCCGCAAATGATCGTCTCGGAAAACGCGCGTCTGAATGGTTGGGTGTTTGTCGATATTGTTGGACGAGATATCGGCGGCTATGTGAAGGAGGCGCAACGCGTCGTGGCTGATAAAGTTAAACTGCCTGCCGGATATTCCATCGGCTGGTCAGGACAATTCGAGCAGATGCTAGAAGCGCAGGCACGGCTTGATATCGCCATTCCAGCGACGATCGGTATCATATTCCTGCTATTGATCCTGCATTTTGGCAGACTGGATCGCACCTTGATGGTAATGCTGTCCTTGCCGTTCGGGTTGGTGGGCGGCGTCTGGACGCTTTATTTCGCGGGCTATAATTTCTCGGTTGCCGTTGCGGTCGGATTTATCGCCCTTGCGGGCATTGCGGTTGAGACCGCCGTTGTCATGCTGATCTACATTGACCAGCAGGTGCGTCATCATCCGCCGCAAAATAGAACGGATCTGTTTGAGGCCGTCATGCATGGCGCGGCCTTGCGTGTACGCCCCAAGCTGATGACCGTTTCGGTGATCATTGCTGGGTTGCTGCCGATCTTTTTTACGGAAGGGTTGGGATCGGATGTGATGCGTCGGATCGCCTTGCCGATGGTTGGAGGCATGGTGACGACTACGCTTTTGACGTTGATCGTCATCCCCGTGATTTATTTTATTTACCAATCAAGACGGTTCAATGAGACGGATGCTTAAATTTTATAACGGCGTTTGACAATATTAATGCAGTTTTTGCCGTTCGTAATCTTCAATAATATCAGCGGCGGCATTCCATATATTTTTAATCCATGGCGAGATGTAGGTGAAGCGTTGATAGCGGTCTTCACCCGCAGCCATCATGCGTAGCTCCTTGGCAACGACTTTTGACGCATTCGGCACAGAATCCAGGGCTTCCTGCATGGGGTTAAAATCTCCGTCGTCCGTCATAAACACTCCCTTCGTTTGAAAACAAACGATCTCCAGAGCGGACTCTGGAGATCGGGGTGTTTATAACCGTCATGGACGGCGCAGCGTGTTTACGCTCGCGCGCTGTTGTATTCCGCCGCCACCCCGACCATAAGTCGAGAGGGCGCACCGGATTCAGGACGCGGATGAAAGTGCTTATTATGAATATCTCTGCAGACGTGCGGGCATTGACGTGCAATATGTCGCCGAGCAATTTGAAAACGACGGCAGCCCCGTATCCACCATCGTTAAGGGCGTTAAACGCGCCATGGCAGGAGAATATAGCCGCGAATTGTCCGGCAAGGTCTTCGCGGGACAATGCCGCCTGATCGAGCTGGGCTTCCGTCAGGGCGGCCCAGCCGGATACGGTCTGCGCCGTGTGCTGGTGGACGAACACCGCCAGCCCAAGGGAACGCTCAAGCGCGGCGAACATAAGAGCCTGCAAACCGACCGTGTCGTCCTGGTCGCGGGGCCGGACGAGGAAGTCGAGACGGTACGCTGGATTTACCGCGCCTTCACCGAGGAGAGTTTGCAGGAAAGCGAGATCGCGGCGCGCCTCAATCAACAGGGGCTAAAAACCGATCTTGGCCGCGAATGGACGCGCGGCGTGGTTCACACGATCCTCACCAATGAAAAATACATCGGCAACAACGTCTTTAACCGCCGATCCTTCAATCCTTCAAGTTAAAGAAGCGGCGCGTCGTCAATACGCCGGATATGTGGGTGCGCGCGGACGGCGTTTTCGAGGCCATTATCGAGCCGCGTTACTTTTACACGGCCCAAGGCATCATCCGTGAGCGCAGTCGCCGCTTCAGCAACGATGAAATGCTGACCAAGTTACGAGTGCTGCGCGAAAAACAAGGCTGGCTGTCGGGCATTCTGATCGACGAGACGGACGATATGCCATCGAGCAGCGTTTATGCCCACCGTTTCGGCGGACTGAGCCAAGCCTATAAGCTGATCGGCTACGATCCTGGGCGCGACATGCGCTATATCGAGGACAACAAGCGCCTGCGCCAGATGTATCCGGACGTGGTCGAAGGCGTCATTCGCAAAATTCAGGAATATGGCGGTAGGGTTCACCGCGAGGTACAGAACGATTTTCTGATCGTCAACAACGAGATCAAAGCCTCGCTAGTGATCTGCCGCTGCGCCCAGACGCCGGCAGGCAGCAACCGCTGGAAAATCCAGCTCGATACGGGGCTGATGCCCGATATCACCATTGTCGTGCGCATGGAGGCGGACAATCGCCAAATCCTCGATTATTACCTGATCCCCGCTATCGACGTGGAAAATCCGCAGATACGCCTTGCGGAAAACAACCACCTGTCGCTCGACGCTTATCGCTTCGACGACCTTGAGCAGTTTTTCATGATGGCGGAACGCGCCGCCTTGCCGGAGGCCGCATGACGAAAGGTAAAGGCAAGCGCGCCTCTGAGATAAAATTGATCCCGATTGAGAAGATCAACATTCTCAATCCCCGTGTACGAAATCAAAAAGTGTTCATGGAAATCGCCACGAACATGACCCAAGTGGGCATGAAGCGCCCGATCACGGTAACGCCCAGCCGTGCCAAGATCGATGGCAAAGAATACGACCTGATCTGCGGCCAGGGCCGGATCGAGGCATTTGTGGCCGTGGGACAGAAGGAAATTCCCGCCATCGTGATCGATGCCAGCGAGGAACAGGCGCTGATCATGAGCCTGGTGGAAAACCTTGCCCGCCGCCAGCACCGCGCCAACGACCTGTTGCAGGGCATCGAGATTTTACAAAAGCAGGGTTACAACGCCCAGCAGATATCCGACAAAACGGGGCTGGCGAAGGATTACGCCAGTGGCGTCCTGAATCTGATGGAGCGCGGCGAGGAACGGCTGCTTTCCGCCGTCGAGGCCGGTCATATGCCGATCACGCTGACCATCCGCATCGCGGAGAATCCCGAAGACGAGCAGCGCGCCTTGCATGAAGCCTATGAAACCAAACAACTGCGCGGCAATCGCCTGCTGCTGGCCAAGCGCCTGATCGACACGCGCAAGCGGCGCGGAAAAACATTTATTGACGAGCGCGGCAAGTGCGCAAAACGGGATAAAGGCGATAAGGCTCTGTCCGTTCAGGATGTGTTGAAAGTTTATCAACGGGAGGTGGATCGCAAGCGCCTGCTGACCCGAAAGGCTGATGCCGTGTCTAACCGCATGCTATTCGTGACCGAAGCCCTGCGGCAACTTTTTCAGGATGAGCATTTCATCAACCTTCTGCGCGCGGAAGGGCTGACGACGCTGCCAAAGCCGCTGGCCGGACTTATGGATGAGAAAGGCCGCAAGCATGGCTAAGGAACCACGGCAGAAAACGAAAATCCCCAAGGGTGAAATCAAGGCGGGCTTTGATAAACAAACCATAGACCTTGGCATCGACCAGATCGTGTCGATCAAAATGGTGACGCCTGCGGCCCGCAAAAGCCCAAAATACCGTCAAATCCTGGCTTCTATCCGCGAGGTCGGCGTGATCGAGCCACCTGTGGTCAGTCGCGATCCGCATTCGCGCAACAAATACATCCTGCTCGACGGCCACATGCGCGTTGAGGTGCTCAAGGAGCTGGGCGAAACGGAAGTAACATGCCTCGTGTCCACCGACGACGAAGCGTTTACCTGCAATAAGCATATCAACCGCCTCTCGACCGTCATGGAACACAAAATGATCCTGTGCGCTATTGAGCGCGGCGTGCCGGAGGCGAAGATTGCGGCGGCGCTGAATATAGATGTACGCAGCATCGCCACCAGGCGCGACTTGCTCAATGACATCTGCCCTGAAGCCGCCGAGCTTCTCAAGGACAAGATGGTACCGATTGCGTCATTCCCGATCTTGAAGCGCATGAAGCCTTTCCGCCAGATTGAGGCCGCCACGCTGATGAATGACGCTGGTACCTATTCGAAAACCTATGCCCGCGCCCTGCTGGCGGCCACGCCCAAGGATCAGCTCGTGGATCCGGAGAAACCGAAAAAGATTAAAGGGCTGGACGAGGAACAGATGGCGCGCATGGAAAGCGAGATGGAGAGCCTCCAGCGCGAATATCGCCTGATCGAGGAAAACTACGGCAAGGACGTTCTCAACCTGACGCTGACCAAGGGCTATCTCGGCTCATTACTGGGCAACGCCAAGATCGTCCGCTATCTGGCGCAAAACCATGCCGACATTCTGACCCAATTCCAGAAGATTGCCGACATCACCTCCCTGGCCAAAGAAACGGCGGCGTGATGGGCGGGAGCGGATTGATCTGTCCATCTATCGGTCTTGAGCATTACAATGTGCCGTTGGGTTGTCGTGATAGGGAAAACATTTTGATAATTTAGGTTGTTTCTCCGAGTAAGCCTCAAGTTCGTCGGCCAACAACGCAAAACCTAGAAGAATACTCGCTAAGCTATTGTTAATACGAGCGGGGTATGCTAATAAATACTTATGAGAGTTTTGATCCTAATGCTTGTTTTTGCTATCGGATTCAGCGGCTTTGCGGCTGCTGCTCATACTTTTGATTCGTCCCAATGCGGACAGACGTTCTTCGTCGAGAAAATGGACGATACCCAAATTGACTGCGCAAAGCACCTCGATAGCGGGGCGAAGGGTGGCCAGAAATCTAAAGACGTCAGTCACTCTTGTGCCAATTGCGGACATTGCTGCATGTCGCATGCCGCGCTAAGCCAGTTCGGCATTAATATCGTCGTACCAATTCATAAGACGGCGTTTCCCAATATCGACGTCGAACCGGAGGACGACTTCATCTCCGGATTAAAGCGCCCCCCTCGAATCTTTGGTTGATTGACCGGAGACTGAGCCGAAAAGCCCATTCTCTGTGACGCCGCTTCTGAACAAGAAGCGGTCATGAGTTGCATTATGCATTTTCAATCAAACCAGGAGAATTTCCATGATCACCCCAAAAGTTGGGATTAAGATCCCGCTACTAATGTTGTTAGCTGTATCTGCTTTGTCGGCATGTGCCAGCACAGGCTTTCAAAGAAAAAATCACTATACGCCGACTGAATGCAAGAGCCTCCACGGGCGCGGACTGATTTCGCTAGAAGATCGACGCAAGTGTCAGTTTGGCGAAGAGTTTGAATTCAAGGCGGATAAGGTTCAATCCGAATCGGCTGACAGTAAAAAATCCGCGAAATAGAGAGGAGAAGCCAGAGATGAAAATAAGATCGTTCATTCTGGTGGGTTTACTGGCGGCGGTATCGCTGCCGCCAGCTATACCTGCCTACGCTCAGGAAGAAAAAGCCAAACCTGTAGCCGAAGCATCCGCCGTGCAGCCAATCGCAAAGACGGCGGGATTTAAGCTAGATCAGGCGATTAAAAAAGCCTTGGAGAAATCCCCCACGCTGGGAGCGTCGTCCGCGCGCGTAAACGCCGCAAGTGCCAATCGTTCGGCGGCGGGCGCGTTGCCTAACCCATCTCTTTCCATTGAAGCCGAGAATATTTACGGGGATGGTGCATATGACGGCCTGGATAGCGCCGAGCTGACTTATGGTGTCTCACAGCTCGTCGAAATGCCAGGGAAACGCAGTGGCCGCACACGCATCGCTGACGCCGAGAGAGATAGCGCCCATTTTACCAGCGATAGTGTAATGCTCGATCTTATCCGCGATGTCACTATCGCTTTTGCTGAAGTCGCAGCCGCCCAGCAGGAAGTTTCCATTCTTGAAGAAGAACTGAGCCTTGCGACCGAAGTGCGCGACAGCGTAGCGGCCAAGGTACAGGCGGGTAAAGAGCCACCCATACAAAAGAACAAAGCTGAGATCGAGTTGTCCTCCAGTAAAATCGCCCGTGACCGCGCCTACCGGAATTTGACCGCCAAGAAACAGTCGTTGGTTTCCTTGATGGGCGGCGATGTTGGTGATCTGACCGTCGACATCAATAGTCTACCAGAACCAAAACAACCTGAACCTGTTGAAAAATACCGTGACCGCCTGGCGAAGACGCCAGACGTGATGAGTTTGCGCGCCAGTATCGACCGTGCCAAGGCTGGATTGTCGCTCGAAAAAGCCAACGCAGTTCCAGATCCGATCATAAACGTTGGCGTGAGGGATTTCAGAGAAAACAACTCGCAAGCCTTTATCGTGGGGCTTTCCATCCCGATACCAGTTTTTAATATGAACCGCGCAGGTATCGAGCGTGCTGGTCATGATTTGACCGCAGCTTCTCTTGATGAGCAAAGTGTTCGTCTTGGCCTTGAGGCTGCGTTGACTGAACTATACGGTAACTACACCAATGCCTACAGCGAAGCCATCACGCTCAAAACATCAGTTTTGCCAGGAGCTGAGGAAGCGTTCCGTTTCGCACGGGACGGCTACGACGCAGGTAAATTCAACTATCTCGAAGTTTTGGACGCGCAGCGGACATTGTTCGAGGCGCGTAAACAATTGAACGAAGTATCTTTAGACTATTACCGTCAGCGCACGACGCTCGAAAGGATCGCCGCGACGCATGACGATATTCAAAACCACAAACATGAGGAGAAATAACCATGAAAAATTTTATCGTTTTATTTAGCATCATCCTTTTATCAGCTTGTGCCACGCCGACGCCGATTCCGCAGGATGTCAAAGATAAGGTCGCGCAAATATCCACTGACGATCTTCCAAGAAACAGCAGCCTAGAGCAGACGCGCTGCCCTAAATCCCGTTATCGCTCTTTTGATAAACACATGGATTGCAAGATATCCGTGCGCCGCGAATTAGCCGCAAGACAAATGATGCGTGAGCAAAATACAGCCATAGAGGAAAGTAAAAATGAAACGATCAAAAATTAGAACACTGCTTTTCGCAGGTGTTGCAGTGCTGGCTCTTTCCGGTGGTTTTGCCGGATGGAATTATTTCACGCCACCGAGTCATGCAGCTGAGGGGCATGGCGATAGTCATGGTCATGAAGAAGGAGAAGAAAAACATGATGAAGGCAAGGAAGAGCAACACGGCCACGGACACGAGGATGAACATGGTCATGGCGGCGGTGAAGCAGAAGGCGAACACGCGGAAGGCATCATTGCCTTAAATGCGGAGCAGATTGCTGCCGCTGGCATTAAAGTTGCAGCTGTCGGCCCTGGAAAGCTGGCACGGGAAGTTTCCGTTCCTGGCAAGATCGTGGCTGCTGCTGACCGCATGGCGCAGATCGTCCCTAAAGTGGGTGGCACGGTGACGGAAGCGAAGAAAAACCTTGGTGATACGGTTGAAAAAGGTGAAGTACTGGCCTTGATTGAAAGCCGTGAGATGGCAGAGGCTGTGGCTGATTATTTGGCCGCCAAGCGCGCCGAAGAACTTGCCCGCACGACCTTTAACCGTGAAAAGGGGCTGTGGGATAAAAAGATCACGGCGGAACAGGACTACCTGACGGCAAAAAACGGCCATCAAGAAGCAAAAATTAAACTCGATCTGGCCAAGCAAAAGTTGCAAGCTCTGGGTCAAGATGGCGAAGTTTCCAGCAATGGAAATTCACGCTTTCATGAACTGCGCACTCCGTTGCCAGGTCGGATCATCGCCCGTGAATTGACACTGGGCGAATATGTCGATACCACGCATTCAGCCTTTACCGTAGCGGATTTAAGCGTGGTGTGGGTGGAGACTGCGATTGCTCCTGGCGATTTGCCTTTCGTCAAGGAAGGCCAGATGGCGAATGTCACAGGTAGCGGCGGTAAAACCGAAGGTAAGCTGATTTTTGTTAGCCCCGCGATTGATCCCGAAACCCGCGCAGCCAAGGCCATTATTGAGCTGGAAAACACAGATGGCAAATGGCGCCCTGGTGAATTCGCCACTGCGGCTATTGCGACATCCGCGCAGGATACCGATTTGATCGTTCCGAAAGATGCCCTACAAACGATTGACGGCAAGACCGTACTGTTCGTTCGTAACGATAAAGGTTTTGAAAAACGGGATGTTATGACGGGCCGTGAAGATAGCCGTCATATTGAGATTATTTCAGGCGTGACGTTTGGAGAGCCTGTGGCGGTTAGCAGCACCTTTACGCTCAAGGCCGAACTTGGAAAATCAGAAGCCGAACATGAACACTAAGAAAGTATAAACAATGATTGAGAAAATACTCGGCTTTTCCATTAAGCAAAGATTGCTGATTGTAATGATGACAGCGATCCTGGCAGCCTATGGAATATACTCTTTGACAAAGCTACCTATTGATGCCGTCCCCGACATCACCAACAATCAAGTAGCGATCAACGTGGAAGTGCCTTCACTTTCACCGTTTGAAGTTGAAAAGCAGGTCACATATCCAATTGAAACAGCGATGGCGGGTATTCCAGGCTTGTCTTATACCCGTTCAATCTCACGTAACGGCTTCGCCCAGGTGACGGTGATTTTTGAAGACAGCGTTGATCTTTACTTCGCCCGTTCTCAGGTCAATGAACGACTGGCTCAGGCCAAAGAGGACTTGCCAGAAGGCGCAGAACCCCAGATGGGTCCGATCTCCACAGGTCTTGGCGAAATTTATATGTGGACGGTTGAATACGAAAATCCTGAAGCGGAATACAACACGCCAGAGGGCCGTGTTCTAAAGTCGGACTTTGAAAAAGCCATGTATCTGCGCACTGTGCAGGACTGGATTATCAGGCCGCAGCTTAAAACAGTCAAAGGTGTTGCTGAAGTTGATGCTATTGGTGGGTACGCCCAGCAATATCATGTGCAACCTGATCCTCAGAAACTGGCCGCTGTTGGCCTCACATTCTCCGATGTTATCGAAGCCCTTGAGCGTAATAACGCCAGTACGGGCGCGGGCTTTTTAGAACAAAAGGGCGAATCCTATGTTGTTCGAGCTGACGGGCGGTTAGAAACGGTCGATCAGATTGCCAATGTCGTATTATCCACCCGTGGAGGTGTTCCGCTCTACATGAAAGATGTGGCAACAGTTGCGCTGGGGAAAGAGCTTCGCACAGGCAGCGCCAGTGAAAACGGCCATGAAGTTGTGGTCGGTACGGCGATGATGCTGAAAGGCGAGAATAGTCGAACTGTTTCAAATGCTGTCGATATGAAACTGGCTGAGATCAATAAATCCCTGCCGGAAGGCATCAAAGCTAAAACCGTTTTGAACCGTACAAAGCTGGTGAATGCCACAATCCACACGGTGCAGAAAAATCTTGGCGAAGGCGCACTGCTGGTCGTTGTCATCTTGTTCCTGTTGCTCGGCAACATCCGGGCCGCCTTGATTACGGCTCTTGTGATTCCTATCGCGATGATGATGACCGCAAGCGGAATGCTAAAGGCAGGAATTAGCGCGAACCTGATGAGTATGGGCGCTCTGGATTTTGGACTGATTGTGGACGGAGCTGTCATCGTCACAGAAAACTGCTTACGTCGCCTGGCTGAAAGGCAGCATCATGAAGGTCGATTATTGACCTTGCAGGAACGCATGCATGAAGTCATGGAAGCTAGCCGCCAGATGATCCAGCCTGCCGTGTTCGGACAGATGATTATTATAACGGTCTATCTGCCGCTTCTGACCTTTACGGGTGTAGAAGGTAAAATGTTCGAGCCCATGGCGATGACGGTAATTATCGCCCTTATTGCCGCTTTCATCCTCTCAATTACCTTCGTTCCAGCCATGATTGCCATGTGTATCACAGGTAAGGTTGAAGAAAAGGAAAGCAGGATCATTTCCAAGGCGAAATCGGGTTACGCACCGATGCTAAACTGGGCGCTTGATAAGCCTAAAATTGTCGTGATCGCTGCCGTGATTTTCTTCGTTTTTTCCCTGTTTGTGGGAAGCCGTCTGGGGCAGGAATTTATCCCATCGTTGGATGAAAAAGACATTGCCATGCATGCCATGCGGATTCCCAGTACGGGAATTTCAGAGTCAACGGCGATGCAGCTTCAGGTCGAAAGAGCGATCAGCGCCTTGCCGGAAGTCGCGTTTGTCTATTCTAAAACAGGTACGGCAGAAATGGCAGCTGACCCTATGCCCCCCAACGTCTCCGATACGTTCGTCATCCTAAAGCCGCATGATGAATGGCCGGATCAGTCGATGGATAAACCTGAGTTCATCGAAAAGCTGGCTAAAGCCGTTGGGCAGGTACCAGGAAATAACTACGAATACACCCAGCCGATCCAGATGCGCTTTAATGAACTGATCTCCGGCGTCCGCAGTGATGTGGCTGTCAAGGTTTATGGAGATGATTTTGAAACGATGACCGATACGGCCAACAAGATCGCCAGCGTCCTTCGTAGTATTGAGGGTGCTGCGGATGTGAAGGTCGAGCAGACTACAGGCCTGCCCATGCTTGATATCGATCTGAATAAGGATGCGATTGCCCGTTACGGCCTTAATACCGGAGATATTCTTGATCTCGTGTCAGCGGCGGTCGGCGGCAAGGAGGCGGGTCTTGTGTTCGAAGGGGACAAGCGTTTCCCTATCGTGGTGCGTCTGCCGGATGTGGTGCGACAGGATATTCCCGCCCTCGAAAACCTTCCCGTCCCTGTACCTCATGAAGACGGAGAAAGTGGTGCGTTCGTACCTTTGAAAGAAGTGGCGACGTTCCGCCTATCTGAAGGGCCAAATCAGATCAGCCGTGAAAATGGCAAGCGGCGCGTGGTCGTACAAGCCAACGTGCGGGGCCGCGATATAGGATCGTTCGTGATGGAAGCGCAGACTGCGCTCGACAAACAGACCAAAATCCCGCCAGGCCTATGGCTCGATTGGGGCGGTCAGTTTGAGAATCTTCAGGCCGCGCAAAGCCGCTTGATGATTGTCGTGCCAGCCTGTTTCTTTCTGATCTTCATGATGCTGTTTACGGCATTGGGGTCAGCGAAACAGGCGTTGCTCGTGTTTAGCGGCGTACCGCTCGCAATCTCCGGCGGCATCCTCACGCTGTTCCTGCGTGATATGCCGTTTTCGATACCGGCGGCGGTGGGCTTTATCGCGCTCTCTGGTATCGCCGTGCTGAACGGTTTGGTGATGATTACCTATATCAATGATCTTGTAAAACAAGGTTTACAAACACAAGAAGCAATTGTCGAGGGGGCTTTAACCCGCCTTCGTCCTGTTCTTATGACCGCACTTGTAGCCTCTCTCGGCTTCGTGCCAATGGCTCTGGCGACAGGTACGGGCGCAGAAGTGCAAAAGCCGCTGGCCACTGTCGTCATCGGCGGGCTGATTACCGCGACGTTGCTGACGCTGATTGTCCTGCCCGCGCTTTACAAACTGTTCTCAAAACCCAAAAAGGAGGAAAACTATGAAGCCATTTAGAACACTATTACTTGCAGGTATCGCCTTTGTCGCCTTGGGCACGCCTGTTTATGCAGAGGAAGGCCATGATCACAGTGCTGAAGCCGGGCACATGCATGAAGCCACAGAAGCGCATAGTGATGGTCATGGTCATGACGAGAAGCCACATTTTACAGTCACAAAACCGGAAACTGTCGATGCAGCATGGACGATGATTGATGAAACAATTGCGTCTGCGCGCCAGGCATTAAAAGACAACAACACGGATATGTTACATGAAGATGGAGAAAAACTGGTGGCCGCAGTTTCCGCTCTTCACGATCACCCGCAAGCCGTCAAAGAGGAAAACGGTGAAAAACTGACCCAGGCACTTGATCAGCTAACAAAAACTGTTGATCGCTTCCACCACGCTGCCGAAGATAAAAACTCGGCGGGCGCGACAGAGGCCCTTGATCTTCTGGAGAGTCAAAAGGGGTTGGTGCAATCCCTTTATCCGACTGTTGAAAATATGGAGCCTTAAGCAAGACTTAGGAAAGACAAATTATGGGTGCACACTGTGGACACGACATAGGCTTTGATGGTTCCGATCCTAAATTCAGGCGAGCCCTACTATTTGTCATCGCAATCAACTTCCTGATGTTCGGAGTTGAGATGATCGCGGGTCATATATCAGGGTCGCAAGCCCTGATGGCTGATGCTCTGGATTTCTTTGCGGATGGGATCACTTACACGATCAGTTTGATTGTGATTGGCAAAGCCTTGCGTGTCCGCTCACTCGCCGCCATGGCAAAAGGTATTAGCCTTTTGCTCATGGGGCTGTGGGTTATGGGCAGCACTATCTATGATGTTTTCTTTATTGAAACTCCAAAAGCAGAGATCATGGGCGCCATCGGATTTATGGCCTTGCTGGCGAACGTGGCAAGTGTCCTGATTTTGATGCGCTGGCGCGATGGGGATGCAAACGTGCGCTCGGTCTGGCTTTGCTCCCGAAATGACGCCATTGGCAACGTAGCCGTTATGCTGGCTGCGCTCGGGGTTTTCGGAACAGGAACGGGTTGGCCTGACCTTTTGGTTGCTGGAATTATGGCGTGTTTATTCATTAACAGCGCTGCAAAGATCATAAAACAAAGCGCTAAGGAACTTAATACTCAACATTAATAAAATCAATTTAAGGTTTAGCTACATGATTTTAAAAGCAGCCTTAATGATTGATAATCTTGTAGCATAATTATAAATGCTGCGCTTGGAGATGCGGCCTCAATCTCATCCGCCAGTTTACGTTGAAATTCGCGGCTGTATTCCTTGATCGGTGGGCAGGCTGTGATGGGGTTAGAATTTACCCCTGCGCAGGCGGTCAACAAGCTCGCCGCGAGTACGGGGAGCATCCAGCGTGGCACGAAGTTGGGCATCTTTTACCTCCAAAATTTGTTTGAGTTGATCGACGCGCTCGGCGTTGCGACCTGCCTGCCTTGCGCCAAGCAGGACGGTCAGCACTGTAAGCCCTGCTACGCCCCATCCGATAAGGCGCAGCGCGTTGCTGGACACCCAGCTTTTGATGATGAGCCACATCAGCGCAGCCCCTTGCGGTGATCATCGATCCGCGCCCAGAGCATGACGCCGATACCCACGAGCGTAACGGCCAACAGCAGCCATTTAGCCACCTCCAGATATGGTGCCAGCCCCATCAGGGCATCACGGGCGGGATCAAGTGTCTGCTGCACGGCTTCGATCACCCCTACGCCTGCGGTGGCGGCTGTTGCGGCCTGTCCGCCCTTGACGGTGCGTGTTTTTTGTAGGCTGGGGGCTTCTGGCTCCACACCCGCCAGCACCAGCGCCTTGGTGATTTGGGCGTCGGTATAAGGCTGCTGGCCGTTTTCATGTTTGATGATGGCTTTGGTGAGCGGAAACAGATAATCGAAATCATGCAGATCGAGCATTTGATCCGCATCGAGATCGGTGGCTTCTGCCACCGCCCGCACATAGGCGTTGGTGTTGTTCTCAACAGGCGGTGCCCAGCGCCCGATAATCTGGCGAATGGTGCGCAGGTCATGTTTGTCCTGATAAGTGATGAGCGTGCGCGCTAATGCCCGAATGCCATAGATGGGCGATTTGAAGGTAAAAAACTCCACATCGCCCTGGCGTTCGGCCAAGCCCTGCCATGGGTCTGAGTTGCGGCGGATATTACCAGGGTTATGATTGCGAATACCGCGCGGGGTGCGGCCAGTTTGGGTAGTCGTCATGGTCTTCTCCTTTTTGGGTTAAAAATCAGGGGCGAATAATGAAAAGGCGTGAGATCTGATCCAAAACCACGCCGATCATTGCGCCAAGCGCCAGCACCACCGCAAAGCCGCCTTTCCAACGATGTGCCATGCGGTCGAGATCGGCGAGTTTGGTGTCCATGCTGTCCACCTTAGTTTTCATGTCGGTGATGGCGGCGGTTAAGGCTTGGACTTGGGCTTCCAGCCTGCCGATGGCGCGAAAATATTCTGGCTCGGTCATGGGCGTGTTCTCCTGTTCCCGCTCAGTGAAAGCAGGTTGAAAATTCTTGGGGTTCATGAATTCCTCTCTATCCAGCGACGATGATCAGCATGCCGCGCTGGCTGCCGCTTGCCTGCGGTGTGCCGTTGCGGCGAATAACCTCCACCGCCATCTGGCTAAGGCGTAGATTGGCGGCGGTAGGACGGCGCACGACTTCCACGGGCATTTGCGTGACCAGCGCATTGGGTGCTGATGGCCTGCGCAGGCTTTCAACCACCAGCTGGCTAAGGCGTGCGGTTGGGTTATTCACCAGCGTAAAAGCGTCCGAAAAATCGAGAAACCCGATGCCAGTGGCGGGGTTGCCACCGCTTGTGAGATCCGTCCCATTACCGCCATGCCAGAGCGTGCCCGTGCGGCTGGAGCTGACGGTATTGCGGGCGCGGTAGCCGATTTCTGCGACGATACGATCTCCCGCCAAGGCCGATACGGCGGTGAGCGTGCGGGTGGAGGATAGCGCACGGCCTCCCGCCGTTGTGCTCCACTCATTCGTGTTCGGGTCAGCGTAATTGGCGAGCAGCGTGCCGCGCAGATTGTCAGTATCCCCCTGCGTGATAAACACATGAATAAAATAGGCCATATCGGCATCGGTTGCCGATTCCTGCGTACCTAGCATCAGGTTGAGCGTGCCTGCAAAATTGTGATCCGCCGCCAGCGGTGCCGAGACCCCGCGCAAGAGTAGATTCTCGTAATCTGTTGTGGCCGATGTCTCAACCGAAGAAACAGAAATCGGTGCACCCAGCCCTGGCAAATCTTGCAGGCTGTGCATGCCGCGCACAACATGATCGGATGTTTTATCCCAGGTGCCGCGAATAGTCGCGGGTGTGTACCCGCTGCCTGATTTAGAGAGATAGAGCTTAGGCATTAGGCTTGCACCTTATAGCCGAATTCAGCGGCGTTGATTTGGGTTTCCGTCCAAGCGGCAGCAGTATTGGGGTTTTGTTCCCAAATCTGCCGAAAGAAACGATAATCTGTGCCAGGTGCCAGATCGCCGCCTTCATAATCTGTGCTGGCAACGCGGGTCAAAACACGCAGGATGCGGGATCCCGCATCATCCTTACGGGCGGCGAGTGACACCTGTAGGCCAAAAATCGTACCCGTGATACTGGGCAGGTTGGCGCAATCAAAACAGTCCTTATGCCCCACCGTGTTGCTGAAATTATAACTGCTATCGGCATCGGTTAAGGTGTCATCCACATTCTCCCAATTCGCGGCACCACCTTGACGGCTGAAATTAGCACTCGCCCCTGGAGCGTTCGGGCGCACCGTATCAATCCGGACATCGCCAAGATACGTGTTATTGGTGCTGCCTGTGCCATCGCAAATATAAAGATCATCATAAGCCACATGCACATCCCGCCCATAAAGCAGAATGCGGTTGGCGGTCGAGAGCGTAGTCGATTGCTGAGTATCGCCCGTGAAAGAGAGCCAAACCTGTTCATTTACCCGCACTTCGAATACGCCGCCAGAATTGGCGATACTGAGACGTGTTTCAATAAAATTCCAACTACCATTTGGGATAGCGTTGCTGCTAGAGGCCAAAAGCGTGGTGCCGCGATAAAGCTGAATGATGCCGCCTGATGTGACACTCACATAACATTGCGTCGCGTTTTCATTATCAAAAAAGCGCACGACATCGCCTGTCTCGTTCCCAAACAGATACATGGCAAAGCCAACAATCCAGGTGCTTTGGTTATCAAGTGTAATCGACACCCAATCCTGATCATTGCGGATGCGCAGCGCGTTTGAATCGGCCCGCCGCCCTGTGGTGCTGCCAAAGGGTGTGGATGTTGTTGCCTGATTATAGCTTGTCCATTTTTGCGACAAGTCAGCGGGGATGGTGTAATGCTCAAACCCATCGATAAAACGTAGTGCCATGATGTTCTCCTTAAAGTCTGCTGGCGGCGAGTGAAAAACCGATATCGGCCAGCGTGCTATCGGCGGGATTGGGGGCAAGAATGGTTAGCACATCACCCGCTGCAAAATCTGTTACCGTTGCCGCTGTAAATGTCGCCGTGCTGATACCAGCAGCAAATTGCATGGTGGCGAATTGTGTTCCGTTCTTGCGGATAGAAAATGTGGCTGTAGCCCCTGAGGCCGTGCCCGCCACACCCTGACTACCCGCAAGTCCAGCGGGAAACCGCACCGCGCGGGGCAATGGGTAACGCAGGATGATCGAACCACCGACAGGAATGCCGCCCAGCGTGCCGCCAATATCGTAAGGGATGCTGGATGCTGCCGCAGCTTCAGAGACAATTTGCAAGGATGTGCCATCGCAATAAAGCAGCTTGCGATCACCAACATTAAAGTTAATCGCAACACCTGCAGGGGTTTTGACCGCCAGTGCAAAACCGCCAGTCGTGGCATTTTCAATCACGATCAGCTTATTGCGGGTGGGAATGGTGATCGTGCGAATGGCCGTCAAAGCCCCCGTAAAGCGCAAGACCATCGCGCCGAGCATTTGTGCATCGGTCACGGTGAGGTTGGCATCAGCGAGAGCAATACTCGTTTGCTGACACAAGGCTTTATCGAGCGCATCAAAAGCGGCATTGGCTGTCACTTCTTTTTGCGCCTGATTGGCCGCGATGTGATCAATCAAAAGATTGGGTGTTATGGTCATGCTTGTTCCTTAAATTGTGGCCGATGCGCCGCGTCCGCGCCCGATAACAGAATTCATTTGATAGATAGTGACGCTTACATTTCCTTGAGACGCGCCAAAATCCGCGACTTGATCAGCGGCAGAATAAACAAGGCTCGGCGTGGTGCTGGTCAGCGTGCGTTTGATGGTGCTGCCGCTTAAGATTTCAATCTCGTAACTCTCAGCAGCTTCAAAAAGTGGTGCGTCCACACCGTCCTGCCATTCGCCGTACCAGCGCGTGCGGCGTTTCCAGGATATCGTGAGATTCCCAGCTCCATCGCGCGCGCCTTTGACCTGCACAGGCGCAAAACAGCGCAGGCTATTGCCTTTGAACACCAGAATATTCGACGGCGCATCATCCCAATTCCCGCCATCAGCAATGCCTTTGTAATAGGCGGTGCGGTTAATCTCGGTCATCGGCAGCGGCGCACGATAAACCCCATCATCGGATAGCAGGATGAACCGCTCGCCAATCACATGCGATCCAGTAGCCCATTCGGTGCCGCGCCGACCGCGCAACAATCCTGATAATTCATAAAGGCCGCTCGCAAGAACATCAGCATTGCGCCACTGGATGATCTCATCCCCCAAAAGTGCGATGTTTGCCCAGTTCAATACCTCCAGCGTGGTTTTGCTATCCAGCGTGCCTTGGGTAAGCGCAATCTGCACTTTGCCCGCTTCATCCCAAACATAGGGGCTGGCGACGTTCGGTAACACGGTGGCTGCCCAGCCAAAGGTCGGGCCGTCATTACCCGTACCCAGCACTTCCCAGGCCAGCTCATCAGGTGAGCGATACATAGAGGCCCCAGATACGGTATTATCCCGAAAGCCAAAGGCGTAATAAACCCCCAACGTATCATCCTCATAGCGCAGCATCGGCAGATCCATGAGGAAGAGCGGCGTTGGGCCAGTGATCGCAATCGGAATGGCGGGCAGACCACCACCGGCACCAGCGGCGGTTGAGAGATAAACAATCTCATCCTCCGCCACTGCCTCGATTGAGAGAACATTATTCCCGCCAAAATCCACCCTGTTGAGGCGGACTTTGAGCGTGGCATCTTCGGTATTCAGCGTGATGATATCGGTTGGATCAAGCCGCAGCCATTTAGGTGGGAGTGAAAACTTATACTGGTTACGCTCCACCCAAGCGTTATACAGCGTGCGCTCAGCGATTTGCTTCGCTTCATCGGGCGTCAGAGAGATAGAGATTTCCCGTGTCTGTTTTTCACGGGTGATGATCGCATCATTGATACGCGAAGCATGCTGCGTGTTTGGCTGGTGATCACGGGTTGGGTCGACATGCACGATATCAAGCCGCTGCGGCAATTCCACATCCTGCACACGGCTTTCTGAAAGACGCACCATCTCATCCTGGCCGCTATCACTGGCACCCAGATCATCGCGCGGGATACTGGCAATACTCACGCCCCCGCGCGGCACAAAGCGTAAAATCCCGTCCGTTTCTACCGCATCAATAAAATAGGTGCCAAGGAGTGGCTCCAGCGCTTCACGGGCAGCCATGCGGCGGCTCACCACATAGCCACGCAAGGACTGGCTCACAGCACTGGTGATCAAGCTCGTGGGTGCCATGCCTGCTTTTTGGCAGATGTCCGAGAGCGCACCCGATAAGGCCACCGCATCATTGCCGTAGCGTTCGAGCGGATATTTGATCTGCCCGTCATTGGTCATGATCACGGCGGAATGGGTGAATTTCTCATAGGCACCGCCATAATGCGTGGCACTGCTGGGGCGAAACGGAATAAGATCAATGCTCCGCTCAAGACGCATTGCCACCAGATCCACGAGCGTGGCCTCAAAACTCGCCGCTGACCAGAATTTGCCATTAATCGGCAGGTTGGAATCAGACTGATAGCCAAACCCAGCAGGAATGGCGACGCCATCCACATGCGCCACATAGCCGTTCTCGGGGTGCCATTTGATGACGCGCTTCGCCATGCCCAGTGTGAAATAAATATGCCCCGTAAAATCATCCCAAAACACCGTGCGGGGCAGCTCGCCGCCCGTCCAAAGGGTGCTGCTCCATTCCGTTACACTACCAGCGCCAAAGGCACTTGGGGTATAACGGCGGACAAAATTCCCCGTCACTTGCCAGTAATTGCCATTCGGGTCATCGCATAGTGGCCCGCCAAACGTGACGGAGGGGAAATAATCTGATAGATCAGCAATCTCCTGCAGGCTGGTATTGTAAACACGGCGCGAGCCATAGCAGAATATCTTATCCCGCCGCACAATCCCGTTCACGCTGAACGGCACTTTGGGGCTGGTCAGAGCCACAATCCCCAGCGTATCGGGGTGACGCTTAATGAGGCGCATACTGACCGCATAGGCATCCGCCGCATGGTAATAATAGCCCTGGCTATCAATCCCGCAGACATCACCATACACATCATTCGCTCCTGGAAAGGCACCAGACCAGTTCGGGTCTGCCAACCCGCGCTGCAGAACAAGGCGGTTATTGACCACATCATATTTATAAACATGATCAGAGCCTGTGCCAATCAACGTGCCCCGCGCTTGATCGAGCACACCGCCTTCCTTGGTCATGGTGGTGGCGGGCGGTAAAATCAGCGCATCGCTGACCATATCGCCGTTCGCCACTACTTCGGCGCTGATATTGGGGATGCGGTTGGCAAAATCTTTGAGCTGTAAATCGGTAAAGACGAGATAACATAGCCCCCGAAAGGCAGGCACATTACCAGCGCCGAGATGCATTTCAATCGTGCTATCGGGTTCTTGATTTTCTTCCCCGCGATGAATGCGGATAATGCCAGGATATTTTTCGGTGGCCTGCGTGTTGCCAGCAGTCGCATCATAAATCACCTTGGTATCCGCCCAGATGCGCCGCACTGTTGCCACGGGGCCAACACATAAACCCACCGCAAAAGAGACGGAATAGCTATAGGTGGTTTGCGAGGATTTCTTGCCGCCGCCCTTACCGCCACTGCTTTTCTTGACAGTACGGGTTTCTTTGAGCGGTGTTGACCAGATGACGTTGCCAGAAATCCGCATCGTGCCATAGACCAGCGGGATTGGCGCGCCATAGGTGGATGTCTGCACCGAGAGATCATCAATGCGTGGGCCTTCGATATTTTGCCCCTTGCCGCCACCGAACAAGAGATTGCCGAGCATCACACCGCCGAGCCATCCAGCGGATGCGCCAATCCCGATAGCAGAGCCGAGAGCCGATCCAACTACTCCTAAAGCCAGAACAGCCATTACGCGCCCTCCACAAAATATGGAAAGCGGTAAGCGGCAGCGATACGCTGCTGCCAGCGTTCATCAAGACTGTGTTCGACAACTTTACCAACGCCAGAATAGCTGTGGATGATGCCGTGGTCAGTGATGAGGGCAACATGCTGCGGCTCACGCCCCCAGGCCATGAAATAAAAATCGGCGATTTGCGCCTCAGTAACAGGAATAGACACAAACCAACGGCTTAGGGCTTCGCGCATGCGGCGACTGTCCGGCATCATGGAATAATTAGCGTAAGAGAGTGCCTCAGAAGAATTGGGATCATAGTCCATCAACCCATGCTGCATGCCGATGGCCTTAATGAGGCCGATGCAATCGCACGCCACACCTTTGAGCGCACCTTGATGCTTAAAGGGCGTGCCAAGCCATTCGCGGGCTTCAAGCACCACGTCCATGCGGGTCAGTTTATTTGCCATCGGGATAAGCCAGAACCTGATCGTTGCCAGGGACGTTCGGCTCGCCCCTGAAGTTTTTGACATTGTTGTACCTGTCTTTGCAGGTGGAGAATTTCTTGTCGCAGCCTGGGCGCAGACTGTAAGTATCGCCCACAGTCACTTCACTCGGCATGGGCAAGAACAGTGTAAATATTCCACCACTCGTAAAGGATTTAACCTCCATCTTGCGGCCCAAATTTGAGCCACTCGTCCAGGTCAGCAAACCACCGTTCCAGTAATTCACGGGTTCGGTACGCGATGTGTCTGTAAAGCCTCGTCTGTCAGTTACTGCGGTAATCGCACCCGTGACGGTGAGCGCGGATAGATTAACCTTGCAGCGTGCATCACCGAGATCGGCGCGGCAATCGGGTGTGTAAAGCTCCACGATCTGTTGTGACAAGGCTTGCGAAAGTCCCCGCATTTCAGCGCGAAACACGGTGTCTTTGAGTTCCACTTCACCGATGGTACCGCGTTTGAGGATAATTTTTCCGTTGGCAAGGTTCGCCCAGTTGACGAGGAATATCTCGACCGTCGCGCCGTCCCAGACCCCAGCACGCAAATCAGCAGCGCTTAAGGTTTCACTATCTATTGCGCTTTCGATGTCGAGATTGTCGACCGCGAGGTTGGCAATCGTATGAATGGCCGAGCGCGTATAGCCGGAGCGTGCCTGATACAGCAGGCTATCCACCGTCAAATCCTTGTCAAAATCCGTAAAGCCAAACACGGCTCCATCACGGCGCGTGACTTTCCAGCAGGTGGCAAGCGTTGTTGTCACGCCGCTAATATGCGCGGCGAGTTGTGAAGATGCTGATTTCATATACGGATCTCGATAATCGGAATGCCCGACCATTGATGAAGGTTGATTTGTTCAATGGTGACGGCCATGCGGTCGGTGTCAAACCGCACAGGCACGTCGAATTCGTAATCGGCGGACACGGCCACGTCGTTTCCTGGAGCGTTGTTAAAAGTAATCACGCCTGTTGCGGTATTGACTGACCAGCCGGAAGTCTGCTGAACGCCTGCCAGATAAACTTTCACGGTGCCCGCGACGGGCTTGGTAATCGTGCGCACGTCCGTATTGCCGCCCGATGAATAAGTGCGGATCAGTTGGAAGGTCTTAAGCGTGCCGTTCCCACTGCCCAGCGCCTGACCCGTTGCCTTAAAATCCGTCCAATCTTTGAACCGAAACCCATAGGCACGACCTTTGCGTGCGCGGAAAAAAGCGATTAGGGTGTCGAGCTGCGTCTGCTTCTTTAAACCGGAAGCCACATCCCAACGCCCACGCGCTGCCGACCAGTTGATATTACGCTGTTCATAGCCGGAGGCCGTGGCGACAACGCTTGTCGCAAACTCCGGCCCGCCCGTTGCCCCATAGGCAATATCATCGGGGAAACGAACTTCATGGAAGGACATTACAGATTTCTCCGTGCACGCTGAATGCCGCGCGCCGCTTCAGCCGTGATTTGCGATTGGCTCATGCGGAAGCTGCTGGCATCGGGCGTAGAAATATTCATGACAACGTTGACGCTTGATCCCAGCCGCGCGCCATCTTTGGGCAGCACCACTTCACCGCGTTCTAAAATTGCAGGGATCTCCCCAGGCTTGAGACCCGCCACTCCGCCTGAATG
>DIHF01000039.1:36806-68185 GCA_002420015.1 Micavibrio sp. UBA5703
CCCCAGGCTTGAGCCCCGCCACTCCGCCTGAATGATAGCGCGGCGCACTGGCAAATACATAGGCAGGCACACGGCGTTGCGGTGCGGATCCGCCAACCTCACCACCCTCATGAAAAATACTGCCCAGGATACTGTCGAAAAAACCACCGCCACCGATACTGCCGCCAATCATATTAAAGAGCGGCCCAGTTATGGATTTCTGCACCGCCATGCGGGTGATATCGGCCACGATAGAATTCGCCATGTCGCCCAGGCTTTGCAGGCTTTTACCGCCAGAGGTCACAAAATCTACAATCGCATCTTCAGTGGCTTTCATACCGTCCGTAAAAGCACGCTCCACGGCTGAAGCTGCATCTTCGGCCAGTTCACGGTAGTTGCGGAACGCCCGCAAGGCTCCGGCTTCAGCATCCTTACGGGCATCAAGCTGTTGTTTCTCAGCATTGGCAACGGCGCGGTTATAGGTTTCTTGACTGATCGCCCCTGCGTCGAGCAGATTTTTCAGGCGTTCCAGCTCGGCGTTATAAGATTCCGTTGCTGTTCGTGTGGCGTTGGTGACCTGTTCGCCGTCTTGCTGAAGTCTGTTCAGTTTTTGCTGTGCTTCACCCTGGTCGTAAAGAGCAGCGGCTAGTTTTTCGACTTCAGCACGCTGCGCAGAAGTTGAATTATCCGACAAGCGGCCAACAGCATCCTGAATGAACGCTGCCCGTTTATCGGTCAGGCGACCAAGTTGGTTATTCAGATCTTCGACGACTTTTTGCGCTTCGGAATAAGCCTGACTATCAAAAATCTGCGCCGCTAATTTGCGGGTCTCAGCCCGCTGCGCTTCACTCGCATCTTTGGATAATCGCCCCACCGCCTGATCCATAAAGGCTTGGCGTTTATTACCCATGCCTATCATTTGCCGCTGCAGATCATCGATCACCTTACTGTTAGATTCCATGACACGGGTGGCGGCATCACGGGCGGGCTTTTCAATCGCTTCAATCTGACGGCGGGCAATATCTTCGGCTTTTTTAATGGCAGTATTTACCGTGTCCGCATTGCTGCCGTCTTTTTCCCGCAAGGCTTCGATGCGCTGCCTGGTGGTTTCAAGCTCTTTATTGACTTTGGCAATACGATCAGCCGGATCGGTTGCGAGTTTATCAACTGCCTGATCCAACTTTTTACGCTCACCGCTCAGAAGCTCGGCGCGGCGATCACGCGCTACTTGTTCTTGCGCGACCTGCAGCTTTTTCTGCTCCGCTTCAAAGGCCTGCGCTTCCGCCCGTGCTTGGCCGATGAGTTTTTCAACCTCAGACCGCAGATCAGCAACGCGGCCTTCCTGCCGCTCAATCATTCGGCCTAAATTAATGCCGCCGCCAGGAATGGTTTTGAAGTTTTGCAGGCGCGATAAACGCTCTTCTTGTTCCTGCAGCTTAAGACGAGCATCCACCAGCTGTTTGCCCACAGAATCTTCTTTGAGGAGATTGCGCATGCCTTCCAGCACTGACGACAGCCCGTTTAGTGCCCCTTGCGCGGTGCCTGCCACAATGCCTGTCTGACCGATATCTTCGAGCAGATTGCCCCAGGCATCGGATAAACGGTTGGTGGCGCCGATCAACCCTGTGGCTTCTGCTGCCCCCGCGCCACCCACTTGCTGTTCCAGCGCATCGAGAATAACCCGCTGGGCTTCGGCCTGCTGACCAGCTTCGACAAACCCGTCAATCAGATCACGCTGGGTTTGGGTAAAGCTGATCCCGACACGGCGCAGAGCTGATAAGCCTTCGGTTGGGTTTTCAAGGGCTTTACCCAGCTGGGTGACGGATGAGCTTAAATCCTGCCCGAACACGGCGGACATATCCTGCGCCAGCGTTAAGGTGCGGGTGAAGGTATCGCCTGCAACCGAGCGAAAGGTTGCCAACACGCCTGCTGCATTCTGCACCTGTTCGGCGGTGGCCAAAGTTGATGCTTCAATCTCATCGGCAAAGCCAGCGATTTGTTTGCCTGATAGTCCCGATGAATTGCCTGTGGCTTTTAGCACTGCCGAAAGCCGATTAAAGGACTGCTCAGCCTCTGCCGCATTTTGTAAAGCGGCTTTTAATCCCAGCGTCACAACGGCCAAAGCTGCCCCGACAGCCAGACCCGTGGGGCCAATGGCGGATAAAGCCGAGCCAAGCGGCCCCAGATTATTAGTTAAGCCAGAGACTGACCCTTTGACATCATTGGCAGCGGCATTGATTGCGAGCAGTGAACGCGAGGCAGGTTTGCCCGCAAGCTCGATTTTCTTGAGCGATTTTTCACCGCTATCGCCAATATCGCGCAGCTCCGCCTTGACCTTGCCGCCTTCGGTCACGCTTAAGCGAATGGCAAGATTACGCACAGTCATCGGTTTTTCATCTCACTTGATAGTTTCTCATTAAAAGCACTGGTCATACCCGCTTCGATAGCGGATAAGAATTCTGCTGTGGCACATCGGTCATGACCGAGCGATGCCGCAACTTGCAGTGCCGCCGAAAAATCCATGCCGATGGCGACCATTTGGCTGAGGCGCAATTGCCCGCCGCAACGGAGCGCCAAATCCCAGGCTTGCCACCCTTCCATGCTTTGCGGTTCATGCTGGCGGTATGGGCAAAGCTCACCGTCTGCGTTCGGCTCACCTCGCGCACAGGGCAAGCCAGCATCTTCACATGAAGCGCAGTAATCCGGCCCGCCGCCAAAATGCCAGCGGCAACGAGCCGTTAGCCGTTTTTTTCCTGTTCCAGAAAAAGCGCAGGGCCGAGATAAAGACGCTCGAAAGCTTCGGCAATCGGCCACAAATCCATAAGAGCCAATACACCCTCCGGCGTGACGGGAAGTGGTTTACCGTCTTCGCCGCCGACACCGTCCCATTCGACGATGGCCAGTTGCGCTAATCGTTTGATCAGCGCTGTGCTGCGCAGAGCGGGTTCAGCTTCTGCTTTCAAGGCTTCGACGCGCGCGGCCATAACAAGAGCGGTGGATGCCGGACGCACATGTACGCGCACGCCGGAAATCAGATCAAGCCAGAAGTTCTCTCGTTTCAGGTTCAAGGTAATCATGCGTAGCTCGCTACATCGTTTTTGAGGACAACAGTCAACATGCGCGCAGGCGCGGTTGCCTTCGCCGCTTGCCAGTCAAAGGTGGCTTGAACGCCGCCAGGGCCAGAGATTGCCAGTTTTGGTTTTGGCAAATAAACCTCGTGCGCTGTGAAGGTCAGAGATTTATCGGCATCGATGGTATAGGCGAAGGCCAATTCCAGCGGTGTATTGTCGGTGGCCGCATCGATCAGGGTGGTGTCGGCAAACCGGACTTCGATATTTCCGGTCAGCGCCGCGATGGTCGGATCGGCGCCGTCGATCTTGCCGTCCGAACGGATGGTTTCAATCCGCTCCAGATTGTTACTGTAGGTCAATTGCGCCCCCGTGATGTTGCCGAGCTGCACGCCGTCCTTTTTGATTGATGCCTGAAACTGATTAAAGCGCGTGAGTGATGCCGTGGTCGGTGTGCCACCACCTGTCACACCAGCATCGGCTTCACCTTGCGCAATACAGTTGAGCGTGGCATTGGCTGCGCCTGAACGGGCAAAGGTGAACTGCGCTGAATTCACCCTCACGCCCGCTTCCGTGAAAAAGATCGGCACTTCTGGCATACCGACTTCAAGCGCAAGGCTGGGCAGGCTCGCTGCACCAGAGGCAAAAGTATGCGTATAAGGCCCCGTACCGGTGGTGGTGGGCGCACCCAAGAGCGCTTTAAGCCAGTGGCCAAAATTGCGCAAATCGACAGGCACGACCACATTGCCTTCCACGCGAATAACATCACGAATGGGCTGCGACGGGTCACGGCCTTGACCCAGCAAATCGGATGCAATTAAACCCTGTTCGGAACCAAGATCGGTCGAGACGAACGGGAATTTGATATAATTACCCGATGGCGGTGTGCCATACACCGTTTCGAATTTGCCCAATAGCTGGGCATTGGCGCCGTATGCACGAGCCATGTTTACCTCCTTTGTTTAGTGTTGAAGAAAAATCAACCAAGCGGATCGGTTGTGACGTAGATGAGTTCAATGGGAATGATTGCGCCTTTGATCTGTGGTGATCCCTCGACCGCCAGCACATTACTATCTGGTGCTTGCGGCGTGATGCGGTCACACAGGCCTCCCAACGTGCGGTCACTGGCAATTGCTAAAGAGATCTTGCGGTAGAGTGTATCCAATGCCAGATCGCGTGTGGCTTGATCGCCTTTCTGAACAATAGCTTCCACCAGCGCGCGGTGCTGCCAGTAATAGGAAAGCGGCGACAACAGCGTTTCTAGTTCGCCAGGATCGCCGTCGCGCAAAATGATCAACCCGCCGTCCGGTATCTTCTCAGGCAATGCCTCGTTGCGCAGAATAGTCGCATCGGGGATAGTTTGCAAAAGCGCGAACAGCGCCTGCAGGATTGATTCTCTATCGGTCATTTCTCTTCCTTTTCATCGGGCCAGCTTGCAGTGACGAGTGACGGCAAACGGTCTATCCATTTTTTGGCAACGCTGTCGATATCGAAGCGTTTCTTGAGTTGCGCTTGTGGCACGAGGATAAACATGACGACGGTGGTTAAACCGCGTCCGGTCTTTTTCGCTCGGTCACTGGCAACCCGCGCTTTGCCTTTGCTAGTAACACGGAAATCATCAGCAACCAGTAATCCCACGCGTCGCCCACCTTTCGGCGGCACATAGCGGAGCGGAATGCCAGCCTCGGCAAAATCAGCGGGCGTGATCTTCTTGTTCTGGCGGCGGGTCACGTAAGGGGTCGGGATCGCCAGGAACCGTCCTTGTTTGCTGCGGATGGTCACACCATAGGCAAAAGCGCCAATAATCTCTGGTGCTTTCGTATAGACAAATCCCGCAGCGTTGATGCTCATACCGCCCTTGGGATAAAGATCACCGCGCCATGTTTTGGCAAGGCGTTCTCCAAGGCCAGCGCCTGTCACCTGGCCGCGCAATTCATTCTTCAAACCGTCCGTGGCTTGACGCACGCCGCCGCTGACGGCTTTTTCAGCGGCTTTGACTTCGGCTGCCATCATGGCTTTCAAATTGCCTTGAATGGCGGCTTGCAGTCTCATGCGGGCCTCACATCGAGCGTCCACACAAGGCGCTCACGGTCTGCTTTGGGTTCGGATTGCACAACGTAGGTAATACCGTCGAAAACGATTTGATCGCCGACAGCGGGTTCGGGAATTTCCAGGCTGCGCACATCGAACAGGGTTGTGGAGACATGCAATTGCCCATCCCCGAATCCCACCACCGTATCCGGCTGCTTTGGAATCACCCGCACCGGATACGGTGTGGATGTGCCAAATGCCAGATAGGTGGCGGGCTTGCTCAATACGGGATCCGTAAAGAGCTGGTCGATCATGCCGGAGAAAGCCATGGGCCTTACGTCCGTTTGCCTTTGATCAACACTTTCGGGCGGGTGCAGATCGGCAGCGGGTTGGACTGCGTGTGCAACTTGACCCAGCGACCGAACTCCTGGTCGATGGCCTGCTTGGCGTAGCGCGGCAGACCGAGGGTATTCACCGTCTCGACGAAGTCGGCAGGCGCGTTGTACTGACGGAACAGCCCAGGCACGCCGACGGGGAAGAAGTGCGCCTTGTTGCTGTCGGCGTAATCCACCGTGCCAACCTTGCCGCGATATTCTTCGAACACGATACCCGCATATTCGAAGGAACCGCGGGCCTGACCTTGGCGCAGGAACAAACCGTCCATATAGCGGTCATAGGCTTCCTTGACCTCCTTATGGGCGATCAGGTCATCGAAGAAGGACGAGCCGCAGAACGCATGAATGTGATCATACGGCTGCGCGCCAAGTTCATCTTCGATCTTGCGCCGGACGTCATGGCATTTCTTCTTAACTGCGCCTTCGGCAGGCGAAGCATTGTCGAGATCGAAGTCGATCTCGGTGTATTGCGTCACGCCAAATTCGTTGAACAGGTCGTAAAGAACGGTGCTGCCGTCCGCGTCGAGGATTTGTCCCTTGATGGCACCGACGCGCAAATGCTCCAGCGTGGCATCGTGCTTGCGGGACATTTCCGCCAAGCGGAATTGCACCGTTTGCTGGATACCTTCGAGCTGGCTTTCGGAACCGAAGGCACGAAGGTTTTGGATTTCATCCGCGAGGATGGTGTCTTCAAGAGCCACATGCGGCACGATGAACGAACGGGCTTTACGCTTGTTTGTCGTGTTTTGCGCCGCAGGAGAACCGCGCGAAGTCGTTTCGATCAGATTGAGACTTCCTTCGCGTTCCTCGATCATGACCGAGGTGGTGACGATGCCCGTCTCGTCGAACAGGCCGAGTTGGCCGATCCGACCAGGTACAAAAGGCACCTTGTTGATGGCGTCCGTCAGGGAAATGACGGAAAATGCCGAGTTGCTGAAAATATCGAGAGCAGGCATGGATGTTGTCCTTTCAAGGTTGTAAGAGCAAAGAAAAACCCCCGCCTGTTGATCAGACGGGGGTGATTTTCTTCGAGCCGTAGTGGGTTTATCGCGCGATGATGTCGTAGGTTTTCAGTTGTGCGAGGCCAGCAGCTTTCTGGTTCGCGTCCGCGCCGGAGAACCAGATCAGTTCTTCGGCATTGACTTCGGCATGACGGGCAATAACCACGCCCTCCGTATCGCCGCCCGTGGCATCCACAGAAGCGTACAGAATGGCCACGGCGGTTTGCGAACCATCCGTGTTGGCGGGGTTATATTCCTTGTATTTGCCGGAGCCAGCCGCCACCGTGATCGCAAAGCGGTCGCCCGCCACGAAATCGGTTGCGCCATCAGCGATGGTGAAGTTGACAGGCCCAGCGAAGGGCGTGCCGACCACAGCCGTGCCGACGTTGACGCCATCCGGATCTTCGACCGAGAACGTACCGCCGTTGGCAGCAGGCTCGATCAGGTTTGTCGCATAGACGCCAGCTTTGGCAGTTGCGCCTGCAGAGACCGCGCTGATCGCGCCGTTTCCGGTATTGCCGGAGACGGCTGCGCCCGTTGCAGTGCCGACAGCAACCTTGCCCAGCACATGACCCGCTTTAAGGTTCTGGCCGGACAGGATGGTCGCAGATTCACGCGACAGGCTGCCATTGGCTTCCGTCACGATGAATTCGCCCGCGTGTTGTTCTTCGGTGAGTTCAGTCATGGTTATTTTCCTTTCTTGTTGCGGGCCGCGTAGATCGCCGCCGTGTCGATCTTCGGTTCTGCGTTGGTGGTAGGATTGGTATTGGCGGGGATTTGACCAGCGATGGCCGTCGCGTCCGCTTGCGCGGCGCGGGTTTCAAGCAGTGCCTTGCGCACCTCGGCGGCGGGAACCGCCTTGGTGATGAAGGCCGCAGCTTTGTCCGATACGCCCGCGAGCTGGCACAGCTCGGTGACTTCCGCGACATAGGCCATGGCTTCGGTCGTTGCTTCCTTCTTGAGATCGGCTTTTAAAGCCGTAAGGTCGGGAATGGATTCCATATCGGGATCCATGTCCTCTGCGGGTTGGGTGTTTTCCGTCATTGGTGTTTCCTTTCTTTTCAGGGTTTGGCTGGTTAGAATTGGTGGGCGGGCGATCTTCTTCGTGAGATCGGACAAGGCGTCGCCCATCGTCCCGATCCGGTCTGCAAGTCCTGCGGCCATCGACTGCTCTCCGAAATACAGCGCCGCCTCCGTTTCCTTGATGGCGGCAAGTTCAAGCCCGCGCATGCGCGCGACCGTTTCCGTGAAGAGCGAATAAACGCGATCCACCTCCGTCTGCAGTTGCGCACGGGCAGGATCACTCAATGGTTCATGTGGCGAGAGATCGTTCTTATGTTCGCCTGCATAGATCGCGGTGTATTTCAAACCCGCGTCGGCTTCCGCCACGCTCTGGTCTAGATGTACGGCGATAACACCGATGGAACCGACGCCGCCCGTGCGCGAGAGATAGATACGATCCGCAGCAGCCGCGATGGCATAGGCAGCAGAAAATGCTTCGTCGTTGGCAATGGCCCAGATCGGTTTGACTTTGCGCGCGGAAAAAATCTTGTCAGCCAGATCGAAAACGCCACCAGCTTCACCGCCAGGGCTGTCGATATCGAGCAAAATAGCTTTGACGGCGTTGTCTTGCAGGGCAGCATCCAGCCGTTCTGCAATCAGGCCGTAGCTCATCAGACCGCTCTGCGCTTCCAGTCCGATTGTCCGGCGCACCAGAGTGCCGACCACGGGAATGATAGCAATGCCGTTTTCAACTTCATAATCGCGGGTGACAGGCTTCGCACCAAACGGCAGGCTTTCACCACGCAGGCGAGGAACAAGCACCCCAAGGATGGTGTCCAGCTTGGCGCGGGCAATCAAAAGAGGCGCATCGAACACGCGCCCCGCAATGTGTGGCAGGAGGGTCATGGATTTTCTTCTTCCGGTTTTTCAGGTTGCGGTTTCTCTTCGTCGTCCTGGGGCAATGGCTCCGGTGTCGGTGCAGGCTGTGCTTCAGGCTTTCCAAGACGAATACCCAGCGCCTCCGCGCGTTTTTGATCGGCGGCAATACGGCGATAGGTTTCATCCACGTCGTAGCCCTCGGCTTCGATGATATCGCTTGGCGCTTTCCAACCACATTCCTGCGCGATCTTCTCGGCCTGCCGATCTTTAAGCGGATCGACCCATTCCCATTTCGGTGTGATCCATTTAACCGCCGCATATTTTACGGGGTCGCTGGCAAAGCCTGGGAAGTTTAGCGCGCCGGATAATACGGCGGTTTCCAGCCAGCGTTTCCACACTGGACGGCAAAGCTGATAAATAAGCGTCGCATGTTGAAACTGATCCATGCGGCGACGGAATTCTACCGTGCCTGCGCGGATGCTGGAATAATTGGCGGCCTTTAAATCGCCCGTGACATTCGTGTACGGCACACCAAGCGCGGCAGCGATTGCCAGAAGCGTGCGGTATTGGAACATTTCATAGGAGCCGCCCACATCGGCGGGGGAGGAAAATTTCACATCTTCACCAGGAAGCAGCACCTGCATCGTGCCAGGGGACAATCCGGCAATGGCGGCACCAGCCGCGTCAGGCGCACCTTCGCCCAGCAAATTGTCTTCCGGCGCGTTCTTGGTGATGAAGCCCGCGAACAGCGCGGCGACCTTCTTGCGGTCAAGCTCGGCATCATCGTACTGGTCGAGCAGATAGAGCTTCACCAGCGCAGGCGAAATCCACGGCACGCCACGGATTTGTCCAGGGCGTTGCGGACGGTAAATATGCAAGACCTCGCTGGCCGGAACCCGCACGATCTCGCCCTTACTACTTTGATCGGTCGCATCGCCTGGGTGCTTGCGATAAAAGTGATAAGCAACACGCCGACCGATCTTGTCGAATTCGATGCCGCAGCGAATCTGGTTTCCGTTGGTGCCGATTTCGTTTTTCTCGAATGGCAGATGTTCGGATTCCAGCAGTTGAAGCTGGAGTGGTACCGTTAAACCATCTTCCGGACGACGGGGGCGGAAACGCACAAAGCATTCACCCGCTTCAAACATGGCGCGCGCAGCCATTGCCTGCAGGCCGTAGAAATCGGTCAGATCATCGGCATCAGCTTCGTCCGTCCATGCCAGCCATACGCGCTGCAATTCATCCTTCAGCACCGTATCGGTCAGTAGGCTTGACGGTACAATCCCAGCACCCACAGCGTTGGCAACAAAACTATCGGCAGCGTTGGAGGCATAAGGATTTGACCTCACGATTTGTCGCGCCCGCGCACGGAGAAGGTCCCCGCCTGACGCCAGCAGGGAATTGATATTTTCCTGCGTGGCTTTCCAGGCAATCAAACGGCGGTTTTGCATCGCGCCTTCAAATGCGGATGCAGACAGCCGTCCGGTCGCGGCGAATTTCATCGCCGCGCTGATGCGAGAGAGCAATTTCACTTACAAATCCTTGTCGGCGTATATTTTGATTTGACGGGTCTGGGGTTTGCCGCTGTCACGCGCCAGCGAGGCTTCCACCTCGTTAAGAGCGGCCTTCAGCTCGGCCATCGAACGGTATTCGACATTCTTGCCGTCATAAGACAGGCGTAGAACGCCGCTCACAATCGCCTGTCGCAAGGCATCGCGCTGTGCGATGGTGTAAGTCATAGGTAACTGCTCCTGATCACGCGCCGCGTGGCGGGTGTGGTTGGTGTCGGTTTCTGTGCGTCCGGCGCATCTACCGGAATTTGGATACTGCGTCCCAGGGCGCGCTCCAGCTTTTGCCAGGTGGCATCGTTGAAACGGTCGATCCCTAGCCCAGATGCAGCCGCGCGGGCATAAATCCGGCAGTCAAGTGCTTCGTTGCGTTCCCTCAGCTTGCGCCATTCACGGTGCGGAAAGCCGCGCTTGTCTTTGACCGTCACCAGCCGTTCGGCGGTGAGCTGCTTGAAATATTCCTCTCCGTATTTCGGGAAATGGCAAAAGCCAGCAGGATATTTTTCACCATCCGCCATCTGTTCATCGGTTGGCTTGTCCTTGCGTAACGCGCCGTAAAGTTCCGATTTGCAAAATGACGATCCGACGGGCCAAACCAGCAAACCACGGCGTTTACGCTTGCCGTTGGCCGTAACATCGATATGGCTTGGCGTGCCGATGGCCGCACCAAGGCGCTCTATGCCTTTGACGGCGATGACACGATCCGATGGCTGCTTGCGCACCCAATCGTAAACTTCCTGCGTCGCATAGCCCGTGTCGATCGCAAGTCGCATGATCGACAATTCCGTGTTTCCGGCGTGCGTGAATGTTTCCGACATCACGCCGTCAAGCTGCCGCCAGACATCCGGCTTGACCGGATCGCCTTGCAACACGCGATAATCCACCGACCAGCTTTCGCGGTCGCGGCCCCAGGCTACGATCTCCAGCTCGATACGATCTTTCTGCACGTCAACGCCAGCGGTGAGGAACAGGCCGCCATCGGGAATTTCACCAATGCGGTAATCCTCGCGGCGGTCGTAAAGCCGCTGCCATTCCGGCGCTTCACCGGACTCCGTCCATGTCCGCGCCTCGATGGTATTCACGTAAACTTTCATGGCCGCATCGTCCTTGGCGGCAATCTTGCGTTCTGCAATCTGCATCCATGACAGCCATGGGCTGTTGAGGCCGGAGAGATGAAATCCAGCCGCTTTGCCAGCACCAGGCGCATCCGCGCGCCATTCGCCGTGTGCATTCATCCAGGCCTTACGGTGGGCGGGGATGGCCACGCCGCAATGCGCGCAGAAATAAGCAGCTTCCTCCGGTTTATCCTTCGGCCACTGCAGGCGCTTTTCTTCCAGCACCTGATATTCCTGACACTCCGGACACGGCACCCACCAGCGACGGCGGTCGGAGGCTTCATATTCCAGTTCAATCCGGCTCAAGCCCTGGATGGTTGGCGTGGACACCAGAAAGATTTTCCGGTTGGCAAATGTGATCGTGCGCTGACTGGCCAGAGAAACCGGATCGCCTTCGCCGTCCACATCGAAATCGTACGCGTCCACCTCGTCGAGAAAGAGATAGCGCACGGGCATGGAGCGCAGGCCGACGGCACTGTTCGCGCCCGTCATAACCAGAATGCCGCCCGTAAATTCCTTGCTCTGCACCGTATTGCCGCTATCGCGGGAACGGGCTTCTTTGACGCGCTCCCGCAGGACGGGCGTGCTGTCGATCAGCGAGGCCACGCGCTGCTTCGACCAGCGTTTGGCCATTTCCACGGTCGGCTGCACCGCCAGCATCGGGCCTGGCGAATGATGGATGACATAGCCGATCCAGTTGTTGCCTGCCTCGGTGCCACCAATCTGCGCGCCCTTCATGAACACGACTTTCTCGGCGGGATTGCTGGGTGACAGGCAATCCATGATCTCGCGCAAGTAAGGCGTGCGGTCGGTGCGCCACGGCCCAGGCTCGCCGGAGGCGGTCTGGGACAGGTAACGATGCGCATCCGCCCATTCCGAAACCGACAGACGTGGGTCGGGTCGCAGCGCCAGCGCGGCGTGCGTCAAACATTCCTGCAAGGATTCCATGATCAGCCGATCTGTAAATTCGCTATGGCATCGGCGGCGTCATTCAGGATGATGCGTAATTCCTCTTCAAGAAGGTCGCGGACGATCTTAGGGTCGCTCTCCGTCGCCAGCAGCGGCGCAAGACGATCCGGCAAATTCAATGCACGGTCGCGCACCACGCGCAATGTGTTGAACCAGGCCACCTTGACACTGTCGGTTTTCACAAGCGCGCCGGATTTTTCTTCATAAGCCAGCTTGGCCAGCCGTGCGTTGTAGGCTTCCTTGATCGCGCGGCTTTGCGCAAAGCTGGGGCCGGAGTTGATGATGGGTGGGCCAACGGGCGCGTCGGCGTCACCGTCGTGGCGCGGCGGGTCGTTCGGCTTCGTTGCCTTGCGCTTTTGCGCCTGATTGGTATTGCGCTCCCATGCGGCGTCGGCCTTCGCGGGATCGATGGTGCCGTCCGGCTCCTTTTCGATGCGTCCCGCCTTGATGGCCTTTAATACAGCGACGTGACTCACGCCGCGATGCCGCGCGTATGCGGTAATCGATAAACCTTTGCTCAAAGTGCATCATTCCATGATCCGTTAAGGCCGAAGAAAGCCATCAGATTGCTCGATAATTGACTGGATAAGTGGCCGAAATGAAGCGTTCATGGGGAAGAAAGGAGAACGCTTATGCCTACCAAATCCAAAGCCAAAAAGGCCAAGCCCGCGAAAGCGGCCAAGGCCAAAACCGCTCCCAAAAAGAGCAATCCAAAAAAACTGTCCACGCCGATGAAGAAGGCGCTGGATGCCGTCGCCAAAATGCCTGTCCGCAAGGACACCAAGCTGGAAGCGGTCATTCAACTGCTTTCACGTCCCGAAGGTGCCACCATTGAAGATATGGTGGCCGTGACGGGCTGGCAAAAACATACGATCCGCAGCGCGCTGTCCCACGGGCTTGCCAAGAAGCGCGGCTACGAGATCGTGTCTGACAAACCCAAGGACGGCTTGCGCATTTACAAAATCGCATCCGCCCCGAAAGACAAGGAGTAAACCCCATGCAAAAGAACAGCGGGTACCACGTCCATCATCTGGAGAGCCTTAGAGGGCAACTCCTGATACGCCGCAATCAACTCAACGTCGATGACATCAAAAAGGCCGTCAAGCTTTGGCATCAAGATTCAAAATCAACCATCCGCACCGTCATCGGTGTCGGTGAGGGCGGACTGATCGGATCGGAGCGCGATGGCTGGCATCCTGATTTGCCGGATGCTTTTTCCAGCGGCCTTGTGATGATCCCATGGGTGCAGATTTTAGAGCTGCTAAAGCGGGTGCCAGAAGGCGCAACGGGCATATTCCTCAGCAATCCATCCTCCACAAAGCAATAAAATGATCGTGACGCGCCGGTTGATTATCAAACAATCAATCGGCGCGTTTCTTCGCAATCATTCCGATCCGATTAGAGTTGATAATCCCGACGAATGAAGCGTTCATGGACATGTAAGCATTGAAGGAGATTGCCATGAAAAACTTCCAGCCATTACCGACCGCAAACCAAGAATGGGGCTTCTGGGGTACCAGCGTCCGCAACGGCTACGATGCCGAATTGACGTGGGACACCGCCAGCCGCTTCCTCGCAAAAGAATTTGACCTGACCGCCGAGCAAGCCCGCGACGTTCTGGACGCGCGCTTTGGCAGACACCTTGCCGACGATTTGAGTTTCATCAATAATGGCGCGGGCAACGCCAATGGGCCGATCAGCGCCACCGCGATTGCCAAACACCTGACGGCGCGCGTGGCTGACCAAGGTTGGCGCGACAGCTTTGAAAACGCCATCCGCGAAACCACGGGAAAAATCTTCCCGCGCAAAGCTCCCATGACCAAGGAGGCGATTTTTACGCAGATCGCGCAACAGCACCTTGGCATCGAAACGCTGGTCACCCGCAAATCCGACGGCCTCGACTTCCACGACGTCGCGGTCTGGAGCGTCAAGGATGCGCTTGAAGCCGCCTTTGAGGCTGGCCGCAAGGCTCGGAAATAAGGAGGAACCGATCATGACCGACACCATCCACGTCATTTACGCCCGCAAACCCTGCGACTGGCACGAGATTGAAAGCGGATCGCGCCGCGATTGCGGCACGGCCTATCCAACCGAAATCATCGAAACCAAAGAAATGACCGCCGCCGAGTACGACGCCTTCATCGCCAAGCCGCTTGCCCGCCGCGAATGGCTGGCGGGCAAAGGCGGCTGGAAGAACAACAACGTGCGTTACGCCATTGCAGTCACCGCGCCGGAGCGCGAAACCATTTACGTCGATCCGTCAGGCTCAGACTATGGCCGTTACGTTGGGCGGCGGGTTGACGGCGCTGGCGTCGTCAAATTCCCCGACATCCGTGTCCGGCTGACGGGCAAGGATGGCAACGCCTTCAACATTATCGGTCTGTGCAGGCGCGCGGCGCAGAAGGGCGGGCTTTCCGACACGGAGATCAAAGCCTTCCTCGACGAAGCCACGGCGGGCGATTACAATCATTTGCTGGCAACGTGCCAACGCTGGTTTGACTGCTATTAAGCAGCGACCAGCTCGGCCTTCTTGCCCGTAAATTCTTCCCAGCGTTTGACGATCACGTCGACATATTTGGGGTCAAGCTCGATCATCCGGCATTGGCGGTTCAATTTTTCGCAAGCGATCAGGGTGGTGCCGGAACCACCGAAGCAATCCAGTACGATGTCACGGCTCTTGCTGCTGTTGTTGACGGCGCGTTCCACCAATTCGACAGGCTTCATGGTGGGGTGTAGTTCATTGCGCACGGGCTTGTTCACAAACCACACGTCGCCCTGGTCGCGCGCGCCGCACCAGTAATGATCGTTGCCCTGTTTCCAGCCGTAAAGGATCGGTTCGTATTGGCGCTGATAATCCGCGCGGCCAAGGGTGAAGGTATTTTTTGCCCAGATGACAAAGGTCGACCATTTGCCGCCCGCCTCAATGAAGGCTTTTTGCAGCGTATGTAATTCGCTGGACGACATGCAGACGTAAAGCGCGCCTTTGCAGACGGTCAGCATATTGACGCAAGCGTCGTAAAGGAACCGCTCGAAGCCGTCGCCGAGATTGTCATTCATGATGGTGCGGTTCGTGCCGCGCAGCTTGTCTTTGGCGGTGTTGCCGTAATCCACGTTGTAAGGCGGATCCGTGAACACCATGTCGGCCAGCGCGCCATCCAGCACCCGCTCGACGTTGGCCAGCACCGTGCTGTCGCCGCAGAGCAAAAGGTGGTTGCCCAGCCGCCAGAGGTCGCCAGGCTTGCTGATGGGCGTTTCCGGCGCTTCCGGCACGGCATCCTCGTCGGTCTGGCCTTCCGCCGTGTTCGGCTCGGCCAACAGGGCTGCCAACTCGTCGTCGGAAAAACCGATGACGGGCATATCGAAATTCTCCGCAGCCAGAGCGGCCATTTCGGAGCGCAGCAAATCCTCGTCCCATCCAGCGTTGAGCGCCAGCTTGTTGTCGGCGATAACGTAGGCGCGCTTTTGCGCCTCGGTCAGATGATCCAGCACGACGACGGGGACTTGCGCAAGGCCGAGTTGTTTTGCCGCCTGGAGGCGACCGTGGCCCGCAATAATGCCCGCCGCCGTATCGACGAGGATCGGATTAAGAAAACCAAATTCGGCAATACTGGCTGCGATCTGGTTGACCTGTTCCGTCGAATGGGTACGCGGGTTCTTGTCGTAGGGGACGAGTTTATCCGTTGGCCAGATCTCTATGCGATCTGCCATGCGCTTTGAATTTTCAATTGTCATGTAACCTGTCTTGTAACTTGTAACCGCGCTGTAACCCGTTTCGCGGGGCAGACGCTAGAAAAGCAAAACGCCTTGCCCGCCCGCATTGGTTTTCGTGCAGGAAGGACCCAAGATTTCAAATGGTTAGAGGGATCGATCACTTGAGGGGGCTGCTGCACCCGCACGTCTCGCGATCATGGGTTGCATCCTGCCAGAAAATGTTGCGTCTGTCTCATGCATAAGTGTTGCAACAACTTTCCGTCAATTCTTTCTGCTGTTAAGACGCACGCTGATCTTGGTCAGCGCGATTACCCATTTGCGCCACGCGGTGGTGCGGTCGCAACCCAGCTCCCAGCACAGGGTCTTCCAGCGCACGCGCGCGGCACGCTTCCACACCAGCTTGCGCTCCTCAACCTCCAGCCACGTCATCCACCCCAGCGTCTCCTCCATGCGGTCGATGGCGTCCGGTAACGCACGCAGACGCATCGGTAGCTTTTCCATCTGCAGGACTTCCATGTCGGTGTATTTGATGGTGGGCCAAAGGTTGAAATATCCCTGCACCTTGACGGGCGGGAGGCGACGCAACGTCCTGACGGATTCTTCCAGGCGGTCGGCGACCATCCTTGCTGTCCATTTTTCCATTACGCGCCTCGCTGTTCTTCATGCTGTTGCTTGGCCCAATACAGGATGGCCAGGGCGTCGGCCTCGTTGTCGTCCTCCGGCGTTTGGCCGCGCGCCTTGATCGCGGCGATGACGGCGTCCTTGTCGGCGTTGCCTTTTCCCGCGATAAAGCGTTTGATCGTGCCGACCGGAACGCCCTCGTAGGGGATGACGTGGTGTTCGCACCAGGCCGTGAGGTGGGCGAGAAAGCCGCCGTAAGCGTGGGCGGCGTCAACGCCGATGTGGCGGCGGACTTCCTCGAAATACACGGCGTCGATTTGTCCCGCGACGTTTTTGGTTTCCGTGAGCCAGCGTTTGAAGCGGAGGTAACGCATGCCGCCGCCCTCGAAGCGGCGCGGTTTGAAATGCGCCGTCCCGCTGGCGACCGATCCGTATTCGTTGAGCAGCGCCCATCCGGTCGATGTTCCGAGGTCGAGGCAAAGTAAGGTGGGGTTTGTGGTGGCTTGGGTCATGGGCGGTATCCTCCGGTTCGGGGTGGGAAAATCGTGGCCGGAGAAAACGCATCCACATGCGGGCGAAACGCTTGCGGTTTCACCCACATGTAATGTGGGGAGTTTCTCCAGAATCTGGGGCGGTGCGTAATGCGTGAAAAAACAAAGGCTTCCGTCAGATTTCTAGATTGACGGCCAGATTGCGCGTCAATCTTGGAACGCGCCGTAAAGCCTTGTGAGTAAAGGTTTTCGGAGCGATTGCAGATTGCGGCAGATTTCAGATTGAGGAAATCTGGGCCAGATTGACGGTGCAAAATCATGCCGCTTCCTCCTCCGGATAAACCCAGACGGAGGGGTTTTCGACGGGCAGGATCGCACCGTTGCCAGGCTGCTTGAAATGCGTCGGCAAGAGCGGACGCATGTCGTTGGAAATCTCGCCCGTGTCCGGATCGACGGTTTCCTCACCCGTGGGGACTTCCATGCCCTCGACGCACATCACGCCGTATTTGCTCTTGGCGGCGTTGTCTTTGTTGAATTTGACGTAGCCTTTGGTGGCCAGCACATCGATGCGGTCGCGGATGGAGTGATTGCCGCCCAGACCCGCCTTGTTCTCGAACGCCTGACAGAACTGGCTCGGCGTATAGAGCGCGCCCCTGCGGCCTTCGTCGAACAGCAATTGCAGAATGACGTCGTGACGGCGGCGGCGCTCGTTGTCGAGCCGCTGCCCGTAATCCTTATTCACAAGGCGCTCGGAATGTTGCTCCATCTCGCGCCAACGGCCGCCGACCTTATCGACCCATCTGTGCGGGATGCCTTCGCCGTTGCGCAGCTCGAACATGAGCTGGCGTAAGGACTGCTGTTCATCGGGGCGGAACAGGATCATGCCCGTGGAATAGAAGCTGCGTAACGAGCCAGCGCCGCTCAATCCCTGGAACGGATCATCCTCCAGCATTTTCTTGCTGATCTTCTTGGTGTGATGGGCAAGGATAATGCCGAGATCGGGATTGACCAGAAAGCGCAGACGTTCCACGCGATCCTGCAAAAAGGTCAGCATGGCGGTATTGTCGTTTTCACCTTCGCCGTCATAGACGTTGCGCAAGGGATCGATGGCGATGATGTCGAGTAGCCGTGGATCGAAATGGCGCAGGATGGCTTCGCGCACCATCTCGACGCCTTTTTCATCGAGCAGCATACGCACCTGGGGCGTGATGATCAGGTTTTGCCGGACAAGCGGCAGGAATCTTGGATCGAAGTTGATCTGCTGGAGGCGTTCGCGCAGATAATGGTAGCCGATCTCCGCCTGAAAGAAGAAAATCTTGAGCGGTTTCGCGGGGCACATGCCGAGGAACGGCAATCCCGCCGCCATATGTGCCAGCCAACAAAGCAGAAAATCGGTCTTGCCGACCTTGGGCGCGCCGCCCAGCACCAGCAAGCCGCCAGGCGTCAGCACGCGCGGGGCAATGATGTCGTCCGGCATGGGGCTGCCGTCATCGAGCAGATGCCCGACGCTGAAAGCAGGCAGCGCGGAAGCTGGCGGGATGGTCATGCGCGGCGCGGAGGCCAGAAACGCAGGAACATCCATGCCATCACGCACGGCGTCGGCAACGTCCCAGCCTTCGGGCTTATCTTCGGGCAGGATCAGAATGGAGATCGATGCTACGCCGAGCGTGCGCAGCTTGCCCACAACGGCGTCGGCATAATGCTTTCCGGCTTCGTCGTGATCAGGCCAGATCATCACATGCTTGCCGTAAAGCGGTGACCAGTCAGTTTTGTCCACGGGCGCGTTCGCACCGTTCATGGCTGTGGTGGCGCAGATGCCGAGCGCAATCATCGCGTCGGCGCATTTTTCACCCTCGACGAGAACGACGCTGTTGGCGCTGGCAATGCCTGGCTGGTTGTAAAGCGGTCTTGGCTCCGGTGCGCGGCGCTTGCGCGCTTTCACGTCCCACGGACGGAATTCTTTTCCTGACGGCGTGTCGTAGCGGTACACACAGGCGATCAGGTCGCCTTGTGCGTTGAGATAGTCCCATTTCGCGCTGTGCGGCCCTAAATCCTCGCTTTCCTCGGCCTTACCTTTCGGCAAGGGCCGGGCCGCGGTGCCAAGCCATTCATGGACGGCGCTGACGATGTCGGGAAATCGATGGCGGACATCAAGGCCGTGAACAGCTCCCCAGAGTGAAAGAATGTCGCCGCCATCGCCTGTGGCGAAGTCGTGCCACATGCCGATCTTCGCGCCGGACAGCTCCACAGAAAGACTGTCGCCCTTATTGCCGTGAACGTCGCCGACGACGAATTTGCCGTTGCGGATTTTGCCATTGGGCAAAAGATGGAACAGCACCTCGCGCAAGCGCCCATGCAGGCGCTCTTTCAGATCATCCAAGGTCAGTCGTTCTTCCGGCTTCGGGCGGGTCTGGTCGGGCGCGTCGTTGAAATCGTTCCACGCTCCCGTCATGCCGTCACCTGCCAACACCGCCCGCGATAAGGGCAGAAAACGCATTCAAAATGGTCATCGCTCATGGCGACGCGCGGTAATACTTCTCCGGCTTCTGTGGCGCGGATCAGATTGACGGCACGGTCGCTGGCTTCCTGCGCCAAGGCGGCATCGAACGGCACAAGCTCGTGGTAAATCTCCGCCGTATCCTTATTGACGGCGGTGAACAATGCGGGGTTTTTGGAAATGCCAGGGACGCTGCCTTCCATGTATGCCTGGTAGGTGGCGACCTGAACGGCGTAAATCAGCTTGGATTTTTTCAGGCCGTTCTTGACGGTATCGCGCCAGGATTTGGCGTTGAGCGATTTGCATTCCCAGATAGCGGGAAAGCGCATGCCAAGATCAGCGGGCGCAGCGTCGATGATACCGTCCACATGTCCGCGAATTTTGCCGCCTGCAACGGAAAAGCCGAACGGCTTGCCATCGGGCTTTTCCGTGAACACGGTAAATCCCGCCTGCCGCAGCCATGCCAGCGCCAATGCCTCGAAGGTGTGGCCGATCTCGAAAATGCGTAGGGTTTGCCCTTTGAATTCCTCATCCTTGGGCGTTTTCGTGTATTCGTATTGCAGCGCGCGGGCGCAGGACACACCCAGACGCGACGCACCCAGATATTCGCGTTCCGGCGCTTTCGCGCGTACAGATTGGATCGCGGCATCGATATGCGCGTTGATCTGATCGGCAACCGTTGGACGATGATTAAAATCGAGCATTTAAAATGGAATCCCTGTGTCTTCATGGCGTGGCTGGCTTAACGCGAGAAACGTCTGGTAATTGCCGACGACGACTTCGATCAGCGTCAGGACTTCGGTGCGGGTGTATTCGGCCAAGGGCTTGTGCATCCCAATTTCCGCTACAACCTCGCCAAGCGGCTGGAGCGTGCGTTCCATGCATTGTTTTTCGATGTCGGTCGCGTCGATCATGAAGCACCTCGCGCGGATTGAATGGCGCGGTGGATGCCATCGCGGTTAAAGCGCATAGTCATCAACGCCGACGCCTTGTAGCGGGTCATGCCGAAGTCATTGCGATGATCGGGCAAATACTGAAGCTGTTTATCCGTGGCGGGTTGATGCACCCAGGAGCGCGTCTTGTGCGCCGTTTCATCCGTTTCGTTGACGTTGAGCCAGTCATCGGCAGCGGCGAAGCAGACGATGCGTTCCCCAACTGCCAGCAGCTTGGGCGCATGGTTTTTCTTGCCGCCCACGGCGTGCCATTCGCCATCCTTGAAGAACACGCCGCCCCAAGCATTGAAACCTGTTGCCAGGAAGTAGCGGTCGTTCTGCTGCAGATCGACCCACAGGAAGCTGGATCGCTTGAGCAGATCGATCTCGGCCATGACGAAACCGTTTTCCGCCAGTTCTTTCGCGGCAGCCTGCGCTTTCCATTCGTAGCCGCAGAGCGGGCATTCCTTGACGGCGGCGGGAACCTCCGCACCGCATTCCGGACATTCCTTGGTGGGCGCATCGCCGACGCCGATCTGGTCGTCGAGATTGACATCCTGTTCCAGCGATCCATGCAGCAGCGTGGACGTGCCGAAGTCGAGAACAATGCAATCTTTTTTGATGATGTCAGGATATTCAGCCGGATCGACGGTGCGCAGGCCGCGTCCGATCATCTGGATCATCGTGGATTTGTAAGAGCTGGGACGCAGCAGCACGATGCAGGAGGTCGGCGGGTGATCCCAGCCTTCCGTCAGCACCGCGACGTTGACGATAACTTGTACTTCGCCATCCGTGTATTCGGATAAAACGGCATTACGCTCGGCATCCGTCATCTGGCCGTGGACAAATACGGTGGGGATGCCTGCGCCGTTGAAGCTCTTTGCCACATCCTCGGCGTGCTGGATGGTGGAGCAGAACACGACGGTTTTGCGATCTCCGGCTTTTTCATGCCAATGCTTGACCACGGCGTCGTTGATGGGGCGCGTGTTCATGATCGTTGAGACAGCGCCCATGTCGAAATCGCTGGCGGTCTTTTTCACCTGGCGTAACTCGTCCTGCACGCCCACGTCCATGACGAATGTGCGCGGCGTAACAAGGTGGCCGGAGGTGATCAATTCCCTGACCGTGATCTGGTCAGAGACGTTGGAGAAAACGGGACGTAAGCCTTTCTTGTCGCCGCGATTGGGCGTGGCGGTCATGCCCAGCAGCTTCACGCCAGCGTTAGCCTGTTTGACGCGCTCGATCACGCGCATGTAGCTGTCTGCGCGAGCATGGTGCGCTTCGTCAATCACCAGAATATCTATCGGCGGCATAGCCGACAGGTTGTTTCCGCGCGAGAGCGTTTGCACCATGGCGAATGTAACTTCGCCGTTCCATGATTTGACCGAGGCATCGAAAACACTGGTCGAAAGATCGGGATTAACACGCTTGAATTTATCCTCGTTCTGGAAGGTCAGTTCGTCGCGGTGCGCCAGTACACAGGCTTTTCCTGGCTTATTCTTGAACATCTCGCCGATGATCGCGGAGAGCATGATCGTTTTGCCCGCGCCCGTGGGGGCGACGGCTAGCGTGTTGCTGTGCGTGTTCAGCGCGGCGACGGTGCGCGTGACCAGCTCTTTTTGTCTTGGCCTCAACAGCATGTCTCACCTCATCGCGCCCAGGAGGGAAGATTAGCGGCAGGAGCCGCTGCCGTGGCGGGCGGGGTTTGTGCCGCAGGCGGTGTTGACCCACCGCCGCTTTTACCTGCGTCCTTGGAATCCTTGGTGATCGCCGTCTTGATGGCGTTCTTGTCCTCGCCATGCTGGTTTTTTTCGATGTCAATGCGGGCAGTAAATTCGATACCGTCCAGATCGCCGATGCCGTTGATGCGACGGGCTTGCACGGCCTGCGGGCCGTCATCTTTGGCAGAAAAACCACGGGCAGAGTTGAGGATGCCCTTGATGAAAGAGCGTCCCATGTTGGCGTAGGTCGGGCCTTTCGGGCTGTGCAGGCCGATCAGGCTCCATATCTTGCGGCGCGCGAACGGCCCTTCGAGGACAACGAATTCGCAGTTGAGATAAACCGCGCCGCTATCGCCGAGCGTGGCATAACCGCCCATCCAGCCTTGATCTGGATCGTTGTAGCCGCCAGGCTTGATCGTCATGCGCACGCGGGCGATAGTGCCTTTGGGGATGACGTCAAAAGACTGTTGATCTTCGGCGCTGCTGAAATCTTTCCATACGGACATGGTTATTCTCCTTTGTTTTGCGGGGTGTCAGATTGCTGGGGACGGACGTAGGTCAGGCGCTCGGCGGCGGGCTTGGCAGTTCCGGCGATTTTTTCCATCAGGCGTCCGAGGTGTGGTTCTTCGACCATGTCGAGCCGACCGCTGCGATCCTTGGCGGGAAAGCCGTAAGGATTGAGCGTGTGGCAGACGAAGGCGCGATACGGCGTTTCATCGTCGGCCCTCAACTCGGCCATGGTGATGACCTGATCGACGATCCCTGGCAGCTCCAGTCCGGTTTTCGATCCTTCGATCTGCGGCTGGAAGAAGCGGCGGTTGAAATCATCCAGCTTCTCGTCGAGGATGCCGACAAACCAGATGTTCTTGCCGCGCGCATGCTGGAGGTGCGTCAGCCAGCCGATCATTTCCTGGCCGTGCAGGCCGTAAGCGCCGCGCGTGTCCGGCTTTCCGGTCTTGTCGCTGAAGGCTTGTGGTTGTCCTTTGCACCATTGGAAACACAGGCGTCCGGCTACGGTGATGGAGTCCACGAATACCGTGTCGTATTTGGAAATGGCGGCGGGATCGCCGAAGCGTTCCTTGACCGCATCGAAATGCGCCTGGCTGTATGGCTGATCTTCGCGTAGCGCCGGATTCGGGCCACCGATGAACACCGCGAAGTCACGGCATTCCTGCCATGTGCGCGGGCGAATGGCGTCGCCCGCCCAGCCTTCGATGGCAAGGTCTCCCGCCTCAAGGTCGAAGAACAAGGTTTTTTCAGGCGACAGCGTCCAGAGTAGCGACGTTTTGCCAATGCCGGATTTGCCAAAGATGCAGCCCTTGATGCCGCGTTTTTCGGCAAGCCTTTCGTCGGCGGAGATGATGGGGAGCGTCATTGCGTGCCCCCGTTCTTACCTGTGATAGCATGAACGATGTTGTCGCTGCCGAGTGCACCATTTGCACGCGCTTCTTTGTAAAGACGGTGCAGAGCATAAAGCTCATCACGCAGCGCATCGGCTTTCTTATCGAGGGCTTGCGCAGCGAAGGCAATGTCGTCCAATGTTGCGTGTTCGATCGGTTTGACAATATCCGTTCGGTTGATGCCGAGCGGGGGGATATGAACGCTCTCCGGCACATTGCGCGCCAGATATGTATCGCCGAAAAGTTTTTCGAGTTTCTTGCTCATTATTTTGCTCCTTTCTGTGTTTTCAATCGCAGTGCGCCGCGCAACCAGCGGCAAACCAGTTCGGCTTTTGCCAGCAATCGGCGTAGTTCGGGTTCGTCCATTTCCAGCAGCTGCCCAACGGGCGTGCCGAAGACGGCGTCAAGTGATGGGGGTGAATCGCTCATTCGATGCTCCTTGGTTTCGATTTGCTCCTGATTGCCGTTTGCATTGCTGCTGTCGGGCCTTGGCGCCGCCAAAGAGCGAAAGCGGTCGCGGTATTTCCCCGAAGGGTGTTGCGTTCCCGCGAAGGCCCGACATGAATTCCGTAAGGAGTTACATACCGAGCGATCGCGGGAACTGTCGGGGACGGTCAGTGCAGATATTTTTGAAGATCGCGTGCGCCGAAATCGCGCCGGATCCTGCCCATGGTTTCGTAAACCGTGGATGGATGACGATTGTGGATCTTGCAAAGTGTGCGGATGGGCAAGTCCTGCATCAGCATGGCGCAGTAAAAGCGCGCAGCTTCTGGCAGAGCTTGGATTGCATCGGTCACATCGATGACAAGATCTGTTTGTGGCGTGATTTTCCCGCCCCAGATATCCATGGATTCCGGAACGTCTTCACGTTCGCCGTCTTCCAGCCAGGAATCCAGCGACGTGGCCTGGAAGCCGTTGTTGCGCTTTTCGGCTTTCGCGGCCTTGATCATCGCCGCGCATTTATGGCGCAGGATGCGGTCGATGAAGGTGTTGCGGCAGGATTTTTCGGGATCGAAGGCTTGGATCCGCGAGAGATAATCGAGCATCAATTCCTGCTCGATGTCCTCGATCTCCATTCCGGCCATGGTATGGTGCCGGAGCATTTGACGGGAGTGATAACGGACTTGGGAAACGACATACGGATCGATGCCGTTGTAACGGTTTTGGCTTTTGCTCATTGTTTTCGCCTTTGTTTCGCGTTGGCGGCCACGCATGGGCCGGACAAAGGGACTGGCGAAAACTCACTGGCAGGCTGGGTTTGCAGGCTTTTTCAGCCCGTCTGAAAAGCAAAAAGCCGCCTGTGAGGGCGGCTTTAGGGATGAAAATTTTTTTGATTTTTTTTCAGGGTGTCCGGTGAAAATTCACCGAGCGGAACAGCCGACCCGTCAGGCGGTCAGGCCAAAGTGGCGGCGCTGCGCTTCCCAATCGTTAGGAAAGGGATTGAGCATCACCGACAATTTCATGGTTTTTGGCTGCCTGCCGTCTAAAATCATTTCCTTAATATCGGGCGCAAGCAGGTTAAGCCGAATGATGCGGGAAACGTAGGAAGGGTTGATATCGTTATCAGCGGCAAGATGGTCTAGTCTTTTCACTTTGCCTGTTTCCAGCCACTGACTCCATTTATGGGCGCGTGCCAATGCCTTGAGTAGCGTGTCGTCCTTGCGTGGCGGGGCTGTAAAGGGTGCATCGCCCTCAGTGGGAGGGACTATCATATAGCGCCGTCCGAATTTGCGGGTGAAGTTGACGGGAACGCTAATGACGATCGCGTTTCCGTCGAGGGAAATCATAGTCTTGTTCATGCGGCTTCCTTGGTTTTATGAATGTGTTCAATGTCACGGATCAGGCTGTTCAATCCCTCGGCGTGGACACGAATATCGATCCGGTCGGCGTTGACGATTATTTTTTCGATCAACAACCGCAATAGTCTTGCCTGTTCGAGTGGGAATAGTTCATCCCAGATCAGGTGCATGTTCTGTAACGCATCGCGCACCTGTTGCTCTGTGATATCGTGATTTTCCTTGATGGCTTCTCGCCATGTTCTTACCATCATCTCCGGTGTGCAAATCGCAAAACGGATTTGATTGAGAACGATATTTTCTAGCTCTCCAGCAGGAACGGATCCGACGGGACAATCCTCGCATTCGTTTTTTAAATGCGCGCTAGCCTTGTAATAGCGGTAAAGCCTACCATTCGGCTTTTTGGAATGGGTTGGTGTCATAGTAGATTGACATCCACCACATACGCATAGCCCCTGCAGTAGTGCCGTTGACATGCCGCGCGTCCTGATTTGGCGCTTGCGTGGGTTTTCTTTCGTCACCATTCGCACTTTTTCCCAGAGCGCGTGGGAGATGATCGGCTTGTGTTGGCCTGGATAGTTGTTATCGAGATGATTGATTTCACCTAGATAAGTGCGGTTATTGAGAACTTTATAAAGAAAACCCTTGGTGATGACGTTGCCGCCACGATGTTTTCCATTCTGACTGATCCAGCTTTTGGTGCGGTAACCCTGATCGCGCAATTCCCTCGCTAACAATGTCATCGATTGCAGAATGGTAAAACGATCAAAGATCAGGCGTACCAGCTCGGCTTCTTTTTCATTGATAACGAGTTTTTTGTCTTTGCTGTCGTAGCCAAGCGGCGTGATGCCACCCATCCACATGCCTTTGCGCTTGGTGGCGGCGACCTTGTCACGAATGCGTTCGCCGATAACTTCGCGCTCGAATTGGGCGAATGAAAGAAGGATGTTGAGCGTCAGTCGGCCCATGGATGTCGTTGTGTTGAATTGTTGGGTGACAGAGACGAAGCTGACGTTATGTTTGTCGAAAATATCGACCAGTTTGGCAAAATCAGAAAGCGCACGCGATAGACGATCGACCTTATAAACCACAACCACGTCGATCAAGCCGTTCTCGATGTCGCGTATAAGTTTTTTGAGAGCAGGGCGCTCCATGGAGCCGCCTGAAAATCCACCGTCATCGTAATATTCTGGAACCAGCACCCAACCTTCGTGACGTTGTGCGTTGATGTAGGATTCTCCCGCCTCGCGCTGCGCATCGAGGCTGTTGAACTCCATGTCTAGACCTTCTTCAGTGGATTTGCGGGTGTAAATCGCGCAGCGAATTCTTTTCTTTGGCTCCGTCATTCTTTGCCCTCTCTATTTTTTCGTACCAAGCCGAAGAACATCGGGCCTGACCAATTCGTCCCTGTTATCTCTCGTGCAATGTGCGATAGGCTTCGGTAATGTGCGCCGTTATATTCAAAACCCCTGTCGAGGACGGTGACCCGATGCTCGATCCCATTGTGAATGCGCACGAGCTTTGTTCCCGTGACGGGTATATGGATGCCTTTGCCGCGCTCTTTACGTAGATTTTCCGAAAGACTCTCTTTTGCGTACTGTTCAAGGCGTTTTTCAATAATTGTACTATCGATGCCATGCGCTATTTCTTGCAGGCGATAGGCCAGGCGCTTGACCAGGTATGGCTTGTTGTATTTCGGGGGCTGGGCCTGAAAAAGCTCCTCCCACATTGCCACCAGTTCTGGCATGGGCATCTGCGGAAGGGCGGCAACCCTTGCTAATATATTGTTTTTCATCAGTTATTTTGCTCCTTTCGCTTTTGCCCATGAATGCTTCCTGCCGCCTCTAAGTCCAGCGAATAGTCTCTCATATCCTTGGTTTTCAGCTTTTCCTGGCGACGAACAACTCCACGGGCGAGGATCAGGGCAATCTCCGCCATACGTTCGTGTGCAGTCAGCGTATTTAGATCCAATCTGTTCATCGCCACCTCCGTAGTGTTTGGTAGGTGTTACATACGCCAAGCATAGGTGGAGTGTCGGGATAAGTATGGGATTGACAGCTATTTTCCTTGAATTAGGATAATCAAACCTTATAGATATAAGGGTCATCATAAGGAGATTCGCACATGGCAACCAATCCACCCAAAGGCGATGGCCACCGCAACGGCGCGGTGCGTGATCGTTCTCAGGTTCTAAATACCAAAACGGGGCATTACACCAAACGCAACGATGACACAGGCCGCTTTATGGATGTCAAATCGGACGGCGGAAAATTCAAAGGCGTGAGAACCGAGAAGCCGAAAAAATGAGAGGGCTGAAAAAACTGCCAAGCACCGGAAACCTGACACCTGCGCAAGAGACCATGTTGCGCACCATCAGTGCGTTCAAAGATCGGCGCGGTGTCGCTCCGACTGTGCAGGAACTTGCCGCCATTCTTTCGATCCAGCCGCCCAGCGCACACGAGCTGTTGGGGCGTTTGGAAGAAAAAGGATATATTCAGCGCGAACCGCGCAAGGCGCGCACAATGACGGTCGTGAAAGATTTCACGCCGCGCACGCGCCAGATGGTGAATGTTCCGATCGTGGGCCGAGTGGCTGCGGGCACACCTATTTTGGCCATCGAAAACAAAGTCGGTGAAATCATGGTCGACGCCATGATTGCGCGCGGCAATTGCTTCGCGCTCGAAGTGTGCGGCGACAGCATGATCGATGTGGATATTAATGACGGCGACTACGTTGTCGTGCGTCAACAACAGCTTGCCGAGTCTGGCGACATTGTCGTTGCCATACGCGACGGGGAAGCGACCGTAAAAAGGTTGTTTATAGCGGATGACAAAATCGAATTGAGGCCCGAAAACAAAAAACTGAAACCAATCATCATCAGCCATGACGATGACTTCTCGATTGTGGGAAGGGTCGTCAGCGTTTGTTCCAGAGCCGATCCTATCAATCAGGCAAAGGAGCAACAGGATGGCGACGTATTCCCTTAATAAATTTGCGCAACCGGATATTCTAAAGAAGATCAAGGACGAGAATCTTTTGCAATTCCTGTCCCCGTACACCACTTATTTGGAGGGGCGCGGGTTCAAACCGAAAGTGAACGGCAGCGCACAGATCGATTACGATCTGCTCTGCCGGATTCTGATGCAGCCGACCGAGGGCATACCGCCGGATATGGTGGATGCCCTCTTTTTTGTTCATGAAGTCGCAGACGACGAAATGTACGATGAGTTGCTGGAGATGGCGAAGGCTGGAAACATCGACGTTCCCGCCGACGCGTCGCCAGCCGACCTTGCGGTGATGCTGTGGCTCAAGGATCCGGAACTGATCAAAAAGCCGCACGCCGAGGCATTGATGATGAAGCCTAAGAGCTTCATCAGCTTCCAGTCCGAGAAAGGGAAAGGCAAAAAGCCGAACCTTGCCACCGCCAATATCAACACGTTGGAATCTCTCATGGACGTGTGGTTCGAGCAGAACAAGCGCGGCAAGGGCTGCAAGGTTCTTCCGTTCGACATGGAGAACGAGAACAAGGTCTATTTCCTCGTGCGGCACGGCATGCCGTTCAAGCGCGAAGGCAAGATCGAGGATGGCGAGACAGGCAGTGTATTCTATCGTCCCGAATTCCATGACGTCGTCATTTACGACATAGAAGCCAACGAGCTGCAGGTTTTCAACAAATCCGGCGGTAAGAAGGAACGGGCCATGTATCTCTCGGCCTTCGGACAGGTTTTCTTCAAGGACACGGAGTATTTTCCAAACGAAGATAAATATACCCTGCAGCCGCTCATCGCCGATGGCGTAAATTCCTTGAGCTGCCTGGATATCGAAGGGTTAGCCGAGGTGCGTTTGACAGAGGTACAATTGCTTTTCCATGGACCGTTCAATGATCGCACGATTCTGCGCTCCAAAGACATCTTCAAATCCCTTCAAAACCGTAGCCGCAATTTCCCTGACTACGGCAATCTCGTCGCAGCCAGTTTTCAGGTGAAATTTGACGGCAGTTCAAAGCCGCGTACCATAAAAATCAAAACGCCTAATATCGCCAGCTTTGACCGCAAGGAAGATTCACATGTCATTGAACGGTGGATGAAGGCGCGCGGCTTTATTAAACCGCAAGAAGCGGAAACACAAGAAGATGACGACGATTATAAGGCGGTAGAATATGTTGCAGAAGCAGCCGTGGCATAAGCTCAGTCATCTCCTTGGTGCGCGTGGTGTAAAAGCGGATTGGACGGGTTTTCCTGACAAGCTGTTGAAGCCGACAAACGATCTTGCCGAAACACATCCCTGTTTTGGTCGATGCGGTGGCTATATGGACGTGGTCAGGCACGGCGATGGAAGTTTCGTGGGCGTCTGCTCCTCCGGTTGCGATAAGCGAGCGTTGCGGAAAACAGACCTGATCGTTTACCGCCCTGATTTTACCACTATTTTTTCCGGCCTCGCGCAAGCGTTCGGCATCAATGGCGTGGTGCACACCGAGATGGATGGGCTTCCGGCATGCTGGCAGATCGGCGAATACAATCCTGCTGCCAGCTACCGTTTCCCCGTGGTTGTGATGATCGAAGCGCAAGCGAGCAGGATCGAGCGTGCTATCGGTCAGCTTGCCGCTCGTTTTCAAAAACCATTCTTTGTGCTGTTGCCGTCGGCTCCTTCTGTCACACAATCGGTTCAAGACGTAGTTTTGCGCAACAGTGCAAAAGTGTTCGCCTATGAGGATATGATTGAATTTGCCAACGATGTCATCCAGGTCAGGAGCAACGCTTCCAGCATCCTGTCTGAGCTTGCCGCTGGTTGGATCAAGAATATCGACGGTAACCATGGGGGGTTCCGCTACCCCACACCTGCAGGCGCGACATGGGGTGATTTGGTCTTTGAATTCACAGCTGACGAGAAACTGACGGTGTCCTGTAAGAATAATAGGTTTCAGCAGATATGCCCCGAAGACCTGGTCATGCGAAACAAGAGGAACAAAACGCCGTTGCCATCATGGGCGTTTCTGAAACAGCTCGCACTGACGAACAATCAAATGCCTGTGGCCGATATCGAAAAACTCAAAAAGGTGAAGCAGGAAGTTTCCGGCAAACTTAAAAAGGCATTCGCCATGGACGATGACCCGATTGAATATGTATCGGGGGATAACATATACAGGGCAAAATTCGCAATCCGTGCCAACAGTTCGTTTGCTACGCAGGAGCAAAAGACAAAAAACTGCCGCCGCTTAACTCATTGAAACCTATTGACCAGAACCTGTGAACATGGACGCAATCGGTACGGAGGTTTCAGAGAGAAAAGGCCCGTAGAGAGAGAAAAGGGTCAAATTTTCGCCACCACGGCCAAAGACATGTCAGGAGCTTTTCGCGGAACACGTTGCGGGAGTTGGGGTTTTTCCGGCGACCCTCAAAAAGACAGAGAGGCTGTTTTTAAGATAATGGCGGTGACGGAGGGATTCGAACCCTCGATACGCCTTTACAAGCGTATAACGGTTTAGCAAACCGCCGCCTTCAGCCTCTCGGCCACGTCACCACGCCTTGCCCGTATCAGTTAGCAGTAATAGCATGAGGGATCAATGCTTTAATGCAGGCAGATTATATTGGTCTGTTTTCAATAATTCTTTGAACGAGGTTGCTTTCTTGTTCCGGCAGCGCTTCGGGATTGTAGGTTTCAGACGGCCATACCTCGAAATAATTGCCACGTCCGACAAGCACGACTTTTGAAGAGTTCTTTTGTTCAGGAAAGATATTTTTTCTTACCTCAAGGGGAATGACGATGCGATGTGTTTTATCCATGTTCGAAGCAAAAAAATGAGGGGCAAGATTTTCGTAGTCTTCGGGTGTGAAGGGCAAGTGCCCGTTCATGACGCCGATGGCGCATTTTTCTTTGTGGCAAGCGGCAAGGAGGAATACGGACCGCAAGCCAAGATCGGCAGGGTCGGCACAAAATGCTTTCTTTAAGATGATTCTGAACTTTTCATCCATCGACTCCTCGAAAGAGCCACAGAATAGAATTTTTTTGCTATCCATTGCCTCACCCATTTTACAATTATGGCAATATATACCACAATAGGTAAAATCGCAAGGAAATAGAGCGCTAATCCAGATAATGCTCGTCTTTCAGCTTTTTATGCTGGCCGAAGTCGGAGTTGGCGACCAGAAGAAAGCCGCACAGGAGGATTAAAACCACCAGCGTGGCGATGATCTTCCAGAACA
>DIHF01000058.1:0-2329 GCA_002420015.1 Micavibrio sp. UBA5703
TCGGCGACCGGACGGGGCGGCGCGCCAAGCTCGATATCGACGGGGGTTTCGGCGGGCCGGACGGGGGGCGGGGAGTCTGGGCGCTGCGGCGCGGCGGTCTGTTGCTGGCGGATGACGGCTTGTTGCGGTGGGCTGCCGGGGCGGATTTCAATTTCGATTTTCTCGCCGGGTTTTGGCGGCGGGGATTCAGGCGGAAGCCGGATGTCGATGTCGCCTTGCGGTGTCCGTACCCGCACCGAGCCGTCCTCGTTTTGCCGGACGATTTCGGCTTTCAGGCGCAGGGGGTGGCGGACCTCGCGCAATTCGCGGGGAAGAAATTCGATGCGGGCGGGCTGGGCATCGTCCGGCTCTGCGCCGGGCCGGACGGGGCCGGGGATGTTGCCCGCATTTCCGGGGGGGACCGGGGGGAATCCTGAATCGCTCATGGCGCAAGTTTATCTTTTTCGGGCGGGGTAATCCACAGGCTGAAAATTTTTACAAATTCGATATTGACATACCTGATATGCAGGGAGTACATAGGTTATGATTTTTGTACTTAAGGGCGTTTTTATTGCCCCGAGGGTTGTTTAAAACTTTTTCTGAGGAGAGTAAGGGTATGACGAAACGGAACGGCAATAACGGTCATAATGGTGAGGCAAATCTGAGATCGTGCTTTGTCCTCACAACGAGGGACGAGGCACCCGGCGTTCGCAGGACCATTGAGGGGTTGTCGAAAAAATGGGATCAGACAGTTCTTGGCGAAGGGGAAATGCGCATTACTTCGTCTTTGGTGGGTGTGCCCTTTGTTGCGCCTCACGATGTGGTTATGAAGCTTGAGAAGCAAGGGCACGATGTTCGTTACAACGGAAGCTGTCCGTCTCCGGTATAATAGGGTTTTTCCTTGTATAAGGCCGGTTTTCGGCCCTTGTCGTCGGTTGTTGACCGGGAGTGAAATTTCCAGTTGACAGGTTTGTCCCATTATATTACATAAAGCCACAAAATTTGTACTTATTGAGTGGTTTTATGGCTTTTTTCTTGCTAAATGGGGTTCCAAATCTCGTAAAAGAGGAATGGTCTTTTGTACAGGCCGCGGGCCGTCGCGGCCAGCGCCGCGGTTATTGCATCAGAAAGCCTGATGGCATGGCGTGGGATTATTTTAAAAAAGATGTCCTAGACACGGTGACCGAGGCTAATCCCAAAGCGTCTCTAGCTTTTCTGTTCAGCTCAGAGTGTAACGGTACCAATGTTGAAGGTAGCTGGGTGCATTTTTACGGCACGGACGTTGACGTTTCCTCGTTGGAAGACAAGAAGTTTGATGTTCAACCGATCCCCGATCAGCTCCCCGTTTGTGAAAGCTTCGACCATGCGTGATACCTATTACATTAGTGTTCCTGCAGGGCCGGATCAGGAAGCGCAGATCGAAAGCGCGTTGAGGGCAATCTATGAGTTGGGGCTCGAGCGTTTTGATGTTGTCAGGTCAAAGCCGGCTGCTGGTGTGTCCGCTCGTGAAAATAAAATCAATATCTATAAAGCAAGCGGCCGGATTTATTTCTACGGTACGCCGGCACATAAAATAAAACTGGAAGGCGCGGGGTTTCATGTCTGCGATCCCGATGTGAGTTATCCGGATCTGGCTTGCGACAGGTAAAAGAGGGAAAATATCAATGCCAGGAAAAAATGGAAAAAGCCATAACGGTTACAACGGAAATGGCTATAACGGCGCTTCGTTGCAGCATTATTTTATTGCTGTGGCTAATGACGACTATATGTCCGCTTCGAAAAAAGCATGCAGTGCTGAGAGGGATATCCTGACGGTCGGCGGCGAACAAATCAGAATAAAACAGTATGGCGCTATTGCTCGTGTGCATTTTTCTTTGCGCTCAAAATCGGTTGAGAAATTAGAGGAGAGAGGGCACACGGTTCACGTCGATAATGAGCCATACCTCGCTTATTGATAGGCTGTGGTGGTTTGAAACATAATCACGAAGATCACAAAGAGTCCTTTCTCCATCGTCATTCCGAGCGTAGGCGAGGAATCTTCTTGAAAAGATTTTGTTGAAGATCCCTCCGCTGCGCGTTCNNCAGCATTATTTTATTGCTGTGGCAAATGACGGCTGTATGTCGGCTTCAAAAAAAGCGTGCATAGCTGAAAAGGATATCCTGACGGTTGGCGGTGAGCAAATCAGAATAAAGCAGTACGGCGTTATTGCACGTGTGCATTTTTCTTTGCCCTCCGGTTTGGTCAGAGAATTGACGGATAAGGGGCACACGGTTCACGTCGATCATGAACCGTATCTTGCTTATTGAGGGGCTGTAGTGGTTTGAATTATAGTCGTTTAAAATAACAATC
>DIHF01000058.1:2661-28833 GCA_002420015.1 Micavibrio sp. UBA5703
GAAAATCCTAGGGGAATGACGAAAACGGAGTATCGGATTCTTAATGTAAGTGGCTATAATTACAGGTCCAGAAAATTCTCCTCTCTGCATGACAAAAAGGATGGATCACACGCATAAAGCGTGTGATGACGGATGTGTAATTAAATCCGTGCCTATCTGTGTTCATTCGTGGTTTTTAGATCCTTCAGGGGCTTTTTCCCTTCAGGATGACAAGGGGCAAGGGGTTAACCCGCCGCGCGGCGGGAGCCTTCGATACCGCGCCAGACGGCCTTGGCGATTTCCTCGACTTCGCGTGCGGCTTCGGTGTTGGGCGAGCGGGTCAGAAGCGGCGTTTGATGGCGGATGGTGTCTTTCACCTTCGGATCGACGCGGATCATGCCGAGCATCGGCGGTTTGAGGCGCAGGAAATTCTCGCATGCCTTGAGCAGCGTTTTATAGGTCTTTTCTCCTTCGGTGATGCTGGGGGCCATGTTCACAACGATGCTGACGTTTTTCGACATCCCGGCCGCAGCGCCGAGTTTGATGAAGGCGTAGGCATCGGTCAGAGAGGTCGGTTCGTCCGTCGTGATTAAAATCGTGCGCGCCGCCGTGGCCGAGAGCATGCGCACCGTGCGGTCAACCCCCGCGCCAAGATCGGCGATGACGACATCATAGCGGTCCGACACGTCGATGAGTTGCTCGCGCAGCATGGAAAGGCGCTGGCTGGGCAGGGCGGAGAGCGAGGCTTGGCCCGAGCGTCCGGCGATCACATCAAAGCCGCCGTCCTCGTAGGGTTGGATGACTTTATCAAGACTGAGGCGGCCGCGGATAACGTCGTTCAGGTCGCGCTTGGGCATGAGGCCAAGCTGCACATCGACATTGGCCAATCCAAGATCGCCGTCAAAAAGCAAAACCCGCTTGCCCATCTTGGTCAGGGCGTGGGCGAGCGTGATGGAAAACCATGTCTTGCCGACGCCGCCCTTGCCGCTGGCCACGGCCATGATGTTGTCTCCCTTGCGGATGCCGCCGCCGGTTGTGGGTCTGGGTTGCATGTCGGGCGTTGTCATGATCATTGCCGGGTTCCCGTTCTTCTGAGCTGTTCAGGGCGTTTGTCGTTGAAAGCGCCGGGCATTATAAGCCGCGCCAGCGTTTTGGGGCTGAGGGCGATAAGACCGTCGGCGACTTTGGGTGTGTTTCCGGCATCCGAAAAACTGAGGCCGCCCTGATGCGCCGCCGCCAGAAGGCCGCCGAGGCGTCTTGCGATGTCGATGCGCGTGGGCAGGAAGCGCCGCACGCCAAGTGTAGAAAAGACGCGGGCCATTTCGCCCATTTCCTCGCAATCGCCGCCGGCGGCCATCACGACGACAGGTTCCACGTCGCCTACGCCGATCATTTTGGCGATGTGGCGGATGTCGTCGGTGTTGAAGGGGTTGAGGCCCTGCGTGTCGATGACGACCTGATCTATGCCCTCCATATCGTTGAGGATTTCTTTTAGCTGCGCCGGATCGTCGGCGCGTTTCAGGTTGATGTTCAAAAGCCGGGTGAAGGATTCGAGTTGCTCAATCCCTCCGGCGCGCACGGTGTCCGTGGAAATAACGCCGATGCGCAGGCCGTTCATCACGCCCCGCGCCGCCATTTTTGCGACGGCCAGCGTTTTGCCGCTGCCCGGCGGGCCGACCATCATGAGCGCCTTGTCGTAGGGGCGCACGGGCAGGGGATCGAAAGAAAACAGATGCTCAAGCGCGGCCACCAGCGCAACGCCGGGGGATTCAAGCCCCATCACGGTGGCGCTGGAGATGATATGGTCGGCGACTTCGGCGGGGACGGAATGGCGGATAAGGGCATCGGTCAGCGCCTCGGCGATCGCGCCGCTTTCTTCTTCCTCGTCGTATTGAAGCCAGCTTTCAGGGGCGGCGGTGCGGCCGTTTTGGGCAATCTCAAATCCCGGCTCGATAGCGGCGGTGACGCGCACGGTGCGGCCGCCGTTTTCCTCGCGTGTGGCCACGATCACGGCGTTTTCGCCCAGATTGTCGCGCACCATTTTCATCGCCTCGGTCATGGTATTCGCATAGAAAGATTTAAGCCGCATAGTTTTTACTTGGGCCAGACTGGTTACTCAGGGGCGTACGCTCATTCATCGTCTTTTGGCCTGCAAACCACAGTTTTCTGCGCTTCCGCTTCTCAAATACGTCTATGTATTCTCCGATGCGGTTCTCGAAAACCGTGGTTTTCGGCACAAAATACTCTGAATGAGCATACGCCCTAATAATTAGCCAGTATAGATTTTCATGCCCCCCCGCGCCAGTGCATAAACATAAAAATGGCGTGCGGGCGGGGGAGTTGGGGATAAATCGGGGGGAGCAGTTAGAGGCTGTGATGAAAGCCGGCTTCGATAACGGGGGGGACGGGACTGCCCCGAAGCCTTTTAATCTCCTGAAGGAATTCGATCATGCCGCTTTCTATAAAGTATAAATTACTTTTCGTTTTGTGATGTGCTTTCGTTGCCTCTGTCGTTATTAAGCACTGCCCCTTGTCTTGCCCCGGGGCGGTGCTTGCGATGAAGGCAAATTTTATACTTGTATGGGGACAGATAGGTTGTAAATGCTTGAAAACGGCACGATTCTGATCTGGAAATTTTACGTAGCTTTTGAGGTGTGAGCCTTGAAAAGCATGAAAGGTTTCTCTGCCAAGGCGGCTTTTTTTGTGGCTTCTGTAAGTTTTAAGTTCTTTTGACACTTTACTTATTTCCCCATCCATTGATTAACCGTTTATTTTGAGTCTGTAAAGGTGGTGTACAGGGGGGCGGTTAGAGGCTGGGGTATCTGCAATCGTCCTCAAATACAACGCGCAGAAGCGGGAAAATCTTTCCTGCTTCCCGTTCCCTTTGCAGATGCCTTGTTTTTATCAGCGTGTTTAAGAACAGTATAAAGTGGTTGTCGACCTGAAACTTCGTAGATTTGGTATGTTCGTGGCCCGGTTCGGTTCCCTTCGTTTCCACGAGGCAATGCCCGCTACTGCTTTTGGGATGGGCGTTGCGGATAAAAACATCGCTTATTGCCGTATGCGACCTGATGCAGTGCGTGCCGATTTTGAAAGTTTCTCCTGTTGGAAGGGTGCGGTATGTGTTGATGAGGTTGCCGTCAAAGGCATGAAACGTGTTTTCATCCCTATTGGGGGTACCCTCAATTACCGCATAACTGAAGTATTTCCTTATCCTTTTTGACATTGTGAATTTTTATGACATATCAGGTTCGGGGTGCAAATCCTTTTTGTTTTGCGGCTTAATTTCTTCCTTAACCAGCGCGATAAATCTCCGGTAATTTTCGACGCGAAACTCGGCGGTGAGCGGGCCGCTTTCAAGTTTGCAAAAGCCCTTGTTGGAGGAGGGGTCGTTCCAGAAGGCGTTCGGGTGGTCGTTGAGGATGACGGTGGTTTCGTCGATGGGGAAGTAGTCTTCCTGTTCCTGATACCGATCCGGGGCGGGTTCACCCGCGTTGGTCATCGCCCGGTTCCAGAGGTGCCTTAGCGGGCCGGCTTTTTTGTAAGTCGTGATCCTGCCGTTGCCCACGGTGTGGTAAGTGTCTTCGGATTTTCCTCTGCCGTAATAGCTGAAGAATTTTTCTGTATTGTTACTCATTTACGCCACGCCCTTTTTGTTTCGTTTCTTAGGGGCGGGAAGATAGCCTGACGGTATGTCTATGTCAAATAGTGTTTGGGGTGGCGGGTTGATGGTTTTTAACCACGGATGGAGACGGATGAACGCGGATAAGCAAATCGTCATTACACGGCTTGTCCGTGTAATCCATCCTCCTTCGCCCTTCGGGCTTCGGCGGACAGGTGGATCACACGCATAAAGCGTGTGATGACGTTAGTGGGTTGGGATGACAGAGGGTTACACCTGCCCGAGGGTCTTGATGCGGGCTTTAGGGTGGATTTCGTTTTGTGACATGACCACGGTTTGCGGCCGGAAGCGCTCGATGACCGAGCGCACATAGGGCCGGATGCCGGGCGAGGTGAGGAGCACGGGAATTTCGCCCTGCGCCGACATTTTGTCGTATTTGTTGCGTACGGCGGAAATGAAATCCTGTAGCCGCGTGGGCGGCATGGCGAGTTGCTTGTTTTCGCCATCGCCCACGAGGGCTTCGATAAAGGATTGTTCCCATTCCGGCGAGAGTGTGACCAGCGGCAGGATATTGTTTGCGTTGGCGTTGGCATCGCAAAGCTGGCGCGCAAGGCGCGAGCGCACATGTTCGGTGATATGCGCGAGGTTTTTGGTGTAGGCGGCGGCTTCGGCGATGCCCTCGAGAATGGCCGGCATATCGCGCACGGAAACACGCTCGGACAAAAGATTTTGCAAAACCCTCTGAAGCCCGCCGATGGAGATTTGCGAGGGGATGACGTCGCTGACCAGCTTTTGATATTCCTTGGGCATTTCGTCGAGCAGCTTTTGCGTTTCGGCATAGTTGAGAAGATCCGGCATGTTGTCTTTGATAATTTCCGTGATGTGCGTCGTGACGACGGTGGGCGCATCGACGACGGTATAGCCCTTGAAGTGCGCCTCTTCGCGGTACTGTTCGTCGATCCACATGGCGGGCAGGCCAAAAGTCGGCTCGGTGGTGTTTTCCCCCGGCAGGCCGATCGAGCCGCCCGAGGGGTCCATGCACATCAGCATGCCAGGGCGCACATCGCCGCGCCCGGATTCGATTTCCTTGATGCGCACGACATAGGTGCTGGCCGGAAGCTGGAGGTTGTCCTGTATTCGCACGGCGGGCAGGACATAGCCCATATCCTCGGCAAGCTGGCGGCGCAGGCCCTTGATCTGGTCGGTGAGCTTGTTGCCGCCTTCGCCCTGCACCAACGGCAAAAGCCCGTAGCCAAGCTCCAGCCGGATGGTATCCATAGCGAGCGCCTTCGATATAGGTTCTTCGGCGATGGCGGCTTTCGCACCGGGCTTGGCGGCGGCGACTTTTTTCTCTTCCTCGCGGGCGACGCGCTGGAACGACATCCAGGCCATAAAGCCAGTCACGGCACCGAGCGTCAGGAACGGCGCGGTCGGGATGACGGGCATCAGGCCCATGATGATAATAAGGGCCGAGGACATCGCCATGGCGCGGGGATAACGGGCGAATTGCGTGAACAATGCCTGATCGGCGGAGCCTTCAATGCCCGCCTTGGACACCAGCAAGCCTGCCGAAACCGAGACAATCAGGGCGGGGATCTGCGAGACGAGGCCGTCGCCGATGGTCAGGACGGTGTAATTGGTGGCGGCATCGGCAAGGCTCATACCCTGGTTGACGGTGCCGATGATGACGCCGCCGATAACGTTGACGAAGACGATCAAAAGCCCCGCGATCGCATCGCCGCGCACGAATTTCGCCGCGCCGTCCATGGCCCCGTAGAAGGTGCTTTCCTGTTCCAGCTTTTTACGGCGGTCTTTGGCTTCCTCCTCGGTCAAAAGCCCGGCGGAGAGGTCGCTGTCGATGGCCATTTGCTTGCCGGGCATGGCATCCAGAGTAAAGCGCGCTGCGACTTCGGCGATACGGCCCGAACCCTTGGTGATGACGACGAAGTTCACGATGACGAGAATGGCAAAAACGATCGCGCCGATGACGTAGCTGTCCTTGATGATGAAGGTGCCGAAGGCTTCGATGACGTGCCCGGCGGCGTCGCGCCCTTCATGGCCGCTCTCTAAGATAAGCCGCGTCGAGGCGATGTTGAGGCCCAGCCGCAGCGAGGTCGACACCAGAAGAACGGTCGGGAATGTTGAAAATTCGAGCGGGGCCTGAATGAACAAAACCGTCATCAGGATCAAAACTGAAAACGTGATGGAGATCGACAGCCCCGCATCGAGCAGCCATGCCGGGATCGGCAGCAGCATGAACAGGATGATGGTGATAATGCCCAGCGCAAAGATAACGTCCGTGCGCATCAGGCTTCGCGCAAAACCGCCGCCCGCAGCGGCAGTTCCGCCGGCGGTTTTGGTTGCGGGTAGGTTAGCGGCAGGACCGGCCATGACTTAAAAACCTGAAGGGCAAAAGAAAACGACAGCGCCCGGAGATTACACTGGGCACCGAGGCTATTCTACAGCCAGCCAGAAGAATGTGCAAACGTATGGTTTTATAAGGTCTTAAAACCCCTTGGCGACGGAGGCGGGAAGGTCGCGGCCTTCGTCTTTATACTGGTTCAGTTTATTCCGCAGGGTGCGGATGGAAATGCCGAGGATATTGGCCGCGTGGGTGCGGTTGCCTAAACAGTGGTCGATGGTGTTGAGGATGAGGTCGCGCTCGACGTCGGCCACCGTCCGGCCGATCAGGGATTCTACACCGCCGGGGTTTTGCACGGACGCGGCGCTTGTCGAGCCGGAAGATGTACTAGGCGCGACCGAAGACAGGGCCGGGCCGGGGCCGTCCTGAAGATGGATGTCTTCGAGCGCGATGTCGTCGCCCGTGGAAACCAGAATGGCGCGGTGCATGGTGTTTTCCAGCTCCCGGATGTTGCCGCGCCAGCGATAGGACTTCAGAGCGTCCTGTGCGGGTTTGGCGATTTTCTTGCGCGCCACGCCGTTGGCTTCGGCGTATTTGTCGGCGAAAAACTGCGCGAGCGCCGGAATGTCGCCGGGGCGCTGGCGCAGCGAGGGCAGAGCGATATTGACGACATTGAGGCGGAAATAAAGGTCTTCGCGGAACTCGCCCTTTTTGACAGACTCATCCATGTTGCGGTTGGAGGTGGCGACGACGCGCACGTCGACCTTGACGGCATCGTTGCTGCCGACGCGGGTGATGACGCGCTCCTGCAATACGCGCAGTAATTTCGCCTGAAGTCCGATATCCATTTCGCTGATTTCATCGAGCAAAAGCGTGCCGCCGTGGGCTTCCTCGAACTTGCCGATGCGCCGCGCGGTTGCGCCGGTGAAGGCGCCTTTTTCGTGGCCGAACAGTTCCGATTCCAGAAGGTTTTCGGGGATGGCCGCGCAGTTGAGCGCGATGAACGGCCCGTCCTTGCGCCGGGATTTGCGGTGGATGTACTGACTCATGACTTCCTTGCCGGTGCCGGATTCCCCGGTAATAAAGATGGTGGCTTCGGAAGGCGCGATCTTGTCGGCCAGCTTCACGACGTTTTTCATCGCCGGGTCGTCGGCGATCATCGTGTTGTTTTCTTCGGTCACGGCGGCCAGTACGGCGGCGATCAGCTCGGCATCGGGGGGCAGAGGGACGTATTCCTTCGCGCCCTCCTGTATGGCTTTCACGGCGGCGCGGGAATCCGTGCCGATACCGCAGGCCACGACGGGGATGTGGATACGCTCTTTATTAAGGCGCTCGATGAAGGCGCCGATCTTCTGCTTGACGTCGATCATCACAAGGTCCGCGCCCTTGCCGTTGAGCAGTGCGCCGATGGCCTGTTCAGAGTCTTCGCAGTGGACTACCTTTGCGCCTTTTTGCAGGGCGATCTTGCCCGCTTGCGAGATGAAGCCTTCGAGTTGGCCGATAATCATGAGGCGCATCAGTAAACTCCTTGAAACTTATAAAGTTTTTACCACTAAGACACTAAGAAACACTAAGGTTTTTAACCTAATAAACCAACATCATCTTCGTCATTGCACGGCTTGTCCGTGCAATCTATGGATCACACGCACAAGGCGTGTGATGACGAGTGCGTGATTTTAAATTTAAAAGATTGTAATCTTTGCTCACTTCTTAGTGACCCTTAGTGTCTTAGTGGTTAACCTAGTCAAAATAGTTGATCTGCTCGGAGGGTGGCATGTCGCTGTTGAGCAGCATTTCAAGGCGGCGCGGGTTTTCCTGCCGCGCCATCGAGGCCGCCGCCGTCAGAATGAGCGTTTTAATCATGGTTTCATCCGCCGAATTTTTCTCGAGCTTAATGGCGATGGAGGCCAAAATCACCGTGCCCATGATCGCGCCGTAAAACGTGGTCAAAAGCGCCACGGCCATAGCGGGGCCGATGGCATCCGGGTTGTCTAGGTTGGCGAGCATCTGCACAAGGCCGACCAGCGTTCCGATCAGGCCCATCGCCGGCGCGATTTCGGCGGCGCGGCGGGCGATGCTGGCCGAGCGCTTGTGGCGTTCCGTAAGCGCGCCGATTTCCTGGGTCAGCAAGCGCTCAATATCGTCAGCGGTGTAGCCGTCAACGACCATTTGAATGGCGCGGGAAAGGAACTCATCCTTCCGCAGCTCTTTATCGTAATTGACGAGCGCCAGCACGCCCTTCTTCCGCGCCACGATGGAGAGGTCCATCAGCGACGTGGCGAGTTTCGAGGGTTTGTAAACCTTCCTGAACATGGATTTGCCGACAAGGCTTCCGGCCCTTGCCAGTTCCGCGCCGGTATAGGAAATGCTGGTGGCGGCCATGGTGCCGAGAATAACGATCATAACCGAGGGCATGTCAAAGAAACTTGCATCGCTCTGGCCGATGGCGATAGCACCTGCAATCAGCGCTATCGAAAAAACAAGCCCAAGTATGGTGGCAAAGTCGGGCTTGTTGCCGGGGTTTTCGATCCTGACCTCGGGCAGGGGGCCGGTGTTGTCCTGCTGTTCTGCGTCGCTCATATCCTACGTGCCCTCGCTCGATGATCCGTTTTAAGCACGGTCTGATTTAACAATTTCGGTCATGGTGACGCCAAGCTTGTCTTCAACGACCACGACCTCGCCGCGTGCGACCAGGCGGTTGTTGACATAAATGTCGATGGCTTCGCCGACCTTGCGGTCCAGTTCGACCACGGCACCGCGTCCCAGTTTCAGGAGCTGGCTGACCTGCATGGTCGAGCGCCCCAGAACGGCGGAAATCTGGACCGGGATGTCGTAAATGGCGGTCACGTCGCTGGCCATCGGCTCGCCTATGGCGTATTGCTGGTCAACGGTGTTCGGGTTCTTGTGCTCTTCAATTTCGTTAAGCTTCATGGCCCCGCCGCCATCACCGAAGATGTCATCGACGGCGCTTTGGCCCATTTTCTTGTCATCGTCGCTCATTGGCTCTTATCCTCTCCATCAGGTATCATGAACATTTCCGCCACGCGCTGCAAGCGACTCCTCTAATGTGGCAACAATTTTATCGGCCATTTCGCCCGCATTCCTTACGGCACCGCCATCAGCCCATCTAAAACGGCAATCGCCTTTGTCCAGGGCATCGTTCCCCCGGACCGATACTTTGGCAATGTTGCCGTTCCGAGCCATGATAGCCTGTACGTGTTTTTCTATATCGGGTACATATTCCGGAAATACGTCTATGCTAATTTCGCCTTGACCGCTCGTCCTGTTCAGGATTTGAGTCATGGCATCCTTGAGTTCATCAAAACCGTGCTTTGCGCTCAAAACAGGAAAAAGCCTTTTGAAGACGGCAAGGGTAAGCTGCAAGGATTCCATTTCGAATATTTTCTCACGGGCGTTCTCGCCATCAAAAAGGGATGAGATGTTCCCCGCGATTTTTTCCAGAACCTTGGCGATATGCTGGTCGCGGCTGGCCTGGCTTTCCGCAAGCCCGGCGGCGCGACCGCGTTTGAAGCCTTCCTCGCGGGCGGCCTCGACGATTTCGATGCCGTAGGTGGGCGGCGGCTTGTTGGCTTCAAGCTCGCGCAGCTCCATCCCGTTCTCATCGAAGATATTGTGGTCGAAAAAGAATTTTCCGCTGGGCTTTTTGGCCATACTTCTAACCTTAGTAAATCATTTCGTCTTCTTCGCTACCCGACGGCATGGTGATTTCGCCGCGTGATTCAAGATCTTTGGCGACGTTGACGATATATTGCTGCGCCTCCTCGACATCCTTCAGGCGTACCGGGCCCATAGCGGCCATGTCTTCCTTCATGATCTTGGCGGCGCGCTCGGACATATTGTTGAAGAACAGATCGCGCAGGGCCTCCGCAGCGCCTTTGAGGGCAGGGGGCAGCTTGTCCTTGTCGACGGCGCGGATAAGGGTCTGGATCGCCGAAGGATCGAGCTTGAGAAGGTCTTCGAACGTAAACATGAGCGAGCGGATTTTCTCCGCTGATTCCGGCGACATTTTCTCCAGTTCTTCCATGAAGCGCGTTTCGACGGCGCGTTCGAGGTTGTTGAAGATTTCGGCAATCATCTCGTGCGAGTCGCGGCGCTGGGTGCGGGCGAGGTTGGTCATGAATTCGGTGCGCAGCGTTCTTTCGACTTCCTCGAGAATGTCTTTCTGTACCGTTTCCATGCGCAGCATCCTGTTGATGACCTCAAGCGCGAAGGTCTCGGGCAGCAGGGCCAGAACGCGTGCGGCATGCTCGGTGCCAACTTTGGATAGAACGACGGCGACGGTCTGCGGGTATTCCTTTTGCAGGAAGGTGGCGAGGATTTCCTCGTTCACGTTGCCCAGCTTTTCCCACATGGTGCGTCCGGCGGGGCCGCGGATTTCCTCCATGATGACGTCGATCTTATCCTTGCTGAGACCGGCGGCGGTCAAAAGCCTTTCGGTGCTGTCCTGCGTTCCAACCAAGGAGTTGGTAGAGGACATCTGTTCGGCGAAATCCACGAACAGGCGCTCGACGACATTGGGGCTGACCTTGCCTAGCGTGGCCATGGTCTGGGAGATCTCCATGATCTCCTCATCGTCCATACTCTGAAATATCTTGGCGGTAATTTCCTCACCGAGAGAAAGCATGAGAATTGCGGCTTTCTCGGGACCTGTCAGTGTTCGGTAATCTTCACGTATGCGCATGCCCTGGTTCCCTGATTATTTTGTCCCTGCCTAATTCGATTCCTGGGTCGTCATCCAGCTACGAATAACCGAGACGGTTTCGGCCGGATAGTTTTCAACGATCTCTTCAACTTTTTTCAGCGTAGAGGCCTTCACGCGGCCTTCGACGCCCTTGATATTGATCAGGCTATCTTCCTCTTCGGCCTGTTCTGCAGGCTGACCGCCGGGCGCAGCCAGAGCCGGGTTGGCCGGACGTGCCGCCAGAAGGTCGGCTTCGAGGGATTCATCCACCTGTGCATTGTTTGCCGATGCGAGGAGGCGGCTGACCATAGGCTGGAGGACCAGAAGAACAACAAGGATAATCATAATAGCAACCGTCAACATCTCGGCGGCATCAAGAAGGTCGCTTTTTTCAAAGCCGAACAGCATGCGGTCGTCGACGACTTCCTCGTTTACGTCGACTTCTGCGAATTGCATGTTGACGACTTCGATTTTGTCGCCGCGCTTTTCATCAAAGCCCACGGTGCTTTTGACCAGCGCGGAAATCTGGTCGATTTCTTCCTGGCTTCTTGGTTCGTATTTCTCGTTGCCCTCGGCGTCTTTCGTGTAACGTCCGTCGACAAGAACGGAAACCGATAGCTTTTCAATGTCACCGCCCTCGCGGACGGTGTTTCTAATGGTCTTACTGATTTCAAAATTGGTGACTTCCTCAAGACGGTTGCCTTCGGCAGAGGGGGCCTGATCGGCCAGAAGATCGCCGCCCACTCCGGGGAGGTTGTTGCTGACCGACACGTCTTCGGGCAGGGATTCACGTTCGGTGTTGCTTTCCTCGGTGACCTGTGTGGAGCGTACGACCTGGCCTTCGGGGTCGAATAGTTCCTCGTTGGTGCTTGTGCGGTCGAAATTGATTTCCGCCGTGACGGAGGCGCGGACCTTGCCGAAACCGACGATGCGGCTGATCTGATCTTCAAGTTTCTCGGTCAGCCTCTCTTCATAGTTACGGCGCATTTCCTCGGCCTTGAGGGTGAGGAGGTTGATATCCTCAGACCCGCCCTTGGCCAGAAGATTGCCGTTGCTGTCGATGATCGAAACGTTCGATGCTTTTAGGTCAGGTACTGCCGAAGCAACAATCGACTGAATGGCCAGGACGTTGGCGCGCTCGACGATCGCGCCGGGGCGCACGCCGAGAAAGACACTGGCGGTCGAAGGCCGCGTGTCACGGCTGAACAGTTCGCGTTGTGGCAAGACGATATGGACGCGGGCGCTGCGTACGGCTTCGAGCGAGCTGATGGTGCGGGCCAATTCGCCCTCAAGGGCGCGGACCTGATTGATGTTCTGAACAAAATTCGTGGTGCCGAATCCGGACTGCTTGTCGAAAATCTCATACCCCAGCGAGCCGCCATTGGGTAGCCCTTCGGCGGCCAGCAGCATCCTTGAGCGGCCAACCTCGTTGCCCGGAACCGTAACGCGTGAACCGTCGGCGGAAATTTCGTACGGGATTTCGCTCTCTTCAAGCTTTGCGGCGATCGAGGCGGAATCCGTCGAAGAAAGATCGGAATAAAGCAGCTTCATTTCCGGCGAGGACATCCGCATCGAAACGAAGATGAAGAACAAGATAAGCCCGACAAGAATGCCGCCCATAATGCCAAGCCTGGAGGGGCCGAGTTGCTTGAGAGTGTCAAGAAAGCTGTTCACAGATCGTACCTTTTCCTTTTTGTATCAATAGCTGAAACCCCGAAGGAATGGGGCTGCTACCCGGCGTTAAGGCTGTTTGCGTTATAAAAATACGCGAGATTTGCGAATCAGGCAAATCGCAGCCTATTATTTATTATAATATTTTTTTAACCTTTTTTCTATCAGCCTGTGGATAAAGTTGTGCGCCCCCCTTATGTTTTGATGCTATGGAAATTTTTGGCGCTGTCTTGGTAGCGAATCTGGCGGTTTCGTCAGTAAAAGAAAAGTATAGATGACAATAGTCGTCAAGTAACCGGGTAATGATGGCGCACTTTTTCTTAATACTTTAGTAATAATTGTAATTATCTTTCAAAGCGCAAACGAATCTTGTGTAATATTCAGCGTATATTTTGTTTCTATGATATGGCCTAACATAGCGGATACTATGGGTTTTTTGGCTATTTTTCTTGTTTCTTGCACTACTATGTGCTAATATGAGAATAGGGTAGTGTACCTGAATTTTGTTTGGGTGCACTTGGTTAGGAAGTAAAATGATTGAAGCTGTAAATTCATTGGTATCGAACGCACCGTTTCTTCGTGCCAACGCGGAGCAGGTGAGCGCTGTCCGGCTTGAATTGCCGGAGAGTGTTTCCGCTGGTCCGCAGGCTCCTTATGTCAGCCCATATATTTCCGTCGATGTGAACTTCGACACGGCTGTGCTTCAGATCAGAAACTCATCGACGGGTGATGTCATTCGCCAGTTCCCGTCCGAAAGCACGCTTGAGGCGCGCCGCCGTGCAACGGTTGCGAAAGGCAACGCCGTGTTGCAGGCACAGGAGTCCGGCAGCGAGATCGGCGTAAACAAGCCGCATCAGCAAACGCGCTCGGCGGAGGCGGAAGTGCCTTCGGTAGAGCCGACGCAAACCGCTACGGCAGGTAATGCCGAGGCGCAGGTTGCCGCGCAGGCTTTGAATGCGGGTGCGCAGACCGGGCAGGCCAGCAGCAGCGGCAATGTGAGCGTGGTCGCTTAATTTCTTTGTTTGGGTTTTTGAGGACCAGCGGGCTTTTGGCCCGCTTTTTTATTTCGTTAGAAACAAAGTTTTTAACCACGGATGAACACAGATACGCACGGATGAATAATAGGGATATCCGCGTTCATCCGTGTTTATCTGTGGTTTTTTGTAGATACTATAGAGTAAGTGAGGGGTTAGCGCGGTTTATCCGTGGCAGCGGAAGGGTTTGGCTTTGACATCAGCCCGGCGGCGATTTCGCGGTTGATGTTGATGAGGACGTCGAGTTTTTCTTTTTTCGGTTCGGCCATGATGTCGACCTCGCGTTTAAAGATGAAGTTGGCGAGGTTGATGATGTTGCTGCGCAGATCGCCGGGCCGATTGCCCTCGGGGTTCTCCAGCGCGGTGTCGTAGAACATCAGCCATATCTGGCGATTGTATTTGAGCGTTTCTTCGATAACCTCGCGGTTGGCGCTATCCCAGTTTTCTTTCAGATCCTGAATGAGCCGCGCGGCCTTGAGCAGCACGCGCCCCTCGAGTTCGCGCTGGTCCGGCGTGTGGGCCTGCGCGTTCTGGGCATAGGCCCCGGCTGCGGCGGCGTAAGGATTATTTTGCTGCGGTGGCTGCTTGTTTGACGGCATTTTCGATCAGCTCTCTTTCGTGTTCGATGAGTTCCTTACCCAGTTTCATGGCCTTGTAATAATGGTCGCAGATAATTTTTTCGTTGATCTGCATGAAGAAAATCGCGCTGGAAGGGGAGGCATGCTGAATCTCCCGCACCAGTTCGAAATACTTCTGGTGATACGCGCGAGGATCGCGTGCCAGATACATGCATTGAATGAGGAAATAGACTTTTTTGCAAGGCGTATTTGCCTCTTCTTCCTGCATGACATCTTTTTCGCGCAGGATCGCGGCATCGCCAGCGATATGCAATCGCGTGCGGTTGCTGTCATTGGTGATGACGGCCGTACCGATAAGAATTTTTTCGCCCGGTTTGAGATCAATTACGAGAGCCATGGAATTCTTCCTTTCTCATTGAAGAGGCTTTCTGCCGCTCCTTATATTATAACCCGGACGCACTTAAGGAAAGATAAAAAGGACTCTATCCTTAAATTAGGAAATTATTAAATTTCCCGATGCCTTAAGAGAATCTTCATCCGTCAAGCCGGTGACGTTCTGGAGCGTTATGATTTGAACAAAATTGTCTGCGCCTCCATCTGCGTCTACCGCCACAAAGCTATTTGTTCCATCATCTGTAATCTGGACAAAGTCGCTGATTAGGTCGGTTAGAGGGTCGTATCCTGTCAATAGGCCGGTAAGCTCTACTTTATCGTTGCCAGCCAAACTGAAGTCGGTAACAGTGTCTTCCCAGCCCGAGGCCAAAGATTCGCCGTAGACGAATACATCTGATCCTCCGCCACCTGTAAGGATATCGCTACCGGCTTCACCATAAAGAACATCATCTCCCAAGCCACCATTGATTGTATCATTGCCGTCCCCACCTTTTAGTACATTGGTACCGGAACTGCCGGTCAGAGTGTCGGCATAGGCGGAACCGGTTATGTTTTCGACAGAGTTAAAAGTATCACCGGCAGCATCGCCCCCACTTCCTGTAGAAGTTTGAAAGTTGACAGTTACGCCGCCAATTGAGCCGCTGTAATCGGCAGTGTCGATTCCCTGAGAGCCAAGAAGGCTGTCCGCGCCTGCACCACCGATGAGAATGTCGTCATCGGTATCGCCAAAAAGTTCGTCGTCACCAGCTTCGCCATAAAGGATGTCGTTACCTGTGCCGCCAAATACAACGTCCGAGCCGGCACCCAGATAAACAACATCGTTTCCACCCAGCGCCTTCACATAGTTCCCGTCGACACCCAGCGGAGAGGTTGTGGAAGTGGCTGTGTAGATATCGGCGCTACCAGTAAGATTTTCAGTAGCCAAAAAAGTAACTGACCCGCCGCTGTAGGTCTCCACAATGGTTTCAATGAAGCTGGGAATTGAAAAGAATCTGTCGACAGTAATAGTATGGGAAGCGCCGGGTCCGGCCACAGTAATAACCAGATTTTTTCCTACGGATTGAAAAGTAGTGACGCTTCCATTGCCGCGGGTGTAGTTCAAGGTATCGTTCGTTCCTGTCAGATCGTAAATATAATCCGTTTTGATGCCGGATTCCTGAGCAACGGTGTAGGTGTCGTTGCCATTACCGCCATAAAGTTCGTTACTGCCTGTCGTGTCCCATAGTTGGTCATTTCCGTCTTCGCCATAAAGCTTGTCATTACCTGTTCCGGTTAGATCCTTTATCGTGTCGTTTCCTGCATTTCCGTGCAATTCATCATTTCCTGCACCATCTCTGATGATGTCGTCTCCATCATTTCCATTAATGAGGTCGTCATCTTCATTCCCCTCAAGAATGTCATTACCGGTACCACCATCTATGTAATCGTTACCTTGGTTTCCGGTTATCGTGTCTATGCCTGCGCCACCGTACAGACTGTCATTTCCAGCATCTCCGCCAATGTAGTCATTATCATTTTCACCGTAGAGAAAGTCACCATCAATACCGCCGACAAGATTGTCATCTCCTGTTCCGCCATAGAATGTCTTTATACCCGTTACTGAGGTACTTCCGGACTGTTTCGCATAAACATTATCGTTTCCTGCACCACCTTCAGCATAATCGGTACCAAACCCCGATATGATCAGGTCATTTCCGTTTCCACCATAGAATCTGTCATTTCCGTAGCTTAAATTTGGATGACCAGAGCCAAGCACAGTATTTTCTACAAGCTGGTCGTGGCCTTCGCCACCGTATAGCGTATCATTACCATTGGCACCCAATATAATGTCGTTACCGTTGTTGCCGTAGATAGTATCATCACCATCTTCGCCGTTAAGTTCGGGGTCGTCGGCAGCGCTGCCCTGGATGGTATCATCGCCGATGCCGCCCCATGCGCGTCCGCCCCAGTACGCTGTAATATGAATCGTATCATTACCTTCGTCGCCGTACGAACCGTTCAAAGTTGTCGCATAAATGGTGTCGTCACCGATTCCTCCGCGGGCGTAGTTGGTGTATTTAGCATAAATCGTATCGTTTCCATCATTTCCCAGTATATATCCAGTGCTATCGTCCCCGCCCAAGATTAGGTCCGCATTTGCAGTTCCTAAAAGAGCTTGGTTCGATGATGTTCCGATAATCAGGCTAGGATGCTTTAAGTCGATAGTCACATTTCCGCTGAACTTAAGGGTTTCATAGCGTGTTGTATTGTTGAGAAAATGATTGGTGATGGTGACGGTTTTTCCGTTGTTGGCGTAGATCAAAAGATCGTTGCCGCTTTTCAAGAATCCGAAAGTTTTGTGATCGAAGATGCCGGTATCATTGTTAAAAGTCAGGATGTCGTTTGTGCCTGTGCCGGTGTAGCTCGTGTTGAGGCTGGAAAAATTGTATGTCGGCATGGGGCATCTCCTGTGTTTTGAAAATCGTCGCAGCCTTTTGATTAAAAATTACAGTTGCGGTTGTGTCAAGGTTCTTCCTTTGGTTGTGCTTGTATGAGGGTTGTAAAAGACAGCCTCGGGGATGACGATGGAGGGGGGCGAAAGAAAAACCCGGGGAATTCTTCCCCGGGTTTTGTTGGGTTCGGCGTGAGCCGAGTAATTATTAGAACAGTCTCAGAACCGACTGCTGCGACTGGGCTGCCAGCGAGAGGGAGGTCGTACCTAGAGCCTGCCTTGTTTGCAAGGCGAGCAGGTTGGCACCTTCCTCGTTCTGGTCGGCAACGGTCAAGTCGTCGGCACCCGCTGTCAGGGTGTTGATCGTCTCTTCCGTGAAGTCGCGGCGGACCTGAATGATGGCCAGGTCGTTGGCGATCGACTGACCGAAGTTCCGGACGCTGAGCAGAGCGGCGCGGGAGTCGTCGATGGCGAGCTGGATATTGGCTGCGTTGGTGAAATCACCTTCGTCGATGCCAAGGCCGAGCGCCGTGAAGTCAACGCCTTCCGTTTCCAGGAAGTTGTCGCGGTCTTCGTTGAAGAACGTCGTCAGGTTGTCGCCGTTCAGCAGGTTAACGCCACGGAACTGCGCGTCTTCGACGATATCGTCAATCTGGGAGCGAACCGTGTTGAAGTCGCTCTCAAACTGGTCAAGATCGACGCTGGTTCCGACGAGCGTGAACTGCTCGCTGGCGTCGTTACCGCCAAGAGCCACGTCCGCCGCGCCCGTACCGAAGCCGAAGGCCGGTGTCGACGCGCCGTTGTCGTTGAACTGGATTTCAACCCGTCCGACGTTGTCTGCGAACTGCAACTCGATACGGCCTGTGTCGACATCGAAGCTTGCCGTTACATCTTCATCGATACCGGCGTTGTTTACGAGGTCGATCAGGTCCTGAATCGTGTCGGCACCCGTTACCGCACCGAGGTCGGTCGTGGTACCGTCAATCGTCAGAACAACGTTGATGTTGTCGCCAGCAGCTGTCAGGAATCCGGATTTTCCGGCGCCTGCCGCACCGCCGAGAAGGTCGCTGGCCTGGTAAACACCGTTTACCTTGGTTGCGCCGCTGACTTTGGATTGGATAACGTTACCGGCAATCGCAGTACCAGCCTGACGGGTAGCGCCAGCACCGTTATCTTCGGTGCCAACCACCGTGTCGAGGCCGAGGGCGGCAAAGCCGTCTGCGCCGGGAGATGTGGTGCCGTCCCGTACACGGAGAACAGCGCCTTCAACCAGAGATTCAATCTGCAACTGACCGCCGGAGGTGAGGCTGGCGCGAACAAGCTGCGTCGCGGCGCCCGTACCAACGGTAGCGTCGGAGTTGATTTCGGCGATGATGTTGTCGACCGTGTCGGTTGCGTCAATGTTGATGTCGGCGCTGGTTTTTACAACACCGTTAGCATCAGTTACAACGATTTTGAAGTCGTCGCCGGCTGTAATCAGGCCGCCGCCGCCAAGGTTAACGAGTTTTCCTGCCGTGCTGAGGTCGACGCTGCCGCGGACTCTGGCGAAACCTTCGGCAGAACGGATCTCGGATTGAGCTTCCTGAGCGATAGATTCAGCTTGCTCGATCAGCTTGGTTAGTGAGGAAACGCCCTTGTCGGCTTCTTCGATCGTGCGGATCGACTGGCCGATACCGTCCAGCAGACGCTGGAGGTCGTTGGCGCGGTTGTTCAGGCTTTGGGCCGCAAAGAAGTTCTGCGGATTGTCCAATGCGGAGTTAACCTTCAGGCCCGTCGCAAGACGCAATTGCGTCGTGTCGATGAGTCGTTGCGTATTCTGAAGGGAGAGTAGGTTGCTGCGAAGCGCAGCGGTTAGTACGATATCCGAAGACATGGTCTTTTTCCTTTCCTAGGTTTAAACATGCATCCTGCACACACCCAATACTTGGGTATATTCTTATAGAGTATAGCAGAAAAATGAACGTGGAGTTAACAGTTTATCGCCCATGAATACATTTTTATTCAGAGGTTTTTTTAGCTAACCAATAATCCAAATTTTGCTATTTTTTTCAATATGTTAGATATATTTTCCTCAAGTAAAACCTGCTGTTTTTTGGGGTCGGTTACAGGCACGTTATTCTGGCTTATTGAGATGGCCCCCGATCCGATTGATTCCAGCACTTTTTTCACGATCTGGTCATAGGTTTTGTGGCCGTCGAGGTGCCGTAAAAAGGCCATTTCGAGGGCCGAGAGCTTGGCCACGCTGTAGCTAGCGGTGGTCAGCGCGGTGCAGCGGGGCAGGCCCGCCTGATACATGGCGATGGGGTAGGCTTTGGGCTTTTTCGATATCGTCTGGGTATGGGTCGAGGGCAGCAGGCCGGGCCTGAAAATGCTTTTGAAGGAATAGAGGATAAGGTGGCTGCGCAGGAATTTTTCAACCTGTTCGGGTGTGAAGGCGTTCGTTTTGCCCGTGACCAGCGCAACCATTTCCTTGAGGTTGTAGGCCGTGTGACGGTTTTCAGTCATTTCCTTAAGAAGGATGGCGACGATCGGATCGCCGACATCGATGGAGAAATCGGAGTTGGGCCTGCGGAATTTCAGCGGCTGTCCGGCTTTTTCCTCCTCCAGCACAAGGTCGCAACTGAAATACATGTCATCCAGCACATCAAGTCCGGCACCTTTGATTTGGGCCTCTTTGCCGGCGATGACACTGTAGCGGAACTGGCGGTTGGAGAGGAAGTCGATATATTGCTCCTTCGTGATGTTGTCGGCGACCTGCTTGAGGATTTTATCGGCATCGGGGGGGAAGTTGCCCGTATACATGAGGCTGAGTGTTGAATCGCCGATATATTGCAGATCGTGCCGACCGATCATCTCGGCGAATTCGTTGAAAAAGAAGGGGTTGTTGTTGGATTCAAGGTATTCGTGAAGTATGTAGGAATCGTTGACGTTTTCCTTGAATTTCTCGTTGATGTCGTGGATGGCCTTGTGCATGGTGCTGCCCGGTGCCATGTACTTGTCCAGAAACTCGATCAGGTATTTCGCTTGCGCCACTTTTTTGGCCGGGTCGTCGAATTTTTTGGTGTGGATCATCATCATCTCGCGGATCGAGCGCAGCGGCCCCCAGCCCGGCATGACGTTATAGGAAATGCACGCCAGCCCGTTTTTGCTCAGGTGTTGCCTGCACACATCCAGGATTTTCTCGCGCACGAATTCCGGCACCCAGGAAAAAACGCCGTGACATATAATGTAGTCGAATTTGCCCCAGCTTTTCGGGAAATCCATAATGTCCATGGCTTCGAATTTGACGTTCTTAAGTTCCAGCGCCTTTTTATGGGTGTTGGCTTCGGCGATTTGCACGGGCGAAAGGTCGATGCCGACGAATTCGGCTTTCGGGAAGTCGTGCGCCAGCGGCAGAAGATTGCCGCCGCCCGCGCAGCCGATTTCGAGAACCCGCGCCGTGTGAAGATCGGGCGTTGCTACACCGAACAGACGGGCGACGAGGGCCTGATGCGCGGGATGGGTGAAGGGGTAGGCGTAGCTCTCGTACGGGGCTTCGTCGTAGGACGCGCCAGTGGCGGTATCGCGCTGGTTTTCTTTTACGGGGGCGGCAGATTTCCCGGCAGATTTATTCTGTTTTTTGATTTTCTTTTTGGATTTGGCCATCGATTTACCCCTTTGTTGAGGGGCAAGTCTAGCGGGTTTGTCGGGTTTCGCCAATAATTTCGAGGATTTATGCCCTGAAGTAATAAGGGCGCACCGGAGCGGTTGGGTTCTCCTGCGACCGGGAACAGGGCGTTCCTGCCGCAGTTTCACATTGTGCTGAACAAGCTAAAAGCTCCTTCTGCACGGGGCATTGTTCCGGTGCGCCCTTGCCGCGACAGGCACCGCCATTCCTTGGTGATGCCTGCCGCGGATTCAGGATCCTGGACTTTAGGGGTTAGGGAATGCCGGGTAGCATGATCCTAAAGCTCAGAACCCTAATTCTTAACGAAGCCTCAAAAGGTCTTCGGTCATCTGGTCGACGGTGTTGATCAACCGCGTGCCGGCACCGAAGGCCCTTTGCGCAACGATCAGCTTGGCGAATTCGTCCGCCAGGTCGACGTTGGAAGCTTCCAGCGTCGAGGGTTCGACGAAGCCCGCGCCGCCGGTTCCGGCTTCGCGCAGGTTTTCCTCGCCCGATTCTTCGGCTTCGGTGTAGGCCGTGCCCGATACCTCCGTCAGGCCGTTCGAATTGGCAAACGTAATCAGGGGTATCTTGTAAAGGTCGGCGGAGGCACCGTTGGAGAACCGTGCCACGACCGTGCCGTTACGGGTGATTTCAATCCCTGTCCGCAGACCCAGCTCGGCGCCGTTCTGATCGGAGAAAATCACGTCGTAGTTGCCGGCGAACTGCGAGAAGCGGCTGATGTCGATATTGAAGTCCTGCAGGCTGGCGCCGTTGCCCCAGTCGATGTTGAGCAGTTCGATATCGACGTTGCCGTCTGCGTCGGCGGCCGCGTTGATCGTGCCGTCGCCGTTGAAGTTGATCAAACCTTCGGTGATCGTGCTGCCATCGGGGTGGACGACTGTCATCTCCCACCAGCCCTGCGTATTCGGGTTGGCGATGTTCGCGTATTGCGGATACTGCCCCTGAAGTGGATAGGGATCTGTGGGCAGGAACGGCCCCGAAAGCGATGCATCCGGCTCGTAGACCAAGTTCGGAACCGGATCGGGGTCGCGGATCACGTTTAACGTCCCTGCGCCTGTCAAGCCGCCGCCCGGATCTGTGACGGTAACCGTTACGGAAGGATCGACCGCTTGGACCAGCAATTGTCCGTTTTCCTTCAGTCGTGCCTGAAGCACGCCGCCGCCGCCATAAGCCTGAATCTCGTCGATAAGATCCTGGACCGTGACGACTTCGTTGTTGCCGGGTGCCGCTGTGCCGGCCGTGGTGCGGAACTCGAATGTCTCAAGCGGACTGCCAGTCACTGTAATGGTAAATGTATCGCCGTTGTTGATGTTCGGCGTCGGGCCGAAGGCGCTGACCAGATTGTCATCCAGTTCCAGAACCGAGGTCGCGTTGGTGGCAAAGTGCGCCATCGGGCCGACGACCTTGCGGAAGTTCATCGTCACGGTTTGCGCGGAGCCAAGTTCGTCGAACACAGTCAGGCCGCGGGAGAAGTGCGCGGGCTGGGCGTTGACCGGAAGCTGCTGCGCCGTGGCCAGAGCATGCGGATCGATGGGATTCTGGTTGGCGTTAAGGTTGATCGCCAGTTCGGCGACCGTCGTGGGGCGCGTCAAGCCGCCGAGAAAGGCAACATCGGCCGGAACCAGCGAAACAAGGTCGCCCTGGTTGGCGGGCAGGTTGCCGTCGGAGTCGATTGGCCACGCATAAAGAACGAAGCCCGAGGCGTTCGTCAAAAGGCCCTGCGCGTCTTCGGAGAAGCTGCCGTTCCTGGTGTAGAGGAATTCCTGTCCGAAATCCGTCGAACGCTTGATCGGGAAGAATCCGTTTCCGGAGATCGCCGCATCGGTCGAGGATGCTGTCTGCTGGATACCGCCCTGCTGGTCGACACGCTGGAGCCTGTTGACGGACACCGTACCCGGAGAGAACCGCGAGAGGCGGCTTTCGGAGGTTACCAGTGAGTTGAACGATGCCTCTGAGCGTTTAAAGCCCGTGGTGCTGATGTTGGCGATGTTGTTCGAGATAATCGCCGTGTTCTGCGATTGCGCGAACAGCGCCGACACCCCGGTGAATAGTGATCCAAAAAGTCCCATTTTACTTCTCCTTCTCTCGTTAAACCAAAAATACAAAAATCATTTTCAAAAAACTTATGCGGTACCTGTCTGCGCCGGGGGCTTGGGCTGGCTGGCATTGAGGACGTTTGCCACAGGCACGGCGCGGTCGCCCACCAGCAGGAACAGTGTCCCGTTCTGCGTTTCCACGCCGCGCACCGATCCGTTGACCACGACGGAACTCTTGATGCCTTTATCGTCGCTGTCGATGGCGTCGATTTTGATTTCGTAGGTGCCGGCCGGTGCCTTGCCGCCCGCATTGGTGGTGCCGTCCCAGACGAATTCGTTCACGCCGGCCTTGCCCGAACCCTTGGTGCTGTAGACCAGTTTGTCCGTTTCATCGTAGATGCTGATCTTCGTTTCGACGGATTGCTTGTCGAGCGCGTAGGAAATTTCTGCGGGCTTGGCGGTGCCTGCGAACTGGAATTCGGAGCTGAGATAGCTGACGTCCAGCCCGACATATTGCAGTGCGCCCGTGAAGGCATTGCCAAGACCCATCGCGACCAGCGCATCAAGCTTCTGGTTGGCGTTGATCTGCTGCTCGACACCCGTAAAGGCGACAAGCTGGTTGGTAAATTCCGTCGTGTCCATCGGCGAGAGGGGGTCCTGGTTCTGAAGCTGGATCGTCAGCAGCGTCAGGAACTGGGTGAAATCGTCGGCCAGCTTGTTTTTGGAATCAGCCGTTTTTTGCTGGTTCTGGAGCGCGGTGTTGAGTGATACGTCTGATGTCATGTTGTTTCTCCCTTAAACCAGAACGTCATAGCGCGTCAGGCCCGTGTGCGGGTCGACGTACCAATCCATTCTGGTTTCAATTATTTCTTCCTCGTTGCCTTGTCCGGCAGCGCCTTTAGCATGAGCGCCGTGGTGATCGTGACTGCCGTCATGGCTGAAATCGCCTTCATGTTGCGCCAGTTCAAATTCCATGCCGCTGCTGTCAAGGCCGATGTCCTGAATGGCGCGCTCAAGAACATGCGCGTCGCGCTGAAGCATGGCGAAGGTCTCTGGCTTTTCGATCAGCATGACGGTTTTGAGGGTTTTGTTTTCGCCGAATTCGAGTTTGATTTTCATGCGGCCAAGCTCGGGTGGATCGAGCTGGAGTGTGATGTCTTTATTTTCGCCGGAAGCGGCGTTTTTCTGGATGGTGGCGGCGATGACTTGTATTGCGCTGTGGGATTGCGCGGCGCTTTGCGTGCCGGTAACAAGGCTGGCCAGATTAGCCGTGCTGTTTGCGGCCAGCGCGCCGGGCGCTTGCAGTCCGGCCTGTTCAAGAACGGGATCGCTCCAATGCGCGGAGGAAAACAGGCTCCCTTCCAGCGTGAACGGCCAGCCCTGAAGCGCGCTGAGGCTCGGTGGCGTTGCTGCCTGTGAGGGGGCTTCGCCGCCGCGTGCCGGGATTATTCTTGCGGCTCCCGTTAGATCGTTTCCGGCCTGCCGGAGGATATCCCTGAATTTCAGTTTGTCCTCAAGCGACATCGCGTTAAGTTCATCGCCGATGGTTGTCGTGGCTTCGCCTTCGCCGCCCGGCATCAGGGCGTTGAGTTTAGCCGCCAGGTTTTGCAGGGAATTGTCGCCTGGGTTATCGGTCGACTGCGGTGCGGCGGCGTTGGTGGCGGCGGGCAGTGTTGTTGCTGCGGCCTTGCCGTTTGATTGTTGTTGCGGCGCGACGATATTGATAAGCCCGATGAAAATTCCGGCAAATGGGTGCTGGTCTTTTCCATCTTCAGCAGAAGTTTGAGGATTCTGTAATTGCTGCTGAAGCTGGGTGATCTGTTCGGGCGTCAGATTGGTCGCGATGAAAGCGGGGCTTTGCTCCTGTTCAAGCTCCTGCAACCGGGCAAGTATCATCTCAAGTTTGCCGATGGCATTCTCATGGCCCTTGTCGCCTTTTGCCTTCAGCAAGAGGCTTTCAATGACGCTCTTGATCGCGGCGACGGGTTTCAACTCGCTGTCCATCGCCTGCTGGTTCAGCGCGAGGGTCTGGGCGATCTGCGCCTGCGGGTCGAGGCTGAAGGTTTCCGTGTCCTGTGCAACCTGATCCCCTATATTTTCATTCGCCGTCAGAATTTTCGCCAGATCAAGCGAGGGGTTTTTCGAAAGGGCAGGGTTGTCGGATTGCAAAAGCTGGCTGTCCTGCGGCGGCGTTTGTCCCTGTTGATTTTGAGATTCTGTAACCTGTGTGAGTTGCGCGAGGATAAGGTCGATGAAGCTCATGCTCTGAACGGGCGTAGCGCCGGGCTTTCCTCCCGGCTGGCCGGGAAGAGCAGGGGCGCTGCCTTGCGTGGTTTGCAGCGTAAAAAACAGATCAAGGTTCATTCTTCAAAGTCCTTATTCAAAAACCTTACACAGTGCATTTTTGTCGTTCTTAGGCTGTTTCGCTCAGTCCCGTCGACACGGCTTTTCTTTCCGCATGGCGCATGGAGCCTGTCGCGTCGTAGCTGAAAGAGCGCTGCTTTCTGGCCTCATCCCTTGCGGCGCGGCGGATCGTGTTGCCCAGACGCTCGACGCAGCGATCCATGCGCTTGAGCGCCTCGGCATTTCTTTTTGCCAGCTGTGAAAAATCGTTCTGCATTTCCTGAAGGCGGCGGCGCAGGGTTGGGTCGGCCTTGCGCATTTCGTCCTTGCGCGCCAGCATTTGCTGGATGCGGCTCTGGTAGTTGCGGGCGGCTTCCAGTTTTTCATCCTGCATGGACAGGAATGTCCTGGTGTCGGCACCGTCCAGCGCTTCGGTTTCGCGGACATAGATGGTGCGCAACGCATCGATTGTGCTCATCATCTCCTGCATGGCTTTTGCGGGATTCGGCGAAAGGCTTGCTGGTTGCCCGTTGTCACGGTTGGCGTTTGAAAAATTATTCATCAGATACTCTCCCTCTGTTCGCGTTGACGTTCGTTGTTGTTAAAGCGCACGGGGCGGCCAAGCTCCTGCGCCGCTACCAATGTGGCCTGCGTGTTGGCCATCGACCTTCTGCGCAACTGTTCGATGAGGCCGTTATTGTGCAGGGTTTTTTCACCAAGAACGTTCTGGAGTTTTTCCAGATCGTCGATCATTCTGCGGTCCGTGCCGCGAAAGTCTTCGATGCGCTCGCGAAATTCAGCGGAAGCCTGGGCATAGCCGAGCGCCAGTTTTTCCTTGTCGTCCTGAAGCGAGGAAAGCTGGACGACATCGCCGAGCGTCATGGCGCGTTCTTCCTTTTCGGCAAAATCGATCAAGCCGCGCGTCAGCGTCATCAGCTTGCGCAGGGCCAGGGCTGCATCGGCGGGGAGAGCTTTGTTACTTTCGGTCGCTTTACGATTCACTTGTTTTTCCTTCCTTGGCTGCGGCTTGTATGCGGATAAGTTCTTCCTTGACGCTGTCGGCGATTCCGATGCGGCCGGTTTCCGAGAGCATCTTGCCGTATTCCTGGATCAGCAGGCCGCGAAAGACTTCTTCGCCCTTGCCGCCGCCGAACATGCCTTCGGTCTCAAGCCCCTCGAACATCGGCTTGACCATTTCGGATAAAAACACGGCTTCGAATTCTTTTGCCGATTCCTCAATCTTCTTGAGGTCTTTGGCGTTTTTCAGCGCGTTGACGGATTTATCGCTGTCGACCTGCGTTGCCTTTAAAAGCGCGAGTGTTGTGTTTGGTGTCATGTTGTCAGCCATCTC
>DIHF01000047.1:0-122 GCA_002420015.1 Micavibrio sp. UBA5703
CGGATCCACCATGTCGCATAGGTGGAGAATTTATAACCGCGGCGGTATTCGAATTTATCAACCGCCTTCATGAGGCCGATATTTCCCTCCTGAATGAGGTCAAGAAACTGCAGGCCGCGATT
>DIHF01000047.1:401-1450 GCA_002420015.1 Micavibrio sp. UBA5703
CGCAGGTTCGCCTCGACCATTTCCTTTTTGGCGCGGCTGGCTTCGCGCTCGCCCTTTTGCACGGTGGAAACGATGCGGCGGAATTCGCCGATGGGCAGCATGGCCTCGTCCGATATCGCGCCAATTTTTTCACGCATTGCACCGATTTCGTCCTCGTGCTTTTCGGCGAATTTGCTCCAGCCCTTGGCCTTGAGTTTCTTGACGCGGCTCAGCCATTTCGCGTCCAGCTCGTTGCCGTAGTATTCCTCAAGGAAATTCTCGCGCTTGACGCCACAATCAACGGCCATGCGCATCATCCGGCCCTCGATGCTGACCAGTTCGCGGTTGACGCTGTAGAGGCGGTCGATGAGCTGCTCGATCCGGGCGTTGTTCAAACGCACATCGTTCATCAGCTTGACCATCTCAGCCGTAAGCTTGTGGTATTTTTTGTTTGTGGCCGCATCCGGCTCCTTGCCCTTTTGCAGGGAATCAAGCCGCTCCTGCTGGACCTTTTGCATCTTTTTGTAGGTCTTTTCGATGTTGCCGAACATCTCAAAAACCTTCGGCGCCAGTTCCTGTTCCATCGCCGCCAGCGACAGCGAATTTTCTTCATCGTCACCATCAGCATCCGGGTCCGGCGGCTCTATCGCTTCGACCTTGGGCGCAGGCGCGGCTTTAGCCGGAGCTGCTTTGACTGGCGCTGCCTTGGCAGGAGCCGCCGCCGCTTTCTTTTTCTTGCCGGTGTCTTCGGGTGGCTCCTCCGGCTCGTCCCCGACCTCCGTCATATCGACAGCCGCTTCGGGACCGCCGCTATAAGTCGCGTCGAGATCGATCACCTCGCGCAAAAGAATGTCACCATTTTGCAATGCCTCGTACCAGGCAATAATGGATTCAATGGCCAGGGGACTTTCGCAGATCCCGCCGATCATGAGTTCACGGCCGGCCTCGATGCGCTTGGCGATGGCGATCTCGCCCTCGCGGGACAAAAGCTCCACCGCGCCCATCTCGCGCAGATACATGCGTACGGGGTCGTCGGTACGGCCCGTATCGTCGTCGCTGATATTGCCGCC
>DIHF01000047.1:1483-1619 GCA_002420015.1 Micavibrio sp. UBA5703
CCCTCTTCCTCGGAAACATCGTCCTCGCTCTCGACAAGCTGAATCCCGATATCCGAAAACGCGGTCATGGCATCTTCGATCTGCTCGGATGAGAAGTCTTCGGTGGGCAGGGATTTGTTGATCTCGTCATAGGTCG
>DIHF01000047.1:1687-3795 GCA_002420015.1 Micavibrio sp. UBA5703
TCGTCGTCGCTGATATTGCCGCCGGATTCATATTCGGGTTTATTCTCTGCGGAGGCAGCGGCACCTTCGCCCTCTTCCTCGGAAACGTCGTCCTCGCTCTCAACAAGCTGAATACCGATATCGGAAAACGCCGTCATGGCGTCTTCGATCTGCTCGGATGAGAAATCTTCGGTGGGCAGAGCCTTGTTGATCTCGTCATAGGTCAGGAAGCCCTTCTCCTTGCCCTTGGCAACGAGTTTCTTCACCGTCGAGGCCAAAGACCCCTTTTTGCCGGTTGATTCCTGATTGTCGTCCGCTTGTTTTTCGCTCACAGCCAAATTCTTACTCACTTGCTTGCCCAAACCCAGTTTGCGATTAAATCCTGATTCCCTATAAATTCAAAGAGATAAGATTGGGATCAGGACTCATTACCCCAATCTTCATACCCCTTTTTCCGAGGCCCGCGCCTTAAGCATATTCCGCAGCTTTTCCTCTTCCGCCTCGTTGGCGGCGACAAAAGCCCGCTTCCAGCCGTCCTGCTCCTCATTTTCAGAGACCTTGCCCTGCATATCCGCCCAGAATGCCAGCCATTTAGAGGCTGCATCGTCCGGATTTCCGCGTGGCCCCGAAAAAGCTGCGTGAACATAGACAGATTCGTTTAGGATGTCACCTGTTTCTCTTTCAAATCCTTCCTGCACCAGATAGGCCCGAAGCGCCTGCCCGTCAAGGCCCACGTTGTCCTCCAGCGCCTCAATGACCGCCTGCCGGAGCCGCGCCAGCACTGCGTCCCTGATTTCAAGCCCGCCAAAGGGCTCCTCCACGGCATCATAGATATGGGGATGATTGATGACGGCGGCAACCAGTATCCTGGCGGCCATATCACCCGTACGCATCACCGGCTTGCGCAAAAGCCCCGCCCCCGGCATGGCAGGTCTCGGCGGTTGTCCGGGTTTTGCCCCTATCTGGCGGCGGGCGAAAAAGGCTTCAGTAATTCTTTTCTGAAGCAGACTATCATAATGAATCTGCACCGTCCGGTCGGCAATGGCCTTCACCTCGTTTTGCAGCGCCCGGATGACCCCGGCCCGCGCCTCGGGGGTTTTGAACTCGCGGCCCGCCGTATGCTTGGCCCAGATGAAATCCAGCAGCGTCATCGCGCCTTCCAGAACCCCCGCGAAAGCATCCTTGCCCCCGCCACGCAAAAGCGAGTCCGGGTCTTCACCTTCCGGCATAAAGGCAAAACGCGCGCTCTGGTTCGGGGCCAGCAGCGGCATGATCCGTTCACAGGCGCGCTCGGCGGCGCGGCGTCCGGCGTTGTCGCCGTCGAAACACAGGATCGGAACCTTTTCCTCCACCGGCGACATTTTCCACAGGGATAAAATCTGCTCCTCGGTCAGAGCCGTGCCCATCGGCGCAACCGCCCCCTTAAATCCCCCCTGATGACAGGCGATCACATCCATATAGCCTTCCGCGACAATGACGGAATGCCCGTCCAGCGCCGCCTGCCGCGCCAGAGATTCCCCGTAGAGCATCCGCCCCTTGTCGAACAGCACCGTATCCGGGGAGTTGATATATTTGGCGGGCGTGAACCCGTCTTTTTCGGGCGGGCGCATATGATCCGGCAAGGCGCGCCCGCCGAAAGCCACCACGCGCCCGCGCCGGTCCGACACCGGAAACATCACGCGGTCGCGGAAGAAAACATAAGGCTGCCCGCCCTTTTCCGAACGCTTGAGCAATCCCGCCTCGATCATCATCGCATCGTCATAGCCCTGAGCTTTAAGATGCGTGCGGAGCGCCTGACGGTCGGCGGGGGCATAGCCGATCCTGAACGCGTCGATCGACTCTGCGCTCACCCCCCTTTCCTGCAAATACCGCCGGATTTCCTCGCCCTGCTTTTGGTTGTGCAAAATATCAATGAAATAGGCGGTGGCCTCCTCCAGCAAACTGTAGAGGCTCTTTTGCTTTTTGGCTTTGGCGACATCCTGCGGGGTTTGCTGGGGCACCTGCAAACCTGCCTCGGCGGCCAGCATCTCGACCGCCTCGATAAAGCTGCGGTTGTCGTGGCGCATGACAAAGCCGACCACGTCGCCATGCGCGCCACAGCCGAAACAGTGATAAAACTGCTTGTCGTC
>DIHF01000008.1 GCA_002420015.1 Micavibrio sp. UBA5703
TTCGTGGATGTTAAGGCCGTGCTCAAAAGCTGGCGGCTCTCATTATTCAGCTTTCAATGGCTGGCGCCGGATGGCCGCATCAAAGAAATGTCCGAGTTGCCGGAGGATGAAAAACCCAAGCGCAAACGCGTTGAAACCTGTCTTAAATCCGCCGCGCCTATCGAGCGCCCGGTTTTGGGTATCGGCCTTATGGACAATGTCGAGATCGGCGCAGGCCGGGCGGAATTTTTGACCCTTGCCGCGCACGGTGCAACACGCCTTCCCGTCCATATTCCCAAATCCAGCAAAAGCGATTTCAAAGCGTTTCTGGCTGCGATAGAATAAACGCCATGAAACGCGGAAAAATTTATCGTCAAAATGAATCCGGCAGCGCAATTTTTTATGTGCTGATCGCCGTAGCGCTTCTGGGGGCTCTGGTTTTCGCCGTAAGCAACGGCGGGCGCGGCAATATCAAACATCTTTCCGAGGACAAGGCGCGCCTCATCGCCTCCGACCTCATCGAATACACCAACACCGTCGCCAACGGCGTAGCGCAAATCAGATTGCGCGGCGTTCCCGATACATCGCTTTGCTTTGACGATCCGCAATGGCCCGCCGATTACAATCATGCAGGCTGCGCCGACAATCAAAACAAAATTTTTCATGTTTCCGGCGCGGGTATCGTCTGGAGCAAAGCCAAAAGCGAGGCTATGGACTCCGCCGCCACGCCTGATGAGCTGTGGCATTTCTACGGCAACAACGAAATCGATCAGGTCGGAACCACCTGCGGCGCGGCAAGCTGCGCCGACCTTATCATGGTGACGGACGAATTATTGCCCGAGATCTGCATTGAGCTGAACAACAAGCTCGGCGTGATCAACCCCGGGGACGTGCCGCCGACAGATACAGCCTTCAATGAAACTTTGTATAAGGGCGTTTACGGTTTCAACAACGTGATCGGCGACGAAGGCGGCGGCGCGGAGCTCAAAGGCAAAACATCAGGCTGTTTTCAAAAAACCGGAGCGCCCGCGGAATATGTTTTCTACAAGGTTCTTGTGGCAAGGTGATTTAGGTTTGTCCGTCATTGCACGGCCTGTCCGTGCAATCCACATGGATCACACGCATAAAGCGTGTGATGACGAGGGTAAAAGATTAATCATCCTATAGTCGGAGGCGCGAACTTTTTTACGTCAGCTGCAAGTGTGAACGAAAAATCATCCATTCCTACCTTCGACTTGACTGCCTCTCCGGTCTGGGGATCGTGTGTTATTAAACTCTCCATTTTGGTATCCACACCGACAGCCTCCAGCAACCGTTCTGTTCCGATCCGCTGGCTCGGCTGCGCAAGGATATCCTCTATTTTCTTCATGATCTCAGGCGCGACATATGCGACTTCTGGTTCCGCCCATACCAATTCTGTCTTCCTGGCCGGGCCGTTTGCCGACTGGGAAGGATCCTTGATTTTTTCCTCCATCTTCGCCACCAGCTCGTCCGTGATTTTACCCGTGGGCGGATCGATACCGAGATATTTCTCCACCGCCTTAACGGATTCATGCGTCATCTTGCCGAAGCGGCCATCCAGCCCGTCATTGCCTGTGCCGGAATGATTTTTGAAATGCCCCAGATTCACGCCGGGCAATTTATCACCGGCCAGTTTTTTCATCTCGGCCATCAACTCCTGCGCCTTAAGCACATTGTCATTGAACGGAACAGGCCCCGCGCCCTTATGCACCTCCACCTCGAAATCTGGCGCGGACGTAAGCGTGGACGCTGGTGCGGGCGTGGACTTGGGTGCCGTCAGCACTTTATAATCGGCTTCCCGCTGATCCATCTGACGCTCAAGCCTTTCCCCAAAATCATCTTTCGGTTCGGTGCCCTTCATGCGTTCCTGCATGTCCTTCTGCCACGGAGCGAGGCCGTTCTCGAATGTTTCCGTCTTTTGCTTCAGCTCTTCCTTAAGCCGATCCATTTCGTTCGCATAGTGAGCAACCTTATCGGGACTCGGCAGGTCTTTCATGCCCCAGGTTTCCGCCTTGATCTTGAACATATCTCTTTTCAGTTTTTCGATATCGTCATAAAGATTTTTCTGATCCGGCGTTAAATTCGTCTCGAACATCTTTTTGTTTTCGATGTATTCCTTGGTACCAGCACCAATATAAATCGGTTCATTGTTCACTTCGGGTTCAGGCTCTTTTTCCGGTTTTTGCGTTATCTGAAGGGCCCAGTCATTGTCATGTCGAACGTTCGCGCCGTATACTTTTTTGCCATCGACAAAGCCTTCGATGCTGATAGTTTTAACCTCAGGGTGTTCATTCATAACCGAACGGGAGGCGTTGATGCACAACCCAAGTGCCGGAAGGGTGCTTGGGCTTTCTTTGTCGTGCATGATAAACCCGTTAACGTCGTTTCCTTCGATTCTTATTTTGGCAACGCCATCGGGCGTGACCTCCTCAAGATATGCTTTCATATCTCCGTTTGCGCTCTGCATAATGGGTTTCTTCGGTGCCACCACATTCTCCTAATAACAAACCACCTGCGTGCATTTGAGGAAGACGACGTTTTTAAATCTGCTATCGTCGCCGAGCTCGATCATCATGAGTTCTTTCGTCTTTGCGAGCGGTTTCATGAATGCGCCCTTGATCTTCATCCCAAGATCCTGAAGGTCGCCGTGTTCGGTGATGAATTGCAGGCTGGTGGCGTCGCGGTCGTACTGGACCCAGGCATATTCGCGGGCCAGCGGGCCGCGGTGGAGCAGCATGGCGCTGCCGACATCGTTGACGATAAATTCGACGGGCATTTCCTCGGTAAGATGTCTTAAGCTCATGATGACACACCCTTTTTTTGTTTCCCCCTGCCACAGGAGATTTACATATGGTATGTCAAAAACGTTAAGGAAGGGTTAACAACATGAGATCCTTCAGGGTCTTCGACCCTTCAGGATGACAAAGAGAGGGCCTTCAACCCGTCCGCCGCCATTTCGGGCCGGAGGGGGTGTCTTCGATGACGATGCCTTTGGCCGCAAGCTGGTCGCGGATTTCATCGGAGCGGGCGAAGTTCTTGTCCTTACGCGCCTGTTGCCGCTCGGCGAGCAGCGCATCGATTTCTGAGTCCTCGCCCCCCGCCCCGTAGCCCAACCAGCTTTCAGGGTTTTGTTGCAGAATGCCCAGCATGCGCCCGGCGGCCAGAAGCTGCTGCATAATTTCTTTCTTATTTTCTCTATCCGAAGCATCCGCGAGTTGTTTGGCCAGCGCACTGACGCCCGCCAACGCCATCGGCGTGTTCAGATCGTCGCATAAAGCATCAAAAATTTCGCCAGATGGCAGGGCTGATTCTTCAATAGAACAGGCATCTTTCTCCGCTGCATTCGCGTTGTGTAAAATAGAGTATAGTCTATCCAGCGTGCTTTTGGATCGCTCGATCGCCTCCACCGACCAGTCGAGCGGCTGGCGGTAATGGGCGGATAAAAGGGTGAGCCGCAAAACCTCGCCGGGGTACTTCTTTATAAGATCATGCACCAACGTGATGTTGCCCAAGGACTTCGACATTTTTTCGCCCTCGACCGTCACAAAGCCGTTATGCACCCAGACTTTGACGAAGGCGGACAGGTCGTTTTCCGCCCCGTGGGCGCAGCAGCTTTGGGCGATTTCGTTTTCGTGATGCGGAAATTTCAGATCCGCGCCGCCGCCATGAATGTCAAAAGGCAGGCCCAGATGCTTTTCCGCCATCGCCGAGCACTCGATATGCCAGCCCGGCCGCCCGCGCCCCCAGGGGGAATCCCATCCCGGCTGATCCGGTGTGCTGGGTTTCCACAGCACAAAATCAGCGGGGTCTTTCTTGTACGGGGCCACCTCGACCCGCGCCCCGGCGATTTGTTCGTCGCGACTGCGGCCTGAGAGCCCACCATAGGCTTGAAAAGACGGTACATGAAAGAGTACGTGCCCATCCTTGGCGTACGCATGGCCCTTACTAACCAGCGTTTCAATGAGCGTGATCATTTCCTGTATGTGCCCTGTCGCCCGCGGCTGTACGTCTGGCGGGGTAACACCCAGCGCCGCCATATCCTCGTTATATATGCGGCTGTACTTTCCGGTGATAACATCTATGGCCTCGCCTGTTTCAAGCGCGGCGGTAATGATTTTATCGTCGACATCGGTTATATTTGAGGCGTACGTAACTTTCGGGTACATACGGCGCAGCAGCCCGGCCAGCAGGTCGAATACCACCGCCATCCGTGCATTGCCGATATGGGCGTAGTTATAGACGGTCGGGCCGCAGGCATACACCCGGATATGGCCCGGATTTATTGGCTTAAAAGCTTCTTTTTGCCGGGTCAGGCTATTGAAAAGTCTAAGTTCGGGCATAATTAAATGTCTTCCTATGTTCGCTTTTTGCTGGAAAATACGGCAAATACACTGTAATACCAACGGAAAAATTTATGAAGGGGAAGATCATGACAGCCGAGTTCCCGATGAAAAAGAAGCCCTGTAACGACCGTATGCCCAGCCGCGAAGATGCGGAACGTGCCGTCCAGACCCTGATCCGCTGGGCGGGGGACGACCCCGAGCGCGAGGGCCTGAAGGAAACCCCGGCACGTGTCGTGCGGGCCTATGAGGAATTTTTCGCCGGATATAATCAGTGCGCCAAAACCGAATTGCTGAAAACATTCGAGGACATCAAGGGCTTTGACGATATCGTTATCGTCAAGGATATCGATTTCGTATCCCATTGCGAACACCACATGGTGCCGATCATCGGTAAGGCGCATGTCGCCTACTGGCCGGATGAAAAGGTTGTCGGCATCAGCAAGCTGGCGCGCATCGTCGATGTTTTTGCCAAGCGCCTCGTGTCGCAGGAAACCATGACCCAGAGCATCGTCAGCACGATCGACGAAGCGCTGAAGCCCAAAGGCACCGCCGTCATGATCGAAGCCAACCATCAGTGCATGTCGATCCGCGGCGTGAACAAAGGCAACTCGGCCACCGTCACGACGACATTCACGGGCATCTTCAGAGAGGACAGGGACGTTCAGCGGCGATTCCTGGATTTGATTACCAACCAGAAATAAAGCATGAAGATAGAGCTTCCGAAATGGTACGACCTGCACGTTCACCTTCGCCAGGGCGGGGCCATGGAAAGCTTTATCAAAGCGCAGATTTCCATGGGGTGCGCCGGGGTTCTAGCCATGCCTAACACGTCCCCGCCCGTAACAAAAGTTTTTGAAAGCGATACGGGCGATGGCTGGAGCGTTGAATCTTATGCAGACATGATCCGCAAAGCAGGCGGCAGCGCGTTTCTGGATTTCATCGTGCCGCTTTATCTGTGCGGCAAAACGACGCCAGAGATGATTGAAAATGGGGCGAACAAAAAAGTTTTACGCGCCTGTAAATATTATCCGCCGCACGGCACGACCGGCGCACAAAGCGCCGCCCCGCTTGAAACCTATATCAATAACGGCGTTTTTGCCGCGATGGAAAAGACGGGCGTCGTTTTGTGCATTCACGGCGAAGAGCACGGGCTATCCGGCGAAAATTATTTCGGGCGCGATGGCAACGCCGAAGAAACTTTCTACAAAAAGCGCATGCCGGAAATCGTCAAAAAATTCCCGAAACTGAAAATCGTCTGCGAGCATATCACGACAAAAATTGCCGCCGATTTCGTCCAGAAATCCGGCCCCAATGTCGCCGCAACCATCACTCCCCAGCATCTTCTTTTTACAACAGGTGATATGGTGCAGGGATTTAAATATCATCTTTACTGCCTTCCGCTTTTGAAATTCGACCGCGACCGCGAGGCGCTGCGCGCAGCGGCTACGGCGGCTAACAACACGAAATTTTTCGCCGGCACCGACAGCGCGCCGCACGTAAAAAAAGCCACCGACTGCGGCTGCGCCGCCGGGTGCTTTACCGGGGGATATGCCCCACAGCTTTACGCGCAAGGGTTCGAAGCCGCCGGATTGAATTTGTCGGATGGCAAGGCGCAGGAAATTTTCAAACGTTTCCTTTGTACAAATGGCCCGGCGTTTTACAGCCTTCCCGCACCGAAAGAAACTTTTACGCTTGAGAAACAAGAGCAGAGCGTAACGCCGTTGCAAACGCCGGACGGTGCCGTGACCCCTCTGCCGCTTGGCGTGGGGCATTCGACGATTCCCTGGTCCGTACAAAAATTTTAAGATTGTCATCCTGAAGCGCTCGCGCTGAAGGATCTTCTTTCTTTTATCTTTAGATCCTTCAGACCTAAAGGTCTTCAGGATGACAAGAAGGTGTTTGAAACGATGAGTTGGAAGAAATTATTAGACCCTAAAATCCACGATTTCATCCGCGAACATCAGGACGCCGATGTCCCGGCGCTGGCACTAAAAAAGCCGCCGCACAAAGACTGGCCGTGGAAACTGATCCTCGATCAAATCAAGGCGCGGCAAAAAGCGAAGATCAAAATGCCGGAATGGCTGTACCACCAGAATATTGTTTTTCCTCCTCCCAATATCATTGAGCAGGCTTCATCTGCCGCCACGGCGCACTACAAGGCGGAGCTAATTACTGGGAAAACTTTTATAGACCTGACTGGCGGCGCAGGCGTGGACTGTCAAGCCTTCGCCGCAGAATTTGAATCAGGCATTTGCATCGAGCGCGATCAAGACGCAGCGGAACTTCTCTCGCACAACATGTCTTTGCTGTGCGGCGATGCGGTTGTTGTGCATCATGCGGCGGCGGAAAATTTTCTGGCCCAAATGCCGCCTGTGGATCTGGCCTATCTCGATCCGCAGCGCCGTACCGAAAACAAAAAAGGTTTCTACCGTTTTGAAGATTGCACGCCCAACATCGTTGAAATTTTTCCGACTTTGGCCGCCAAGTCAAAGAAGGTCATGATAAAGGCTTCGCCGATGCTGGACGTTTGGGAAGGCATAAGATCTCTGGAATTTGTGGAATCCGTTCATATCGTCGAATGGCAAGGCGAATGCAAAGAGCTGCTTTACATTCTAAACCCTTTGCAAAAAATAAACCTAAACGACATTCCCGTTACGGCCGCAAAGATAAACGACAACGGCGAACCGATTTATCACTTCACCTTTACGAAGGCGCAGGAAGAAGAAGCCTCGTCACATATTACTATGCCGTATAAATTTTTGTATGAGCCGGGACCAGCCTTTCAGAAGGCAGGCGCCTTTAATGCACTGGCGCTTGGGTACAAGCTTCAAAAACTGCACCAACACACCCATCTTTACACTGCGGAGAGCCAGCACCCCGATTTCCCCGGCCATATGTACGAGGTTTTAGACATCCTGCCCGTCGATAAAAAGTCACTGCCGATCAAGAAAGCCAATCTCAAACTCCGCAATTTCCCCGGAACCGTCGAGACGCTCCGCCGTAAGCTGGGCCTTGAAGACGGCGGCGAGGATTTCCTGTTTGCCTGCACGCTGGCGGATGAAAGAAGAGCCCTTATACACGCCCGCAAAATCCAGCGGATTTGAGCCTGATTTGAACCGAATTTAAGGCAATATTCCTTAAAGTTTTTTCTTCTGATTTTCCCTTTAAATTCATACGGTTATATTCATTGTTCCGCAGAGCGCCATGGCTTCTTAAAGCCGCTTTAAGACAGATTTTATACACTTAATAGTAGATGTGTGGGTGTGCGGGGACAGGACACCAATAAGGATATTATTATTGCCAAGCGCACCTTGGAAAAATACAATGGGGTGTCGGGGAGATTATGCCTTCAATTCCAAAGTCTGTATCAGCAGATGCGTCAACCGGCGCGGCAAAAAATACAATAAAAACCAAAGCCGCGAAGATTGATACAAAATTGCTTACTGCGCCAACGCAGATCTGGAAAAGCCGGATCAGCTGGCGCATTACGCTTGCCGTGTTTATGACGATTCTGGCCGTTCAGGCCGGAATATTGAATGTCACCATGAAGAATTTCGAGGACAGCCGACTGGCACATTTGCGCGAGATTGGCCGTACCGCAATCGTGCCGTTGATCGACATGTCGGTGCGCGATCTTCTGGCCTCGCCGATCCCCGACAATGCGGCGATGCGTCTTTTATCCGCTACAAAAGTCAAAGGACTGGCGGTATATTCAAGCCAGCTCGACTTCATCAAGAACTACGGCGAACCGCTGGCGCTGGTCCTGCTGGATCAGGACAGCACCTCCAAAACATACAGAAGCAGCGACGGCAATTCCTACGAGATCGTTTTACGCGCCTACGACCTGAACAGACCCTATATCATGGTCGCACGGCTTGATTCATCCCATGTCTCCAAGGAACTTCAGGAGTACGTGAAAGAAACGATATTGATCATGTTGCTGATGTCAGCCTTCGTCACTACGGTTCTGATGATCGCTATGGGTAAATGGCTGCTGGAGCCTATTCTGTTCATGCGCAGCAATCTGATTTCCGCATCGGAAAACCCCGAAAACCCGAAGATTGTTCCATCGCCGTTCGATCCGTCGGATGAGATTGGCGGCGCCATCGCGATCGCGCAAAAGCTGATCCAGCAAAACGCCGATAACATCCGCCACATCAGGGGCGCGGCGGAAGACAAGATTCACAAGCTGGCCTATTACGACACGCTGACCGGCCTGCCCAACCGCATCCTGTTCCTTCAGACGCTAGCCGAACACACGCGTGCCGCCGCCGACGGCAAGCAGGAACGCTTTGCCGTTATCGCGCTCGACCTCGACCACTTCAAGGATGTCAACGACTCCATGGGGCACAACGTGGGCGATGCGATCCTGCGCGGCGTCGGCAAAAGATTGCGCACCGCGATGCCAAAATCGGCAACTGTCGCCCGCGTCGATGCCGACGAGTTCGCCATCACCATGCCGCTGACCACCGATATCAACAGCGCCCGCGACGTTGCGGAAAAAATCATCAACGCAATCCGTGCCGAACCGTTCCGGGTGTTCAACGAGCAATTCCAGGTGCGCGCCTCGGTCGGCGTTTCGACATTCCCCGACGATGGCATGGACCCGGATCAGGTTTTGAAAAACGCCGATATCGCGCTCAACCGCGCCAAGGAAGAAGGGCGCGACACGATCAAGGAATATTCGGAGGATTTCGACAACGCCGTGCAGCAACGCTTCCAGATGCTCCGTGATCTGCGCACAGCGATGGAAGCCAACCAGCTCAGTCTGCATTACCAGCCGCAGCTTGACCTGAAGACCGGAAAGGTCATCGGCGCCGAAGCGCTGCTGCGCTGGTTCAAGCCGGACAACAGCAAAGAGGGCGGCGCTTTCGTCCCGCCATTTGAATTTATCCCTGTGGCCGAGCAATCCGGCCTTATCGTACCAATCGGCGAGTGGGTCATGCGCACGGCATGCGAAGCCGCCGTTGCGTGGAACAAAAAGCACGGATACGACTTGCGTATCGCCGTCAACGTATCCGCCGCGCAATTCTCGCGCAGCGACATTTGCGGTTTCGTCAGGAAGACACTTGCGGAAACCGGTTTAAGGCCGAGCAATCTTGAGCTTGAAGTGACGGAAAGCGTTTTCATGGCTGACATCCACCACACCATTCAGACTCTGAAGGAATTGCACGCCATCGGCGTCGAGCTGGCCATCGACGATTTCGGAACCGGATATTCGTCGCTGTCTTACCTGCGCCAGTTCCCCATCGACAGGCTGAAGATCGACCAGTCTTTCATCCGCAACGCCCTGAACAACCACGACGACGCGGCCATTGCGCGCACGATCGTGCGGCTTGGCCACTCGCTCAACCTCAAGGTTATCGCTGAAGGCGTGGAAACAAAGGAACACGAAAAATTCCTCCTGGAAGAGGAATGCGACGAGGTTCAGGGCTACCGCTATTCCCGCCCCTGCCCGGACGCGGATTTCGTGAAATTCGTCAGCGGTTATAACGGCAAACTCAGCAGTTTCGATCGCTAACGGTTATTAGACCGGGTCTTTCATATCGAGTGCCATGTGAACTGGCTTATCGCCCACGATCTCTTTCGCGTGATCGTAATCGTCGTGAACGACCAATATGCTGTTTCCTTTTTTCACTTTTTTAACGATCCTTACATCGCTACGTCTGAATTCTTCTTGCAATTCCAGAACAGCGATAAAATTTTCATCGACTGGCGCAATAACGATATCCATTTTTTTCATCAGAAAACTCTCCTTTTGATTGTGTTTCCGATACAGCTAAATCTTTCCATAACCTTCGTCAAGCTTAAATTGCATTTGCCCTGATAAAGTGCTCGCGCTATACCATCGAGCATGAATGCTGCCAGCCCAAACCTCAAACCCCTTACCGCCCGGAAATCCGGCCCTTTGCAGGGCGTAACGAAAGTTCCCGGCGACAAATCGATATCGCATCGTGCCCTTATGTTTGGCGCGATCACCGTAGGCGAAACCATAGTCAGCGGCCTGCTGGATGGCGATGACGTACTGGCCACCGCCGAAGCGCTGCGCGCCATGGGCGCGGACATCACAAAGGGCGGCGACGGGCTGTGGCGAATTTTTGGCACGGGGCTGGGCGGTTTGCGCTCGCCCGGCAAACCGCTCGACATGGGCAATAGCGGCACATCGACAAGACTTCTGGCCGGGCTGATTGCCGGTCATCCTATTACCGCGACCTTGACGGGTGATGCATCCCTTAGCAAGCGCCCGATGAACCGGGTTATCAAGCCGCTGGCCATGATGGGCGCGACCTTCGAGTCGGAAAATGAGGGCCTGTTGCCGCTGACCGTGACGGGCAGTCCGGACATCATGCCCATCGAATACCGCCTGCCTGTAGCCTCGGCACAGGTAAAATCGGCGATTTTGCTGGCGGGCCTGAACGCGCCGGGGCGTACGACCGTGATTGAGGACCATCCCACACGCGATCACACAGAGCGTATGCTTCGGCATTTCGGGGTAGACGTACAGGTTAAGGACAACAAGGACGGCAGCCAGTCCATCAGCGTTATCGGGCAGCAGGAATTACAGCCCTGCGCCGTCGATGTGCCCTGCGATCCTTCATCGGCGGCCTTTCCGGCTGTCGCCGCTCTTATCAATGAGGGTTCGGAAGTGCGGCTGTCGCGCATATGCATCAACAAAAGACGTACGGGCCTCTATGAAACCCTGCAGGAAATGGGCGCAGATATTACCTATAAACATACACGTACGGAATCGGGTGAGAAAGTCGCAGATATCCTTGTACGCTCCATAGGAAAGCTCAAGGGTGTAACGGTTCCCCCCGAACGCGTACCCTCGATGATCGACGAATTCCCGGCGCTGGCGATGGCGGCGGCGTGTGCGGAAGGTACCACCGTCATGACCGGGCTGGCCGAACTGCGCGTCAAGGAAAGTGACCGCTTGCAGATGATCGCCGAGGGGCTGACGGCCTGCGGTGTACGCGTTGAAACGGGCAAGGACAGCCTGACCGTCCACGGCACCGGCAAACCGCCCAAAGGCGGCGCAACGGTCAAAACCGCCTTCGATCACCGGATCGCCATGGCTTTCCTCGTTTTGGGCACCGCCAGCGATCAGCCCATAACCGTCGACGATTCAACCGCCATCAGCACGAGTTTCCCCAATTTCAGAACATTGATGGAAGATCTCGGGGCCGTTATCGGCTAGCTTCCGGCCGCCAGTTGTCCAGCCAGATATCCAGTTTCATCACCGCCGGTTTTTCGCCGTTATCGTAGTAATAGCTGTCGATGACGTACACCTCGCCCGATTTTATCTCACGTACGGCGCCGCTATTATGCGGGTAGATGCCGTCGACAAAATAGCCCCGGTGAACGGGATCGGCGGCCTTGTGCCAGACAAAAGCCCCGCTTTCATCCAAAAACCTTAAATAACGCGACGTGTTGACCGCTTCGTCGATGCAATCCATCTGGCTTTGATCGCCCTCGAAGGTTTCGGCGCGCCCAAGATCGGGCCGCAATCCGGCTTTTGCAGTCACATAACGCTCGATCAGGGCAATGGCTTCGGCAATTTTTTCACGTTCCTGCTCGGCGCTGGCCGCAGGTTCTTTAAATCCGGCCATAATCTCATTCCACATTTCGTCATCAAGATTGACAGGTGTGCGCAGGGAACATGTAAACCCGTGGCAAAGCTTGAAATTCTCCCGCGTTTCGCCGTAATCCGTATACTGCAAAAGGCTAATTCCCTGCCCGCTGGCGCATCCGCACAAAGCTAGAATCATAGAAAAGGTCAAAAAATACCGCATAGGCTTTAAGTATCTTTTCGCGGGCGTCTTGGCAATATGGCGAAAAAATTTCATACTGCGCCGATGAAATATCCAACCATCGCCATCGACGGACCGGCAGCCAGCGGCAAGGGCACGCTGGCGCGGCTCATCGCTCAAAAACTCGGCTACGCGCATCTGGACACCGGCAGCCTCTACCGCGCCGTGGCTTTTGAGGTGCTGGAAGCGGGCGGCACCCCGTCCGCCACGGAAGACGCCGTACGAGGCGCAGAAACTCTGGCGCAAAAAATAGCGGGCGGCGACAATAATATCCTTAACAATCAAAAGCTTCGCAGCGATGAAATCGCGCAGGCGGCCTCCGTAGTTGCGACCATCCAGCCCGTGCGCGACCGGCTGGTGATGCTGCAAAGGGATTTTGCACAAAACCCCGGTAAAGGCTTTAACGGCGCGGTTCTGGACGGCCGCGATATCGGCACAGTGATTTGCCCCAAGGCCAATGTAAAACTCTTTGTGATAGCCGATATCGAGGTGCGCGCCGAACGGCGCATGAAAGAGTTGCAATCCAAGGGAATACAGGCTACAACAGGCACCGTTTTGGAAGATATGCGCGCGCGGGACGCACGGGACAAGGAGCGAAAAGCCTCCCCCTTAAAGCCCGCAGAGGATGCGGTGATGCTGGATACATCACACTTGTCCGAAAGCGAAGTGCTGGCGAAAGCTCTTGAAATTATCAGAGCGAAAATTCCCGGCCCAACGATATCCTAGCCTTTTTGAGGCTTAGTCTGTCGCTCATCATCTCCCTAAAAACACCTATGGATCCCGTTCGTGCAAATTTTTGCTTCGCAAAAATGCCAACGGGACGACAAACAAGTTTGTCGTTTTGAACACAGAAAGGACTTATGAACATGGCCCATGTAGCCGCAAACTTAAAAGACAAGGAAGACTCGAAGGAATTCGCAGCCCTGCTGAAAGAATCCCTGAGAGGCCAAAGCAAATTCACAGGCAACGTCGTTAAAGGAACTGTCGTTGCCGTCGATAACGAATTCGTTATCGTCGATGTCGGCCTGAAATCCGAAGGCCGCATCCCGAAGCAGGAATTTTCAAAGCCGGGTGAGGACCCTGAAATCCGCGCCGGCGACGACGTTGAAGTTTTCGTCGAACGCATGGAAGACCGCAACGGCGAATCCGTTCTCTCCCGCGAGAAAGCAAGACGCGAGGAAGTCTGGATTGAGCTTGAGAAATCGCACAAGGACAATCAGCGCGTCACAGGCATTATCTTCGGCCGCGTCAAGGGCGGTTTTACGGTCGACCTCGGCGGCGCTGTCGCGTTCCTGCCGGGATCTCAGGTCGATATCCGCCCCGTGCGCGATGTCGGCCCGCTGATGGGCAATCCGCAGCCGTTCCACATTTTGAAAATGGACCGCAGCCGCGGCAATATCGTCGTCTCGCGCCGCGCCGTTCTCGAGGAATCGCGTCAGGAAGCCAGAAGCGATCTGCTCGACACCCTCAAGGAAGGCCAGATCGTTCAGGGCGTGGTCAAAAACATTACCGACTACGGCGCCTTCGTGGATCTGGGCGGTGTCGACGGTCTGTTGCACGTAACCGACATTTCGTGGAAGCGCGTCAACCATCCGTCCGAAGTGTTGCAAATCGGCCAGAATGTCGATGTGCAGATCATCCGCTTCAACGAAGAAACACAGCGCATTTCGCTCGGCATCAAGCAGCTTGAAGACGATCCGTGGAAGGGCGTTGCCGCCAAATTCCCGGTCGGCAGCAAGCTGTCCGGCCGCGTCACGAATATCGCCGATTACGGCGCGTTCGTCGAACTGGAAGAAGGCATCGAAGGCCTTGTTCACGTTTCGGAAATGTCATGGGTGAAGAAAAACATTCATCCGGGCAAGATCGTTTCGACATCGCAACAAGTCGAAGTGATGGTTCTGGATGTCGATGCCGACAAGCGCCGGATTTCTCTCGGCCTGAAACAGTGCCAGGAAAATCCGTGGGCGGCCTTTGCCAAGAGCCACAGCGTCGGCGACACGTTCGAGGGCGAAGTGCGGAACATTACCGAGTTCGGTTTGTTCATCGCGCTGTCTCCCGAGATCGACGGTATGGTTCACCTTTCGGATATTTCCTGGGAAGACCAGTCGGAAGCGGCCCTGAAGCAGTTCGAAAAAGGCCAGAAGGCCAAGGTCAAGATTCTCGACATGGACCCGAACAAGGAGCGTGTTGCCCTCGGCATCAAGCAACTGACCGAGGATCCGTATCAGGGTGCAGCGGCCCCAGGAGGCCTTGCCAAGGGCGCGGTCGTTACCTGCACGGTTTCCGAGATCGGCGACAAGTCGATCGAGGTGACCATCAGCGACGGCATGACCGGCACGATCAAGAAAGCCGATCTGTCGCGTGAACGTTCCGAGCAGCGTCCCGACCGTTTCGCCGTCGGCGAGAAGGTCGACGCCAAGGTCATCAGCGTCGACAAGAAGACCCGCAAGGTCACGCTGTCGATCAAGGCCCGTGAAATCGACGAAGACAAGCAGGCGATGAAAGAGTTCGGCTCGACCGAAAGCGGCGCCTCGCTCGGCGATATTCTTGGAGCAGCCCTACAGGAAAAAGAAAACCGCGGCAAAAAAGCCGAAGGCGCAGAGGAAGAAAAGCCGAAGAAAAAAGCGGCCAAGAAAAAGGCCGCCGACAAGGAAGCTGAGTAAGCATCTGCTCTTCTTTAAGGAATTACAGACCGGCCCCCTTTGCGGGGCCGGTTTTTTCTTCCCGAAAAAATCCTTTGCGATCAATGACTTTTGCTTGACGGAGGCCTCTTTTATGGGGCAAGGTAGGGCATAGCATATCCCTGCGAGGCTCTTTTAAGGCACAAAGCCGACGGGGATATAATCGTAAGGACGACTAAAAGGACGATTGGGATGACAAAATCGCAACTTATTAGCCTTCTGGCCGAAAAAAACCCGCATCTTTTTATGCGCGACGTTGAAAGAATCGTCGATACCATCTTTGAAGAAATCACCGCCGCTTTGGTAAAGGGCGACCGCGTCGAGCTTCGGGGTTTTGGCGCGTTTTCCATTAAAAGCCGCGAATCGCGCACAGGCCGCAATCCGCGCACGGGCGAGACGGTCTATGTCGCGGCCAAACGCCTGCCTTTCTTCAAGACAGGCAAAGCCCTGCGCGAGCGCCTTAACGGCGGCGCGGCCGATGGGGGCGACGAATACTAGACTAGCACAGGACCCATCATGGGATTTTTACGCTGGATTATCGGCTTTTTGATTGCCCTGGGTCTGGCGGCTTTCGCTGTGTTCAACCGTAAGCCTGTTCCCCTGAACTGGAGCCCCGTCCACCCCCCAATAGATGTTCCGCTATATCTTGTTGGATTGACGTTAATGGCCCTCGGCTTTGTTCTGGGCGGCGGGATCGTCTGGATGAACATGGAGGGGCTGCGCCGCGAAAAGCGCCGCCAGAAAAAGCAGATCAAAATCCTCGAAAAAGAGCTGGAGGCCGTAAACGAAAACAAGGGAGCCGAAGCTCCGTCGGACTTTTTCCCGGCCCTGCCGGATAAAAGAAAGAAATAAAGGAAAGAAGTAATGCCAAAACCGCTTATTTTTTGCGCTATTGACACCGACGACATCGAAGATGCCGTAAAACTGGCGGCATCGATCGGACCGGTTACGGGCGGCATCAAGCTGGGCCTTGAGTTTTTCAATGCAAACGGGCCGCAGGGCGTAGCGCGGGTTATGGCAGCCGCCGGAGGCGCGCAGCTTTTCCTCGACCTCAAATATCACGACATCCCCAATACCGTTGCCGGGGCCGTACGTGCGGCCTGTGCGGCGACAAACCCGGCTTTTTTAAACGTACATGCTGCCGGGGGGCTTGAGATGATGCGTACGGCCAAGGCCGCCTGCGCACCGGGGACAAAGCTTCTGGCAGTCACCATTTTAACCTCGCTTTCAACGGTGGAGCTGGGCGATGTGGGTTTCGAGGGACCGGCCGATACCTGCGTGGCGCGGCTGGCAAAGCTGGCTAAACAGGCGGGGCTTGACGGCGTTGTATGTTCGGCGCTTGAGATTGCTGCGCTCCGCAAGGCGCTCGGACCGGATTTCATTCTGATGGTGCCGGGTATTAGGCCCAAAGGTGCAGATGCGGGCGACCAGAAGCGAATCATGGACCCGCAGGCCGCCATTGCTGCGGGCGCCAGCCATCTTGTCATCGGCCGCCCCATCACCCAGGCCCGCGACCCCGCCGCCGCCGCGCAAGAGATTCTGGTAACAATCAATGACGTACGTTAAGATTTGCGGTATCCGGGAATTAACGACCATGCAGGCCGCCATCGATGCCGGGGCGGATTATCTCGGCTTTGTTTTTCACGCGCCTTCCCCGCGTCACCTTGACACAAGTACAGCCGCAGAACTGATTCAGCATGTCCCGGCCCATGTGAAGACGGTCGCCCTGTTCGTCGATCCGGACGACAAAGCGCTTGAATCGGTGCTGAACCGCATGCGGATCGATCTGGTGCAGTTGCACGGCGATGAAACGCCGCAGCGCGCCGCCGAGATCAAAAGCAAATTTCGCAGCAAAATCATAAAAGCGATACGGATCGGATCAAAGGCCGACGCCGCGGCAGCCACCGCGTACAAAGGAATCGCCGATTTTATTTTATTCGATGCAAAATCACCTGATTCAGCGGTCCGGGGCGGCACTGGCCAGCGTTTCGATTGGGATCACCTCAGGGGTTTTGACCCAGGTATGAACTGGTTTCTGGCAGGTGGTCTGACCCCGGAAAATGTGGGCGAAGCCCTTTCCGTACTTGCCCCCGATGTGGTCGACGTATCCTCGGGCGTTGAATCTGCGCCGGGTCAGAAAGACGCGTACAAGATTCAGAAGTTCATCAATGCCGTTCACGATCCCAGATAATCTTTTAATTCGTTCAGGAACCGGGCCACATCCTTTTCATTGAACGGGATGGGCGTTGAAACCTTCCAAACAATGTTGTGCTGCGTGGACATCATGGCCGCCAGTTCGGCGCTTTCCATGATAAAACCGTAGCTTTCGGCCCTTGAGGAGATAAACACGGTTTTATTGCCGTACACCCAATACCCCATCGTGAATTCAACCTCGTCCGGCGCGTAACGCAATTCACGCTTGTACGCCTCCCCCCAGCCCATGAAGGGATAGCGTTTGATATCGGCACCCTGCTTACGCGGCCAGATGCCGTGAATGTGGATGTCGCGCTTGATCCTTTCCATGTTGTGATAACGAAAAAAATCCTCCGATGTTGCGCTCATGGCCGCATTGATCGGCCAGAAGGACAGCGTGAGCGTCCCGGCAGGCGCGGTCAGAATATCCTCAAGCGCCGCCTCCATGCCGCTGCGCCCCTCGAAAAACTGCATACGCGGACGCAGCAAATTCACGCCGGCGTGCCGTTCAAGCTCCGGGATGGCGAGATCCAGCATTTTTTCCCTGGCCGTTATTTCGGCGATCTTGCGCCGATAAAGAAGCCGCAGCTTATCACCCGGTTCCGGCACGTACACGTTGACCCCGCGCACCTGCGAACGGCTGACCAGCCCGCCCGCCGTCAGCCTTTCAAGGTAACCGTAAACCGTTGGGCGAGGTTGCCCCAGCCCCTTGGCTAGATCGCCCGCCGTGCTGGCCCCGCGTTCCAGCATGAGCAGGTACGTCCTGACTTCCTCCTCCTTAAACCCCAGCGTTTCAAATATTTCCTGAAGCATTTTGGCTCTTTGCCCTTGTGTTGTCGGATTGTCGCGACACTATTTTGCATGATTTCACTATTACGGATAATAATCAAGCAAATTCACGAAGGAGTAAGGCAAATGAAGGGAATTCTTGGATTTTTACAAAGCGTCTCGAAATACGGATCGCTGTTTGGCTTTGGCTTTTTTGCGTTTTTCTTCCGCTCAACGGCCCTTATCAAACAGCAAAACCCGAATGCGGACCTGCTGGATATAGGCGTAGGCTTTTACGAAGGCATGGCCAATCTGACGGCGAATTACTTTCTGCCGGGTGCGGCCATCACCATCGAGGAAACATTCAAGGCCGCCGCCATGCTGACTGCCGATTATCTGGTCCCCGGGATTTCCTTTGCTTTCAATGCGTTATCCCATTCGATGCAGCGCGCCGAAACCTTTACGCCCAAGACAACATTTCCGCCCTTCCCATCTATGGAGTAAACGGGCTATAACGCCTGCATGAAAGCGAACTCGTATAAAAACCAGCCCGACGAGCGGGGGCATTTCGGCCCCTATGGTGGGCGTTATGTGGCCGAAACGCTGATGCCCCTGATTTTACAGGTGGAAAAGGCCTGGAGCGCGGCCAAGGCGGACCCGGTGTTCTGGGCGGAATTTGACGATCTGGCCAAAAACTATATCGGGCGGCCCTCACCCCTGTACTTCGCCAAGCGCGCCACGGAACACTTTGGCGGCGCGAAAATCTATTTCAAGCGCGACGAGCTTAACCACACCGGCGCGCACAAAATCAACCACTGCATCGGCCAGGTTTTGCTGGCCAAGCGCATGGGCAAGACCCGCATCATCGCCGAAACCGGCGCGGGGCAGCACGGCGTGGCCACGGCCACCGTTTGCGCGTTATTCGACATTCCCTGCACGATTTTCATGGGCGCGACGGACGTGGAACGCCAAAGCCCCAATGTTTTCCGCATGAAGCTGCTGGGGGCGGAGGTACGCCCGGTAACGTCCGGTTCCGGTACGCTGAAGGACGCCATGAACGAGGCTTTGCGCGACTGGGTCACGAACGTACATGACACGTACTACCTGATCGGCACGGTAGCAGGGCCGCACCCCTACCCGGCCATGGTCCGCGACTTCCAGAGCGTGATCGGCAAGGAACTGAAAGAACAGATGCAGGAGCGTGAGGGCCGTTTGCCGGATACGCTGGTGGCCTGTATCGGCGGCGGGTCGAACGCTATGGGGCTGTTCCATCCGTTTCTGGACGACACAGGCGTACGCCTGATCGGGGTGGAGGCCGGGGGGCATGGCGTTAATACCGACAAGCACGCCGCGAGCCTGACGGGGGGCCGCCCCGGGGTTTTGCACGGCATGCAAAGCTATTTCCTGCAGGACGCGGACGGCCAGATTCAAGAGGCCCATTCGATTTCCGCCGGGCTCGATTATCCCGGAATCGGGCCGGAGCATGCCTGGCTGTTTGATGAAAAGCGCGTGGATTACGTTTCCGTGACGGACGATGAGGCGCTTGCTGCGTTTCAATTGTGCACAAAACTGGAGGGCATCATCCCGGCGCTGGAGCCGTCCCACGCCTTCGCCCATGTGATGAAAATCGTGCCTAAACTGCCCAAAGATCATATTCTGGTGATGAATTTGTGCGGGCGCGGCGACAAGGATATTTTCACCGTCGCGGGGAAGCTGGGGATGAAGATATGACCCGCATTGAGAAGACTTTTGGTGCGCTCAAGCGCCCGGCCCTCGTGACCTTTATCACGGCAGGCGACCCGGACCGGGACACGAGCCAGGCCGTGCTGGATGCCCTGCCCGGCGCGGGAGCGGATATCGTTGAAATCGGCATGCCGTTTTCCGACCCGATGGCCGATGGCCCGGTGATACAGGCCGCTTCCTTACGTGCCCTCAAGGCCCGGGCGAACATGAAACAAACCCTTTCGATGGTGCGGCAATTCCGCAGCAAAAACGACACAACGCCTGTTGTTCTGATGGGCTATTTCAACCCGGTTCTGGCCTACGGGGTGCAGCAATTTGCTGCGGATGCGGCCAGCGCAGGCGCAGATGGCCTGATTATCGTCGACCTGCCGCCCGAGGAAGACGCCGAGCTGCAAAAGTCCGCAAAAGAAAACGGCCTTGATATCATCCGTCTTGTCACGCCGACCACGGACGAAGCGCGCCTGAAATCGCTTTTGAACGGCGCGAGCGGATTTCTTTATTATGTTTCCATTACAGGCGTAACGGGAGCGGCGAGTGCCGACCCGGCCAGGCTGGCCCCGCATATCGCCGCAATCAAGAAACATACGGCCCTGCCCGTTGCCGTCGGGTTTGGCATCAAAACGCCGGAAGACGCCACCCGCATCGGGAAAATTGCCGACGGAGTCGTAGTCGGTTCGGCCCTTGTTCAAACGATTGAAAAATCGAAGAAAAACGAGGCAGCACAGGCCGTGGCAAAGCAGGTAAAAGCGCTGGCTGGAGCGCTCTAAATCTTGACAAAAACGGGCTGGCCTGCGATGCTGCGGCGCACTTATTAGCAAGTGTTGGTTTTGAGATAACGCAATGAATTGGTTAACAAATTTTATCCGGCCCCGTATCAGGTCTCTGGTTGAACCCAAGGACGTGCCGGATAATCTCTGGCAGAAATGTCCGGGCTGCGAAGGCATGCTGTTCAGCCGCGACCTTCAGGAAAATCTGAACGTCTGTTACCACTGCGGCCACCACCTGCGCATTCCGGTGAAAGAGCGCCTTGCGCTGATGTTTGACGACGGGCGCTATGAGAGCGTCGCCGTGCCGGAAGTTGCGCAAGACCCCCTGAAATTCAAGGATAAAAAGAAATATGCCGACCGCCTTAAAGACACGCGCCACAGCACGGGCCATAAGGACGCCATCACCGTTGCCAAAGGCAAGATCGGCGGCATTCCGGTTGTCATCGCCGCGTTCAATTTCAGCTTCATGGGCGGCTCGATGGGTGCCGCTGTCGGTGAAGGTATCCTGAAAGCCGCCGAGGAAGCCGTTAAGTCGAATGCCGCCCTGATCGCCATACCGGCCTCCGGTGGCGCGCGCATGCAGGAAGGCATTATTTCTCTGGTCCAGATGCCGCGCAGCATTATCGCCGTAGAAATGGTCAAGGATGCAAGGCTGCCCTATATCGTCATCCTGACCGATCCGACGACGGGTGGGGTCAGCGCGTCTTTTGCCATGGTGGGCGATATACATATCGCTGAACCAGGGGCGATGATCGGCTTTGCCGGCCGCCGCGTTATCGAGGAAACCGTACGCGAAAAGCTGCCCGAGGATTTCCAGACCGCCGAATATCTTCTGGAGCATGGTATGGTGGATATGGTCGTCCGGCGGCAGGAAATGCGCGAGACGCTGGAACGTGTTTTGTCTATGCTTATGAAAAAACAGGTGCCGCAAAAACCCGGCAAGAACGGTGAGGGTAAAAAGAACGGCAAATTTCTAGGCTTCAAGACCGGGGGCAAAGCCACCCCGCCGCGCAATACAGCAAGACAAGAAATCAGATCCGATCTTGAAAGCCGCAGGCGCATGGCCGCCACGCTCAAAGCCCTCAGACGGGTCAAGGCCGCACAAAAGGCCGTAAGGCGCATACAAAACGGCAAGAATGAAACCAACCCCAAAGCCGCCTCCAACGGTAAGGGCTAGCCGCATTATGTATGCCGCCGACCTCAGGCATCCTGACCGGACGTTGCAGCAAAAACTCCACGCCATCTACGCCCTCAGCCGCCACGCCAAAATAGACCTTTCTTTCCGGCGGCCCTATCTCGATTTGTTGCAGGCTTTTCGCAATCCTCACCTGTCCCTGCCCCCTGTCATTCATGTTGCAGGGACAAACGGTAAGGGTTCCATCGTGGCCACATTGCGCAGCATTTTACAACAATCGGGCTACAGGGTTCACAGCTATACCTCACCGCATTTGCTGCGATTTAATGAAAGAATTACCCTCGCCGGAACGCAGATCGACGATGCTGCGCTTGAGGCCTTGATCGATGAGGCGCTGGCGCTCAACGAAGGGCGGGATGTCACGTTCTTTGAACTCACCACCGCGATGGCTTTTGCTGCGTTTTCGCGTGTTCCGGCTGATGTTTTGCTACTGGAAACAGGCCTGGGCGGCAGGCTTGATTGCACAAATATCATAGAAAAACCAATGGCTTGTGTCATAAGCAAAATTTCCATGGATCATCTGCAATATCTGGGCGACACCCTACAGAAAATTGCTGCAGAAAAAGCCGGCATCATGAAAACGGGTGCGACCTGCATCATCGGCGCGCAGGACCACGAAGGGCTGGCCGGGGGGGTTATGGAGGTATTTGAAAACCGGGCTGCGGAGCTTGGCATTTCTCTTTGCCGTGCCGGTAAGGAATGGGAAGCCGCGCCCGATGGTGACCGGATGCGCTTTGCCTTTAACGAAGTTGAATCGCCATTGCCAAAACCCAGCCTTCCGGGGGCGCACCAGATTGAAAATGCCGGAGCGGCTTTGGCAACACTAACGCTGCTGAAGGATACCTTGCCCGTCACGGAAGAAGCGATCGCTGCCGGATTGCGTAAAATAGAATGGCCAGGGCGGCTGGAACGTCTGGATGGCGCTAAAAACATAAAACCCTATAACCTCCCGCCCGGTTGGGAACTCTGGTACGACGGCGGGCACAACGACAGCGCCGGACGCGTGCTGGCGGAGCAGGCAAAGGAATGGCAGACACAGGACGGAAAAATGCTGCACCTCGTGCTGGGTATGAAGACCGACAAGGACCCTGCAGCCTTTATCACCCCTCTGCTGCCCTTTATCAAAACCATAACGCTTATTGATGTTTCCGGCGTTGGCGATTGCATCAGAATACGGGATATAGCACCCCTGCTGCAAAGCAGGCCTACACCGGAATTGCTGCATGCCGTAAACGCCCGCGCCGCCATAGATGCCCTTTTAAGACATGTGCCACATGAACCCTCCCGCATCCTTGTTTGTGGTTCCCTCTATCTTGCAGAACAAGTATATTGAACTGATGACGAGCCGTATTGCCCTTATCGATGATGACCGCAATATCCTGATTTCCGTGTCTATGGCATTGGAATCCGAAGGCTTTGCGGTCACGACCTATAACGACGGCGAAGCCGGTCTTGCCGGGCTTTTTGCCGACATGCCCGACCTTGCCGTGCTGGACATAAAGATGCCGCGCATGGACGGACTGGAAGTCCTGAGCAAGCTGCGTGAAAAATCGAAAATCCCGGTTATTTTCCTGACCTCCAAGGACGATGAAATCGACGAAGTTATCGGCCTTCGCATGGGCGCGGACGATTACATCACCAAGCCCTTTTCCCAGCGTTTGCTGATTGAACGCATCAAAACCCTCCTGCGGCGCCAAAGTTTGGACGGGCATACGGCTTCGCCTACCATTTCGGCTGCAGGCGAAAAAATCGTCCGGGGATCGTTAGTGCTTGATGATTCACGGCATTTATGCGCCTGGAAAGGCCAGCCGCTCAGCCTGACAGTCACCGAGTATCTTCTGATCAAGGCGCTGGCGATGCATCCCGGCTATGTCAGAAACAGAGATCAGTTGATCGATACGGCATATGGTGAGAATATTCACGTTGACGACCGAACCATTGATTCCCATATAAAACGTGTCAGAAAAAAATTCAAAGCCATCGATTCAGACTTCGACCAGATCGAAACGCTCTACGGCGTTGGGTACCGCTATAAAGAAGAATAGATGGTTCCGGCTTAGTGCGCGGCCGCCGGAAATCGCTGAAATCGATAGCCTTCTTAACCTCTACTGGGGCGGTCCCGAACGCCGCATCACAGGGCTTACGCTGCGCATTATCGGCGTCAATGCCATTGCGCTTGTTATCCTGCTCATGGGTATCTTGTACCTCGGCCAATATCAAAAAAGCCTGATCGAGGCCAGACTCGATACCTTCGAGACCGAGGTCAGGCTCATTAGTGCCGCCATATCGGAAGATGCCATCGAAGAATCCAGTTTTGGCACATTTCTGAACCATGACAAAGCCCTCGGCATGGCCAAGCGCCTGAGCCAGAGCGCGGGCAAGCAAATCCGGATTTTTGATGCAGATGGACAACAACTTGGCGATTCATTCGAGGGGCTGAGTCCTGAGGAAATCAGATACATTGAAAAATCCAACTACAGAGGCCACCAGATTCCCGAAAGCATCAAGGTGCTTAAAAATATGGCCGGGTTTATTATCGGGCTTTTGCCCGACCGGCGTGTGCTGCCTTATTATCCCGAAATAAAGTCCGACAAGGCCACAGATTACCCTAATGTTCCGGATGCCCTGAACGGCCAGGTCAGCCTGTCGGCATGGTACGACAGCCGGGATAAAATATTTCTTTCAGCTGCCACGCCCCTGCATCAAGGCAACACCCTTTCCGGAGCTATCCTGATCACCCGCACAGGGCAGGATATTGAAGACGATATCGGCGGCGTGTGGCTTGATATTCTGCGGATTTTTGCTGCAACACTTATCATTACCATCTTATTGTCAATCTATCTTTCGGGCGTAATCGCACGGCCTTTGAAAAAACTGGCGAGCGCAGCCGAGGACGTGCGCCGTGGCAAGGGCGGCGAAATCCCCGACCTTTCCCACCGCCACGACGAGATCGGCGAATTGTCGATCGTGCTGCGCGACATGACCAGCGCACTTTGGGAACGCATGGATTCCATCGAGAATTTTGCTGCGGATGTCGCGCATGAACTAAAAAATCCGTTGACCTCGCTTCGCAGCGCGATCGAGACAGCCTTCATAGTCAAGAGCCAAACAGACCGCGAAAGATTGCAAAAGGTTATCCTGCACGATCTCGACCGTGTGAACAGGCTCATCAGCGATATTTCAAAGGCCTCGCGGCTGGATGCCGAGCTTTCACGCGAAGCCTTCGAAACTATCGATCTGACCGCCGCGCTCTCAGGTTTGTTCGATGCCTACAAAACCCCTCTGGAGAGGAGCAAAGAGCGCAACATAAGCGGAGTCGATATCGTCAAAATCGACGAAACCGAGTTGCGCCTGAGTATGCTGAAGGATACGACAATCCAGGTCTGGGGCCTCGAAACCCGTTTGATTCAGGTTTTTGAAAACCTTATATCCAATGCCGTTTCGTTTTCACCTGAGGGGGGCGTGGTGCAAATCAACGTATCGCTGCAAGGACCGCTGGTCAGGATTACGGTTGAGGATCAGGGGCCAGGCATTCCTGAAAACCGGCTGGATACCATCTTCGAACGCTTTTATTCCGAACGTCCGCAGCATGAAGATTACGGGCATCATTCGGGGCTGGGGCTTTCGATATGCCGTCAGATTATCTCTGCCCATCAGGGCCGGATATTCGCCGAGAACATCAAGGATGCCACGGGCAACGTCAAAGGCGCCCGCTTCGTCGTGATTTTGAACAGCCTATAGAGACTAAAAGGATGGACCCTCGGGAGGTTCGTATGCAATAACCGGAGCCAGCTTCTCGATGCTGGCCGCCTTGCAAAAAGGAACACAAAGTCCACTAACACTAAGTTTGCTCTGATTCGTCATTGATCACACCTCTCTCTAATACTAACACCGCGTTTTCCATCGAAACGCCTTCTGTATCGTAAGTCCGAAAGATTACTTTTGTCTTATCGGACCCGGGCGCTCTTGGTACTATGTTATATAAAAGGCGTGTTTTGGTCAAATTTCCGAGGTTCACAAGATCCTTCTTCCCGTTAAGCAAGGCGACCAGATTCATCATCTTTTTCTCTGTTAAATCAGGCACTTCACGGGGATCAAGGAGAGTGTATTCGCCCACCGGCTCATACTCCTTTTTCTCATCCTTGAATTGGAAGATATGGAAAGAACGCTCAACCAGCGGGTTGCGCTTGTATATAAATTGCGGCTTTTCGCTTTTATCGTTGAATTTGAGCGCCATGCCGCAATGTTAACACGAAATAAGGTAAAAAAAATCCTATTTTGCTTGATTCATCGCTGTAGACGCGTCATGAATTCATCTGATTTTTTAACCCATTGCATATCATATGGAGAAGCACATGCCCGCCAAGCCCAAGGCCGTTCAGCAGGATTACAAAATTAAAGATATCGGCCTTGCCGAATGGGGACGCAAGGAAATCAGCCTCGCCGAGGGCGAAATGCCCGGCCTGATGGCGACACGTGAGGAATTTGCCAAGGCACAGCCCCTGAAGGGCGCGCGCATCGTCGGCTGCCTGCACATGACAATCCAGACCGCCGTTCTGATCGAAACGCTTCAGGCGCTGGGTGCCACCGTGCGCTGGAGTTCCTGTAACATCTTCTCGACGCAGGATCACGCCGCCGCCGCTATCGCCGCCGAAGGCACGCCCGTTTTCGCATGGAAAGGCGAAACCGAAAAAGAATATGACTGGTGCATTCACCAAACCATTAAAGGGCCGGATGGCTGGACGCCCAACATGATTCTGGATGATGGCGGCGACCTCACCAAGATCATGCACGATGAATATCCCGAGCTGATGAAAGACGTTAAAGGCGTATCCGAAGAGACAACAACCGGCGTTCTCCGCCTTCATGAAATGGCGAAAAAGGGCACGCTGAAATGCCCCGCGATCAACGTCAACGACTCGGTTACCAAATCGAAATTCGACAACAAATACGGCTGCCGCGAGTCTCTGGTCGATGCGATCCGCCGCGCCACCGACGTCATGATGGCCGGCAAGGTTGCTGTTTGCGCCGGGTTCGGCGACGTGGGCAAAGGCTCTGCGGATTCATTACGCAGCGCCGGCGCGCGCGTTCTTGTCACCGAGATCGACCCGATCTGCGCCTTGCAGGCCGCCATGGAAGGTTACGAAGTGGTCACAATGGAAGATGCCGTAACGCGCGGGGATATCTTCGTCACCACCACCGGCAACAAGGACATCATCACCGTCGACCACATGCGCGCCATGAAGGACCGCGCCATCGTGTGCAATATCGGCCACTTCGACAACGAGATCCAGGTCGAGCCGCTGCGCAACATGAAATGGACCAACATCAAGCCGCAGGTCGATGAAATCGAATTCCCCAGCGGCAAGCGCATTATCCTGCTGGCCGAAGGGCGGCTTGTGAATCTGGGCTGCGGCACCGGGCATCCAAGCTTTGTGATGAGCGCGTCTTTTACTAACCAGACGCTGGCCCAGATCGAGCTCTGGAAGAACGCCAGCAAGTACGAAAACAAAGTCTACGTCCTGCCCAAGCATCTCGATGAAAAAGTCGCCATGCTGCACCTTGAAAAGGTCGGAGCGAAACTGTCAAAACTCTCGAAGGAGCAAGCCGACTATATCGGCGTGCCCGTCAACGGCCCGTTCAAAAAGGACGACTACCGCTACTGATTTTCACCAAGCTCTTTCAGCTCCTTGCGCAATTTTGCTTTCCGCAGAGAGCGGGAGAGCTTGCGCTCCTCCCAGTCGGGAACGTCCCGTAACGCAAGCAAAGCCAGAAGGGGCGGAATCCCGGCGGCGAACGCTCCGATGGCTTCTTCCGTGCGGTTGGCTTCAAAGAAAGCGAGAAGCAGCAGCGCCAGTAACGCCAGTATATTGACCGTAATTGCTGCATAGTAAACGATGCGTCCCATATCCGCCTGTCCCTTTCGTTTCAACATCTTCATGCTATACTCAAAACGTATGGATTGACAACATCCCGCCTCTATAACAAGGAGCACGTTATGTCCCGCCGCTTCCCCGCCTTTCTTCCTGCTTTTTTCTCGCTTGCCCTTATGCTGCCGCTTTCCGCCCAGGCGGAGGAATTCCGCGTTGAAGCCAAACTCAAGGCCGCGACGGTCTATGCCGACCGGGCGATGCTGACGGGGAAGGCTGAGGTGACCATGACCCCCGGCAAGCACACGGTGATTTTTGAAAACCTGCCCATCGCGTTGTTCCCCGATTCTCTCCGGGTCGAGGGCGGCGGCACGGCGAGTGCGGTTCTGGGTGCCGTTTCGCACAAACAGGTCAATAATGCCGAACTGGTTTCGGCAACTGAAAGAGAATTAAATGGCCGGTTGATCGGGCTGCAAAACCAGCAAAAGGCCGTAACGGCGGAAAAGGCCGCCCTTGCCGCCAAGCGCGTCTTTCTTGAATCCCTCAAGGCGCAAGCCGTGCAAAAAACAAACGAGGAAGTCGCCGAATTTAATCTCCACAGCGAACAATGGCTGAGCGCGGCGGAGGCGGTTCATACCGGTATCGCCGAAACGCTCAAGGCCGACCTTGAAAAGGACATGCAGCTTGAGGGGATCGCCAAACAAATCGAAAAGACGCTGGCCGACCTTAACCAGTTACAGACCGGACAAAAACAAACCTATGAGGTGCGCTTGCCGATCGAGGTTACAAAGGGCGGCAATCTGAATATAGACCTTAGCTACCAGCTTCCCGGCGCGTCGTGGCGGCCGATTTACGATGCGCGCCTGAACACCGAAACCGGCGCGCTGGAAATTACGCAATACGGGTCTGTCACGCAGAAAACAGGCACCGACTGGAGCGGCATTGCCCTCACACTCTCCACCGCCCGCCCGCACCGGGGCGCGACCCTGCCGCCGCTCGGATCGATATGGATTGACTTTATGCAGCAATACCCGGCTGCGGCGAGGATGAGTGTGGAAATGATGGACGCGGACATCGCTCAAAACATGGGCTCAAGCGCACTCCCCGTGCCGGTCGATGCGCCAAAGGGCCGCCTTGAAACATCCGCTGCAACAATCGACACCAGCGGCTTCACCGCCGAATACATCATCCCCGGCCCCTCGACCGTTCCGGCGGATGGTACGGAGAACAAGGTGCTGATCGGCACGTTCAAAACGGAAAACAGGATGGAAACCCATATCCACCCGCAAACGGGGAGCGACGCGTATCTTGTGGCCCGCGCAACGCTTAAAGGCGAAGCGCCCATCCTGCCCGGCACGGTCAGCCTGTTCCGCGACGGTTCCTATGTCGGACAGTCGCAGTTCCCGTTGCTGCGCCCGGACAAAAGCTATGATCTGTCTTTCGGCATCGACGACCAGATCGAAATGCAGCATAAACCGCTCAAGGACGAAAAAAGCGAGGGCGGATTGCTGATCGGCAAGACCAACAGCATCGAACGCGATTACGTAACCGAGATTCAGAATCTACGGGGCCGCGATACCGATATCGTCGTCATGCAGGCCGTACCGGTGGCGCGTAACGAGGATATCAAAGTCGCCGTCCTGCCTGAACAGACCACACCGGGCTATAAATCCGATTACGAGAACGTTAAGGGCGCGATGCGCTGGGCCTTTACCCTCAAGCCGCAGGAGAAAAAAGATATAAAACTCGGCTGGAGCGTGACCTGGCCGAAAGATATGTCCATCTCCGGCCTGCCGCCGCAATAGCAGCGTTCAGGTTATCGTAAGGTCGGCATATTCGCCGTGTCTCTTTAGCCACCCAGCGGCGTAGCCGCAGACGGGCGTGGCTTTCATGCCTTCCTTGCGTACATGTTCCATCAGCGCTTCCATAAGGCATCCTGCCGCGCCCTGCCCACGCAGTTCCGGGGGCGCGTACACATAATCGATATAAAGCACGCCATCCTTTGTGTGGGTATTTGCATACACGATATGCCCGCCATGTTCCTGTTCATAGCGGCTGTCTTTGGCGTTAAAAGTGATCGGATTTCCCATGCCCCTAATATAGCGCGGCGCAAGCCTATTGCCAGAACATAATATTTAGGGAATATTGCCCGTATGTATATTTTACGCCTTCATTGTGACGACAAACCGGGCATCGTGGCCGCCGTAGCCACAGCGCTCGCCGATAACAAATGCAATATCGAGGAATCGTCGCAATTCAACGATCCCTTTTCGGGGCAGTTTTTCATGCGGGTGGTATTCGCCCCGCTGAAAAAAACTGCCAAAGACGCGTTTGAAAATGCCTTTAAGCGGATTGCCAAAAAATTCGCGATGACATGGCAGATCACGCCCGTCGATGCCCCCGTGCGTACGCTTGTTCTTGTGTCGAAACAGGATCACTGTCTGAATGATTTGCTATATCGCTGGCGTACGCGGCACCTGAATATAGATATCGTCGGTATCGTTTCGAATCATGAAACCTGCCGTAACCTCGCGGAAGAAAAAGGGATTCCCTATTATTTTCTGCCTGTAACCGATAAAAACAAAAAAAGGCAGGAATCTGACATCGCCAAGATCATCGAGAAGGAACGTACGGAACTGATCGTGCTGGCGCGGTATATGCAGATACTTTCAAACGATCTTTGCCGCCGCTACACCGGGCGGATCATCAACATACACCATTCCTTCCTGCCGGGCTTCAAGGGGGCCAAACCCTACCATCAGGCCTATGAGCGCGGCGTAAAGATCATCGGCGCCACGGCACATTTCGCCACGGCGGATCTCGACGAAGGGCCGATCATCGAACAGGAAACCGTACGCATCACCCACGCCACGGGGCCGGAGAAAATGCAGGCCCTGGGCCAAGACACAGAAAGCCAGGTTCTGGCCCGCGCCATCCGGCTTTACACCGAGCGCCGGGTTTTTCTTCACGGCAACCGGACCGTTATTCTTTAGTGTTTTCCTTGCCGTACGCCCCCATCCAGCCTTACAATTGGCGGCTGTGAGCACCACGAAAAAATCAAAAAACGGATTATTTGGCTTGCTGGGCGGCAAATCCGCGCTGCAACAGGAAAATGACCGGCTGGCGGCCATTCTTTCAGCAACGCCCGCGCATTATTGCGGCTGGAGTGATGAGGGCGAAATTTTTTATAGTCGTGGGTTTTGCCCCCTTTTATCGCTTGGAGATGTCCGGCACTTCGCCGACATTCAAAGCGTTCTGGCCCCCGGCGATGCGGCAACGCTGGAAGGAATGTGGCAAAATCTTTCCGGCACAGGAAAGCCTTTCGATTTTTCAGCACGCAGCAAAACCGGCAGCAAAACTTTCCGCTTCAAGGGAGCGCCGGGAACAATGCGGCTGCTTTGGGTGGAGGACATCACCCGCGAAACCGAAGCGCAAAAAATCCGGGATACGGAGCAAAAACAAGATATCGCCATGCTCACGGCGGCGATAGACCATCTTCCGGCCTCGATATGGCTGCGCAACGACAGGCAGGATTTAATCTGGGTCAATGAAACTTACGCCGAAACGCTCGGCATTTCACAGGATGAAATTATCGCGCAGCAAAGGGAAATCTCGCCGCCTCCAAAAGCCAAAAAGAAAGCTGCCACGTTTACCCTGCTGCCGGGTCGCGAGCAGGCCGCCAAGGCTTTGACTGAAATGAAAACGCAAAACGTTCATGCCCACGTCATTACAACGGCGGGCGACCGCTTGCTGATGAATATTTTTGAAATTCCCTTGCCCGCACACAACATGACGCTCGGCGTGGCGCGTGACATCACGCGGCAGGAGGAACTTGCAACCGAGCTTAAGCGCTTCAAAGCCGTCAATCAGGAACTCCTGCAACAATTGCGCACCGCCATCGGCATCTACGACAGCGACCAGAGGCTGGAATTTTATAATACCGCCTTTTCACAGCTTTGGGGCCTAGACGACGGCTGGCTGAACACACGGCCCCGGCTGAGCGACATCATGGAAAAACTGCGCGAGACGCGCCGCCTGCCGGAACAAGCGGATTTCAAAAAATTCAAGCAAAGCTGGCTCAGCATGTTCACCAACCTCATCGATCCGCACGAGGACATGTTGCACCTGCCCGATGGCAGCGCACTGCGTATGCTGGTCATCCCAAACCCGCTGGGCGGGATGATGATGACGTTTGAAGATGTCACGAGCAGACTTGAGCTTGAATCTTCCTACAACACGCTGATCGCGGTGCAGAAAGAAACGCTCGACAACCTGGCCGAAGCCGTGGCCGTGTATGGCGGCGATGGTCGTTTAAAGCTCTGGAATCCCTCCTTCGGGCGGCTATGGGGCCTCAACCCCGAAGACCTTGAGGGCATGCCGCATATCAGCCGCATCGTCGAAAAGCTGAAGCCGTTTTTCGATCCCCGCGAATGGCTCGTACGCCGCGAGGAACTGATCGCCCACGGTCTTGACCGCCTTATGCACGAAGGTCGCCTGGAGCGCAGTAACGATACGCTCGTCGATTTCGTTACGGTGCCGTTGCCGGACGGCGGTGTTTTAATTACCTATGCCGATGTAACCGATACCGTGCGCGTGGAAATCGCCTTGCGCGAGAAGAATGCCGCGCTGGAAGCCGCCGAACGTCTCAAACTCGACTTCCTCGCAAACGTTTCATACCAACTGCGCACACCGCTTAATGCGATCATGGGCTTCAATGAAATGCTCGACCACGAATATTTCGGCAAGCTGAACGAGAAGCAAAAATCCTATACCGGCGACATCAAGGAGGCCAGCGCCAAGCTGCTCGATCTCATCAACGACATTCTCGACCTTTCAACGATCGAGGCCGGTTATATGACGCTGAACAAGGCACCCATCAAGATCAAGGTAATGCTGGAAGGGTTGGTCGATCTGGTCAGCGAATGGGCGCGCAAAGAAAAAATCGAAGTTGTTCTTTCCTGCCCGAAAACCATCGGTACACTGGAAGCCGACGAGATGCGCCTTAAACAGGCCATCGTCAACCTGATCCGCAACGCGCTCAACTACACACCTGAGGGCGGCAAGATCACCATCGCAGCAAGAAAAGTAAAACACGGCATGGAGATTGCCGTCAGCGATACAGGAATCGGCATCCCGAAAGAGGAAGTGTCGCGGGTCATGGAGCCTTTTGTTCGGGCGCAAAATGTAAATACCGACAAAGCCATTGGAAACCGCCGCCAAGGTGCGGGGCTTGGCCTTTCACTGGTCAAAAATATTGTGAATCTGCATGGCGGTAACATCATTCTTGACAGCCAGCCCGGCAAAGGAACAACGGTTACCCTGCTTTTCCCCAACTCACCCGAAAAGGCAGCAGAAGTAAAAACTTCCACAAAGAAGCCGACATAGGTCGTGTGGACAAAAGATT
>DIHF01000043.1 GCA_002420015.1 Micavibrio sp. UBA5703
ATTCAGGAAGCCAACAAGCTGGGCATTCCGGTTTTCGCGGTTGTCGACAGCAACTGCGTTCCCGACGGTGTGACATACATGATCCCCGGCAATGACGACGCTTTGCGCGCTATTGAACTGTACTGCGATCTGTTTGCCGATGCCATTCTGGACGGCTTGCAGGCCGAGATGGCTAAATCCGGCAAGGATCTGGGCGCGGCTGTCGATGTGAAAGTCGAGCTGCCCAAAGCTCCCGCCGCCGAGGAAGAAGGCGACACGCCGGGTGAAAAAGCCAGAAAGGCCGCCGCGAAGAAATCCGCCAAGGCCAAGGGCGGCGACGAGGAACCCGAAGATTCCAAAAAGCAGGCGACCGCTTAACGTTAACGGAACAAGACAAGGAAAAGGAACTGGAACATGGCTGCAATCACGGCTTCGATGGTAAAGGATCTGCGCGAGAAGACAGGCGCAGGCATGATGGACGCAAAAAAGGCGCTGGAGGAGAACGGCGGCAATCTTGAAAAGGCTGTCGACTGGCTCCGCACCAAGGGTCTGGCCAAGGCCGAGAAGAAATCGGGCCGCACGGCAGCCGAAGGTCTTGTCGCCATCGCCGCGCAGGGTAACAAGGGCGCTGTGATCGAGGTTAACGCCGAAACCGACTTTGTCGCACGCAATGAGAAGTTTCAGGCTTTTGTCAAAAAGGCCGCTGATCTGGCTCTGAACAGTGCGGGAACGGTCGATGCACTGGCCAAGCAGAATTACGAAGGCGGCAAGACGGTTGCCGATACCCTGACGGGTCTGATCGCCACGATCGGCGAGAACATGACGTTGCGCCGCGCTCAGAAACTTGAAGTGTCCAGCGGTATCGTTGCCGGATATATCCACGGCGCGCTGGCCGATGGTCTTGGAAAGATCGGCGTTCTCGTGGCGCTTGAATCCGCTGCTCCGGCCGCGAAATTAGAGGGCATCGGCAAGCAGATCGCCATGCACATCGCCGCCGCCAATCCGCAATTTCTGAACATCGCCACGGTCGATCCGGCAGTTGCAGAGCGCGAGAAAAATGTTATTCGCGAGCAAGCAAAAGCCAGCGGCAAGCCTGCCGACATTATCGAAAAAATGCTCGATGGCCGTATGCGCAAATTCTACGAGGAAATTTGCCTTCTGGAGCAGGTATTTGTGATTGACGGTGAAACCAAAATCTCAAAAGTTATCGCAAACGCTGCCGCTGAAGCCGGTTCGCCGATTGAACTCAAGGGCTATGCGCGTTTCCAGCTCGGCGAAGGCATTGAGAAGGAAGAAGACAATTTCGCGGAAGAAGTGGCCGCTATGGCTGGCCGCAGATAGCTTTCTGCCCTTCATTCCAGCTTGTCCGGGGTGAGGTTCTGCGATACAACGGAAGTGAATGACCATGAGCGCAAAACCGATGACCGACAAGAAAATACAGCCTGCCTCGCAGTACAAGCGCATCATGCTCAAAATGTCGGGCGAGGTTCTTATGGGTGAGAACCAGTACGGTCTCGATCCCGCCACCGTCAAACGCGTTGCCGACGATATCAAGGCCGTTGTCGATCTGGGCGTTGAGGTTTGTGTCGTTGTCGGCGCGGGCAATATCTATCGCGGCGTCGCGGGTGCCGCCGAAGGCATGGACCGCACCACCGCCGATTACATGGGGATGCTGGGGATCGTCATCAATGCGCTGGCGCTGCAGAACGCGCTGGAGCATATCGGCGTTCATACCCGCGTCCAGTCCGCCATCCGCATGGATTCAATTTGCGAGCCCTATATCCGCCGCAAGGCTTTCCGCCACATGCAAAAAGGCCGTGTGGTGATTTTTGCCGCCGGGACCGGCAATCCCTATTTCACGACCGACACGGCGGCGGCGTTGCGCGCATCCGAAATGAATTGTGACGCCCTTTTTAAGGGCACCAAGGTCGATGGCGTTTACACCGCCGATCCGCACAAGGATAAAACCGCCACACGCTTTGACCGTATCAGCTATATGGATGTTCTGACCAAGGATCTGAAGGTCATGGACGCCACCGCGATTTCTCTGGCGCGGGAAAACAATATCCCGATCATTATTTTCTCGGTGCGGGAAAAAGGAAATCTTGCGCAGGTCGTTCAGGCCAAGGGCAAGTACACGATTGTCACAAACTAACCAATAGGGAGGAAGTCGCCATGTCCGGTTTCGATAGGGCTGACCTGAAGCGCCGTATGGATGGCGCGGTTGATATTCTTACGACGGAGTTTGGCGGCTTGCGCACGGGGCGCGCCTCGATCAGTTTGCTGGATCCCATCCATGTGGACGCGTACGGCAGCTCGATGCCGCTCAATCAGGTGGCCAGCATTTCCGTGCCGGAGCCAAGACTTATCACTGTTCAAGTTTGGGATAACGGCCAGATCAAGGCGGTCGAAAAAGCAATCCGCGATGCCGGGCTTGGACTTAATCCGCAGCCTGATGGCAACCTGATACGGATTCCCATTCCGCCCCTGAACGAGGAACGCCGCCAGGAGCTGACCAAAATTGCCGGGAAATATTCCGAAGCCGCGCGCGTTTCCGTGCGCAATGTCCGCCGCGACGGGATGGATGGCCTCAAGAAGATGAAGGCTGACGGGAAAATCTCCGAAGACGACCAGAAGAAAATGTCCGACGACGTGCAAAAGATGACTGATGACACGATCAAGAAGATCGACAAGATGCTGGCGGATAAAGAGAAGGAAATTATGACCGTTTAGATGGATGTTGGATTATTGGAAGTTGGAATGTTGGAAGTTGTCGAAGATAGAAAGGCGTTGAGCTTTGAGGATTTAGAGGTTTGGCAAAAATCTTTTGCTGCCTCTATTGTCGTTCATAAGCAAAGCCTTTTATTTCCCAAAATGGAACAGTATGCTTTGGCCGATCAAATCAGAAGAGCCAGCAAGTCAATTTGTGCGAATATTGCCGAAGGATTTGTAAAACAACGGATGTCTAGAGCCGAATTCAAGCGTTTTCTAAGCATGGCTCTGGGGTCGGCAAATGAAATGCTGGTCTGGCTTAAATATTGTTTGGAACTGAAATATATAGACGATGATTTGTGTCAAAGCCTTGCTTCTGAATATTCAAGTATTTGCAAAATGTTAAATGTCCTTCATACCAAGGCGTAACATGTCTCAGAAAAATTCCAACATTCCAACATTCCAACGTTCCAATATCCAGCCACGGCACGTGGCTATCATTATGGATGGCAACGGCCGCTGGGCGGCGAAGCGTGCTTTGCCGCGCACGGCGGGGCACAAGAAGGGCGCGGAGGCGGCCAAGCGCGCCGTCAAGGCCGCTGCGGATCTCGGCGTTGAATATCTGACCCTGTTTGGTTTTTCATCGGAGAACTGGCGCAGGCCGCAGACGGAGATTGCAGACCTTATGCAGCTCCTGCGTTATTACCTGCGCTCGGAAACCGCCGACATGCACAAAAGCAATGTCCGCATGCGCGTGATCGGCGATCGCAGCAAGTTCGACGAGGATATTATCGAGCTTATAGACAACGCCGAAACGCTGACCGCCAGCAATACAGGCATTCAGGTTGTCATCGCGCTTAATTACGGCGGACGGCAGGATATCTTGCAGGCCGTCGAAAAGTTAATTCAAAACGGCGATAAGGTTCAGGACATCGAAGCGGCATTTTCTTCGGCGCTGATGACGGCGGGTATTCCCGATCCTGATCTCCTGATCCGCACCAGCGGCGAGCAGCGCATCAGCAATTTTCTGATCTGGCAGTGCGCCTATACGGAGTTTGTTTTTACGGATGTGCTGTGGCCGGATTTTGACCGCAAGGATATGGAGGCGGCCCTTGCCGTGTACGCGGGGCGCGAGCGGCGCTTCGGGGATATCAAGCGCTCGGAAGGGTAGCGGTATCTGCCTTGGGCAAAATTACTTTAACGCAATTTCAAAAACGCCTTTTGTCCGGTTTTATCATCGGGCCGCTGGTGGTGCTTGTCATTATCGGCGGCGGCTGGCCGTTCCGGGCGATGGTGCTGGTGTTCACTTTGATTGCGCTTTATGAGTGGGTGCAGATTTCTTTAAAAATAAAAAATAATATTCTGTATCTGGTTTTCGGTACGGCTTATGTGCTGCTTTGCTTTTGGTATCTGTATGCGCTTAGGGAACACTTTCCGGTTTCAACGGGCTTGCTGTTCATTGCCATGATCTGGGCGAGCGATATCGGCGCTTATTTCACCGGAAAGAAAATCGGCGGGCCGAAGCTGGCCCCGAAAATCAGCCCAAACAAGACATGGGCGGGTTTTGCAGGGGCGATGGTTTTTCCTGCCATTATCGGCGTTTTACTTTCTTTGACGCTTGAGATTCAGGCAATCGGCATGATTGCTGTCATAGGTCTTGCGGTTGGGGCGGTGGGGCAGGCGGGGGATCTGATCGTTTCGGTCATGAAGCGCAGAGCGGCGGTTAAGGATTCAGGTTCGATCATTCCCGGCCATGGCGGCTTGCTTGACCGGGTGGATTCGATGATGCTGGCGGCCCCGGTATTTTATTTCCTGTGGGTGGCGGCTCATGGCGCATAAAAAGAAAATCACGATACTGGGCGTTACAGGCTCCATCGGGCAAAGCGCGGCGGATGTTATTTTATCGACGCCGGAGCGTTTTGACGTTCAGATTGTTACGGCGGGCACCAATGCCGAAATGCTGGCGGCGCAGGCGCTCAAGTTAAACGCCAAAGAGGCTGTGATCGGCGATGAAACGAAATTAGATGTACTCAGATCGAAACTGGAAGGCACAGGCATAAAAGTTTCTGCGGGAACGCAGGCGGTTGAGGACGCAGCGGCAGCGCCCGCTGATTTTATTCTGGCGGGTATTGTCGGCATTGCAGGGCTGAAGCCGATCATGAAAGCGATCGGGCAGGGAACATGCGTCGGCATTGCGAACAAGGAACCGCTGGTTGCGGCGGGGCCTTTGGTCATGGCGGCGGCCAAAAAGCACGGCACGACCCTTCTGCCGATCGACAGCGAGCACAACGCGGTTTTTCAGGTTTTCGATTTCGAGCGCCCGGAGGGCATCGAAAAAATAACACTGACCGCCTCCGGTGGGCCGTTTTTAAGATGGAGCCGGGAGGAGATGGCGCGGGCCACGCCCGAGCAGGCGGTCGCGCATCCCAACTGGTCGATGGGAAAAAAGATTTCCGTCGACAGCGCGACGATGATGAACAAGGCGCTGGAGATCATCGAGGCGCATTATTTATTCAACATGCCGCCGGAGAAGATAGAAGTTCTGGTCCATCCGCAATCGGTTGTGCATTCAATGGTGCATTATAAGGACGGTTCGGTGCTGGCGCAGATGGGCGCGAGCGATATGAGGACGCCCATCGCCCATGCGCTGGCCTGGCCGGAGCGTATCGACACGCCAGGGCAAAAGCTCGATCTGGCCAAGATCGGCAAACTCAGTTTTGAGGTGCCGGACACGGTGAGGTTTCCGGCGCTGGGGGCGGCGTATGAATGCCTTGAAAGCGGGCCATTTGCCTGTGTGGCCCTGAATGCGGCCAATGAGGTGGCCGTTGAAGCCTTTTTAACAAAAAACATAGGTTTTCTTGATATTATGGACTGTATCGATCATATTCTTCATAAGACAAAAGGCGTAAAGCTTGGTAGTATCGACGACGTTATAGAATACGACCTTGCAATTCGCGCTGAAACAAAAGCCTTCATATCGGGCGGCCTGACAAAAAAGAGGGTTCTGGCATCATGAGTTTTTACGAGCTTTTTCATTCCATCGGTAACAATGTCTGGATTTACGGCGGGACGTTCCTGCTGGTCCTGTCCATTCTGGTTTTCGTTCATGAATGGGGCCATTACATTGTGGCGCGTCTGTGTGGCGTGCGCGTCGAGGTGTTTTCTATTGGTTTTGGAAAAGAGCTGTGGGGCTGGACGGACAAGCGCGGCACACGCTGGAAAGTTTCCCTTATTCCGCTGGGCGGCTATGTAAAGCTGTTCGGCGATGTCGATCCGGCCAGCGTCAAGCAGGCGGAAGGCGTGAAAGAAAACGGTTCGGAGCAGATCAGGCCCTTTACCGAAGCCGAAAAGAAACAGGCTTTCTTCGCCCAGCCCGTGCGCAAGCGCGCTGCCGTGGTGTTTGCCGGTCCGGCCATCAACTATATCTTCGCTATTTTTATCCTCACCGGTCTTTATATTTACAACGGCGAACCTGTCACGCCGCCGCTGGCCGCCGCCGTTATGGGGGACAGCGCTGCCGCCGAAGCCGGATTTGAGCCGGGGGATCTGGTCGTATCCATCGACGGCAAGGAAATTACCAATTTCGAGGAAATCCGGCGCGAGATGATGATTACGCTGGACGACAAGAAGCATTTCGTCGTTGAGCGCGAGGGCAAGAAGGTCGATATCTATGCCTCGCCGAAGAAAGTCGAGATCGAGGACCGCTTCGGTTTCAAGAACAGCCGTGGGCTTCTTGGTCTTATCAGTCCGCGCCATGCGGTTAAAATTGACAACATCAAGAAAATCAACGGCACGGCCTATGACGATGTCGAGGAAATTCGCAAGGCGCTGCTCGCCAATATGGGCAGCAAATTCACCATTGAGATCGAACGCGGTCCGGAGAAGGATTTTCTGACGATCCATCCATTGGCGGAGAGCAACAAGGCGCTCGGCAATCCCGAGGATGAAAATTACAATATCCTGTTTCTGGCCAGCGAGCAGGGCGATGTTTTCATCAAGCACGGCCCTGTGACCGCTTTCGTGGCTTCGGTCCGTGAAGCGGCCTCCATCACCACCGGCACGCTTGAGGCCATGGGCCAGATGATAACGGGAAGCCGCAGTGCGACGGAGCTAGGCGGTATTATCCGCATCGGCGCTCTGGCGGGCGACATGGCGCAGCAGGGGTTAATTGCGCTGATCCTGTTCACGGCGCTGCTGTCGATCAATCTGGGGCTTGTGAATCTGTTCCCGATCCCGTTGCTGGATGGCGGGCATCTGGTTTTCTATGCCTTCGAAGCTTTGCTTGGTAAACCCGTGCCCGAGCAGATACAGGAATATGCCTTCCGCCTCGGCCTGACGTTTTTGGTCGGGATCATGGCCTTCGCAAATCTTAACGATTTGATGCAGTTAATCCTTTAGGCTGCGTTTTTGTACGAAATCCGCTATAATTCCAGAGTAGAGGGCGGGTTACTGCGGCATGGAATCATTTCTGCAATTTTCGGGCGCTTTTTCGGGAAATATATTCATCTATATTTTCGCCCTGTTTTTCAGCATCAGCTTTGCCGTTTTTATTCATGAACTGGGCCATTACGGCATGGCGCGGCTTTTCGGCGTGCGGATCGATAAATTCTCCGTAGGCTTCGGCCATGAGGTTATTGGCCGCACCGACAGGCGCGGGACACGCTGGTCACTGTCGCTGATTCCAATAGGCGGGTATGTCAAGATATTCGGCGACGTAAACCCGGTCGACCCCAAGATATGGGACCATGAAAAAAAGAAAGTGCGTGCCCTGACCAAAAAGGAAAAAGAGGTGGCGTTCTATACGCGTACGCTCTGGCAGCGCGCCTTGATCGTTATTGCCGGACCAATAATGAATTTTCTTTTTGCCTTTCTAATGCTTGTGGCGCTTTATTCATTTAAAGGGCAAGGGTCCACCCCGCCCGTTGTGACGGCGGTCGCCAAAGGTACGGCAGGGTACGAGGCCGGATTTCAGCCGGGCGACAAAATAACCGCGATTGATGGAAATAAAGTCGAGCGCTTTGAGGATGTATGGGCTTTCACCAGAGAAAAGAGCGGTCAGGCGCATGTTTTTTCTATCCAGCGTGGCGGCAGGGAGATTCAGATTACGGCTGCTTCGCGGCCTGTAGACTACCGGGACGTGAGGGGCTTGAAGCGTTCGCACGGACGGCTTGGGGCCACACATATCGGCGCGCTGGAATATAAGGATGTCATTTCAATCAATGGCGAGAAGGTGACGGGCGATACGGCCAGGGCGCGGCGTATCATTGCCGGAAGTTTTGATAAAATAATTGAAATCGAGATGCGTTATGGCCAGACCGACGACAACGATATTTTTGTCATGTATGTGCCTTCGCGCCTGAATAAGGAAATTAACAACCCCGCAGACAAAAACTATGACAAATTTTATACAGGGATATCCAGAGATACGTTTTATGTCTACAGAGGCTTGACGTTTGCCGTAACTTCGGCGGCAACTCAGATGAAAAACTTTGCTGTCGAGGTCTATAAGGTTCTTGAAATGATCATGACCGGCTGGGCGCAGAGCGATACCATCGGCGGGGTCGGTACTATGGGGCAGGCAGCCAGCAAGGCCGTCGATTCCGGCCTCTATTCCTTCTTAATGTTTCTTACGGTGCTGTCTTTTCAGATCGGATTTGTTAACCTGTTGCCAATTCCGTTGCTGGATGGCGGCTTTCTGGCTTTTCTGGCCTATGAGGGGGTAACAGGCAGACCTTTATCCCAACGTTTTCAGGACTATGCTTTCGCCTTGGGGCTAGCTTTTCTAGGCGGAATCATGTTATTTGCTAACCTGAGTGATGTTTTCCTATTCACCCGCTAGGGTTTTTCATCTAGTGTGCGGACTTCCATATTGATACCGAACGAGAAGGTTACGGATACATGAGACAAGTAGGCTTTAGTCTGTTTATTGGGCTGTTGGCGGTGGTTGTTTTCGGGATGTCCTCAGGGGCATATGCGGGAACCACGATCAGCGAGGTCCGCGTTCAGGGCAATGAACGTGTAGAGCCGGCAACCGTGATGTCCTACATGGATCTTCAGGCTGGCGATACCGCCGAGCGGGAAGATCTCGACCGCGCACTGAAAAGCCTGTTTGCGACCGGATTGTTTGCCGATGTGTCGCTTGATCTTCAGGGCAATGTCCTGAACGTCAATGTGATCGAGAATCCCGTCATCAACGAAATCGCCTTTGAGGGCAACGACCGGATTGAGGATGAGGAGCTTCTGGCCGAAATTCAGCTCCGTCCACGTCAGGTCTTTACACGTACGAAAGTGCAGTCGGACGTGAGCCGTCTTTATCAGATTTACCGCCGCAACGGGCGCTTCTCGGTAAATATCGAGCCAAAGGTCATCCGTCTTGATCAAAACCGCGTTAATCTCGTTTTCGAGGTTCAGGAAGGCGATGTGACGAATGTCGAGGCCATCCGCTTCGTCGGTAACAAGCATTTCAGCGACAGCAAGCTGCGCAGCGTCGTCAGCACCAGTGAAACATCGTGGTACAAGTTCCTTTCCACCGATGACCGCTATGACCCGGACAGGCTGGCTTTCGACCAGGAATTGCTGCGCAAGTTTTATCTGGCGGAAGGCTATGCCGATTACAATCTGGTTTCAGCTATCGCCGAATTATCCGATGACAAGGAAGACTTCTTTATCACCTTCACCGTCGATGAAGGCGACCGCTACAAGGTCAAAAGCACAAACATAGATTCCAACCTGCGCAATTTCGATCCCGCCACACTCAAAGGCACAGTCGAGATAGCGGCAGGCGACTGGTACGATGCCGACCGCGTTCAGGAAGCTGTCGACAAGCTGACGGACGCGCTGGGCGATTTGCAGTATGCTTTCGTTAACGTACAGCCCGATATCCGCCGCAGCCGCGAGGAAAAAACCGTCGATATCGTATTCCAGATCAATGAAACGCCGCGTGTGTTTGTCGAGCGCATCGACGTCAACGGCAACATCAGGACGCTTGATGAAGTCGTTCGCCGCGAGATTCTTCTGGACGAAGGCGACCCGTACAACCGTTCCAAGCTGGCGCGCTCCGAACAAAACATCCGCGATCTCGATTTCTTTGAGGAAGTAAAGGTCGATGTCGTGCAGGGATCTGCGCCGGATAAAACGGTCGTCAATGTCGATGTCGCCGAAAAATCCACGGGTGAACTTTCCGTCGGCGCGGGTTTCTCCACCAGCGATGGCCCCCTGGCCGATCTTCGGATCAGGGAGCGTAATTTGCTCGGCAAGGGACAAGATCTTTTGCTGGCCGCGACGATTGCCGGCGAAAAGACGGAGTTCGATCTGTCGTTTACCGAGCCTTATTTTATGGACCGCGACGTTTCAGCCGGGTTTGACCTGTTTCATATCACCCGCGACCTTCAGGATGAAAGCTCCTACGACCAACGCCGGACGGGCGGCGCTCTGCGCGTCGGCTATCCGCTGTCGGAACGCTGGCGCCAGACGGCCAGCTACCGTGCGGAGCGTAACGAGATTACCGATGTCAAGAGCGATGCTTCGCGCTTCGTGCAGGAGCAGGAAGGCCGCCGTGATACTTCGGCCCTCGCGCTCAGGACCACGTATGAAAATGTCGACAGCAAACAATTCCCGACGGATGGCTGGCTGCTCTGGCTCGATACCGAAGTTGCCGGGCTTGGCGGCGATGCCAAATACGTCTCCGGCAAGACAGGCGCATCGTTCTTCCATCCGATATGGGATCAGGTCGTTGTGAACCTGCTCGGCGAAACAGGCGCGATCGGCGGCTATGGCGATGAAGAGGTTCAGATCAACGAACGCTTCTTCCTTGGCGGCAGCACGCTGCGCGGGTTCGAGCGCGCCGGGGTCGGTCCGAGAGATTTGACGACGGACGACTCTCTTGGGGGCAAATATTTCTACCGCACCACGGCGGAACTGTCTTTCCCGCTTGGGTTGCCGGAGGAATGGGGCATTCAGGGCCATACCTTCAGCGATGCCGGTTCGTTGTTCGAGACGGATGACGACGGCGCGGGCGTTGCCGATGACCGCAGCATCCGTGCCAGCGTCGGCGCGGGCGTGTCGTGGCGTTCGCCTTTCGGCCCCGTGCGGGTCGACCTGTCGCAGCCTGTTGTCGATGAAAATTACGACAAGGACGAACTGTTCAGGTTTAACTTTGGAACACGTTTCTAGGGCCTGAATTTATATAAAGCAAAACGATTGGTGAAAGGACAAGTGATATGAGATCGCTTTTTTTGCATGTGTTGACGGTATTTATCGGTGTGGTCGCAATTCACAGCGCAGCGCAGGCGCAAACCTCGATTGGTATTGTCGATATACAGAAGGTCATTTCGGAGTCCTCCGCCGGAAAAAGCATTCAGGCGCAGGTCGAAGAACAAAAAAAGGCGTTTCAGGCCGAGCTTTCCAAGATCGAACAGGAATTAAAGGACGCCCAGAAGAGCCTTGTCGAACAGAAAGACAAGCTCTCCAAGGAGGAATTCGCCACCCAGCGTCAGGCTTTCGATCAAAAACGCGCCGAGACATCGACGCTGGTTCAAAAGCGCAAAGCCGGACTTGACCGCGCCTTTACCGAGGCTCTTCAAACTCTTGAAAAAGAGATCATGGCCATTATCAAGGGCATTTCCACTGAGCGGAAATTCGATCTGGTTCTTTCGCGCAATAACGTTTTCGTCGGCAATGATTCACTCGATATCTCCAACGAAGTCACGGAGCGCCTGAACAAGGCGTTGCAAGAGGTAAAGGTCGAAGTGAAAGAAGTGAAGTAATGCCTGATAAACGGTTCCACAAGCGCCATGCGGCTTTTACCATTGGCCAGATCGCCGAAATCGCCGGATGCGAGACCGTGCCGGGGACCGATACGCAATATCTTATTGAAGATGTGATGCCGCTCGACAAGGCGGGTCCATCCGACCTCAGCTTTTTCGACAATGTAAAATACAAGGATCAGTTTCTGGCTACCAAGGCGGGAGCGTGTTTCGTCGATCCGCAAAATCTGGGAAAGAAGGCGCCGCCCGGCGTTCATTTTTTGCTGACTTCGCGGCCCTATAAGTCCTATGCGCTGGCGGCGCAGGCTTTTTACCCCGATAGCGCCCCGGCGGAGCAAAAGTCGCCGCACGCCATCATCAGTCCCAAAGCAAAAATTGGCAAAGGATGTGTAATCGAGGCGGGAGCGGTTATCGCCGACGGCGCCGAAATAGGTGACTATTGTCGCATCGAGGCCAACGCGACAATTGCGGAAAACGTCATTATCGGCAGTCATTGCCGCGTCGGCATGGGGGCGAGCGTTTCACATGCGATTATCGAAGATCATGTGCGCATCTATCCCGGCGCGCGGATCGGTCAGGACGGGTTCGGCTTTGCCATCGATCCGCACGGTCATGTCAAGGTGCCGCAGCTCGGCCGCGTCCTGATCGGCAGCCATGTCGAGATCGGTGCCAATACCTGCATCGATCGCGGGGCGGGGCCGGATACGATCATCGGGGCAGGAACGTGGATTGATAACATGGTCCAGATTGGTCATAATGTTCGTGTCGGCAAAGGATGTGTCATCGTCGCCCAGGTTGGTATTGCGGGCAGCGCGGTGATCGATGACTTTGTCGCTCTTGGCGGTCAAAGCGGCATAGCGGGGCATTTGCACATAGGGCAGGGTGCTCGTATTGCCGCACAAGCCGGCGTTATGCGCGACGTTCCCCCCGGCGAGGAGCAAGCGGGAACACCGGCTATGCCGAGCAAGCAGATGATGCGGCAAATTATTGCTCTGAACAGGCTGGCGGAACGCAAAAAAGAATCATAATATGCCCCGCACCGTAAGGGAAAAATGAAATGAGTAAAGACGACAGCGATATCATTGATGTTAACCGGATCATGGAGTTGATCCCGCATCGCTATCCCATTTTGCTGGTGGATCGCCTGCGCGTGACGAAACCGGGCGAAACGGCAATCGGCTATAAAAATGTCACCTTCAACGAGCCGCATTTTCAGGGGCATTTTCCGGGCTATCCGGTCATGCCGGGCGTGCTGATTATCGAGGCCATGGCCCAGACATCTGCGGCGCTGGCCATTAAATCGCTTGGGCCGGAGTCGGAGGGTAAGGTCGTTTTCTTCATGTCCATCGACAACGCCCGTTTCCGCAAACCCGTCACGCCGGGAGATGTTCTGGAATTGCACGTCACCAAGCTGCAGGCGCGGGCGAGCGTCTGGAAATTCGAGGGAAAGGCTATTGTCGAAGGAAAGCTGTGTGCCGAGGCCGAATTCAGTGCCATGGTCATGAACGACAAGAAATAAGCCTGTAACGTTCCGCAATAATCCGTGATTTGTTTGGCCTACCCACAATCTTTAAAATTACCGCTATGACCGAAAACATTCATCAGACTGCTATTGTTGAAAAGGGCGCAAAGCTCGGCCAGGGGGTTAGTATAGGCCCCTATTGTGTTGTCGGGCCAAATGTTACGCTCGGCGACAATGTTACACTAAAATCGCATGTCGTGATTGACGGCCATACGACCATCGGGGAGGGAACCATTATATACCCCTTCGCCTCGATCGGCTCGCCGCCGCAGGATTTGAAATATCGCGGCGAGGCTTCGCAGCTTATCATCGGCAAGAACAATACGATCCGTGAGCATGTCACGATGAATCCCGGCACGGAAGGTGGCGGGATGAAAACCATCGTCGGGGACAACTGTCTATTCATGGCGGGGGCGCATGTGGCGCATGACTGCATCGTCGGCAACCGCGTTATATTGGCCAACAACGCGGCGCTGGGCGGACATGTCACTGTGGGGGATCATGTTCTTTTAGGCGGCCTGAGCGCCGTGCACCAGTTCGTCAGGATCGGTTCCTATGCCGTGATCGGCGGGATGAGCGGTGTTCTCGACGATGTTATCCCCTTCGGCCGTGCCAAGGGTGAGAAGGCCCATTTGGCCGGGCTTAATCTTGTGGGCCTTGAGCGCGGAGGTTTTGCCAAGGATCAGATCAAAAAACTTCAGAAAGCCTTCAATCAGATATTCATCAGCGAAGATGGAACTCTCAACGAGCGTCTTGAGGCTGTGGAGAAAGAAAACAAGGACAACGATATGATCATGCAAATCATCCGTTTCGCCGAGGGTAAAGACAAGTTCGGATTATGCCAGCCCAAAAAAATGAAAGCGGCCTGAAATCACAAATTCCGATCCTGGGAATTATAGCAGGCGGCGGTGCTTTGCCTGAGCGTTTGGCGCAGGCGTGCGAATCTCTTGGCATCAAGCCTTTTATCGTTGCCTTCGACGGGCAAACCGATATGAGCATCCTGCCGGGGCGTGCGCATGTGGTCGGGCGGATGGCAAAGGCGGGCAAGTTCATCAAGGCTCTCAAGGCGCACAACGTTAAGGATCTGGTTATGATCGGCGGTGTGCGGCGTCCGCATTTCAGCGAGTTGCGCCCCGACCTCTTTACCGCCGGATTTTTGATGCGGCTTGGCATGCGGGCGCTGGGGGACAGCGATATGCTCTCGGCCATTCGCGCGGAGCTGGAAAAGCAGGGTTTCAAGCTGCATGGCGTTCATGAATTCATACAGGATTTGTTGATGCAGGAAGGCATTGTCGGCAAGCACAAGCCAGGTAAAGCCGATTGGGTCGATATTGAACGCGGCATTGAGGTTTCGCAGCATATCGGCAAGCTGGATATCGGGCAGTCGGTTATTGTGCAGGGCGGCATGGTTTTAGGGGTTGAGGCCGCCGAGGGCACGGATGAGCTGATCCGGCGCTGCGGATTTCTAAAGAGAAAAGGGCCGGGAGGCGTTCTGGTCAAGACATGTAAGCCCCAGCAGGACCGCAACCTTGATTTGCCGACGATCGGGCCGGATACGGTTTTAAATGCCTCTTTGGCCGGACTGGCCGGGATTGCGATTCAGGCTGGGGATTCTTTGCTGATTGACCCGCAAAAGGTTGCAGAAATCGCAGATCGCAATAATATGTTTGTTATTGGCATAAACATTAATAAGCTCAACAAATAACAGGGCGATCATGAAGGTATTCTTACTCGCAGGAGAGGCGTCCGGCGATTCCATAGGGTCGAAGCTGATAAAGGCCCTGCGGGAACAAACGGACGAGAAGCTGGAGTTTTGCGGGATCGGCGGGCCATTGATGGAGGAAGCCGGCATGGAGGTGCTGCTTCCCATGAGCCAGCTCTCGGTCATGGGTTTTTTTGAAATTCTGCCGAGGCTGCCGTCGCTATACAAAATTTATAAGGGAACAATCGAAGAAATAGAAAGCCGTAAACCGGATATCATTGTAACGATCGACTTCCAGGATTTTAATCTTCTCATCGGCAGGGCGATCAAAAAGCGCGGCAAGATCAAGCCCAAAATCATCCATTGCGTCGCGCCGACCGTCTGGGCCTGGCGTCCGGGGCGTGCCAAAAGGATTGCGCAGTTTCTCGATGGCCTTGTCTGTCTGTTTCCGTTCGAGCCGCAGTATTTTGAAAAACACGGCCTGAAAACGGTTTTCTGCGGTCATCCTCTGATCGAGAGCAATATCGACGCAGGCGATGGCAATATTTTCAGGGCTGCCGCCGATATTCCGCAGGACGCGACCGTGGTGGGTCTGTTTTTCGGCAGCCGCGAGCGCGAGTTTGAAATGATCAGCGAAACCATGAAGGAAACCGTCGTGTTTATGCGGGAGGGAGGCATCGAAAACATTCACGTGGTCGTGCCGACCTTGCCGCATCTTGAATACGATATTTACAATATTCTGCAGGGCTTTGATTTTCCGACCTATGTGGTGACCGATCCGGAAAACAAGTGGGATGCTGTAGCGGCATGCGACGTAGCGCTCGCAGTGTCAGGGACAATTGCGCTGGAGCTTGCCTATAAGGGGGTTCCGCACGTTATCGCGTATAAAATGCACTGGCTGAACTGGGAGATCGGGAAGCGGATTATCAAGATTCGTCACGCCCATCTGGCCAACATCATGCTGGGAAAGACGGTTGTGCCGGAATTTCTGCAGAAGGAGTGCAAGGCCGAGGACATTTCCGAGGAAATGATTAAAATATTGCGTGAGCCGGAGGCTGCGCAATCGCAGGGAGAGGCGTTTGCGGTCATCCGTGATCTTCTGGTCAATGACGACGACATCAGCTCGTCACAGGAAGCTGCACAATTCATCCTTGATATCGCGCATGGCAAGGCCGTACGAAGCGGCATTCCCAAGCGGCCCGTGCCGGAAGTCAAGGGATGGTCGAGAGGCGAAGCTCTCAAACCTGCCGCAGCGCCGTCAAAACCAGATTTACCGCAGGGTACTACTTCCGCTTCGCAATCGGCACATACGGACGCTGCGCCGGGCCAGTATAAAGTTGCCGAGGCCGTCCGATCCGCAACGAAGGTTCTTCAATCATTTCTTTCCATTGCGAAATCCATCCTACCGTCCGGGCGAGGGCGAAAAGAACGGTAAACATCGAGGTCGGGAAACCCATGGCCCGCAGGATAATCCCCGAGTAAAAGTCCACGTTCGGGAAGAGCTTGCGTTCGATGAAATATTCGTCCTGTAACGCAATGCGCTCAAGCTCGCGGGCGATATCGAGCATCGGATCGTCAATCCCCAGATCGTCAAGCACTTCATCCGCCGCACCTTTCAAAACTTCGGCGCGGGGGTCGCGGTTCTTGTAAACGCGGTGGCCAAAGCCCATCAGGCGGAACGGATCGTTCTTGTCCTTGGCGCGTTTGATGAATTCGGGGATCCGGTCGATGCTGCCGATTTCATCGAGCATCTCGAGAACTTCCTGGTTCGCACCGCCATGGCTTTTGCCCCAGAGAGAGGCGATACCCGAGGCGATACAGGCGAACGGATTGGCCTGCGACGATCCGGCGAGGCGCACGGTCGAGGTCGAGGCGTTTTGCTCGTGGTCGGCGTGGAGGATAAAGATTTTATCCATTGCATTGGCCAGCACGGGGTTGATCTTGTACGGCTCGGCCGGCAGGGCAAAGCACATATACAGGAAATTTTCAGCGAAACTAAGGTCGTTGCGCGGATACACGAAAGGCTGGCCGATGGAATATTTATAGGTCATGGCAGCCAAGGTCGGAATTTTGGCGATCAGGCGGTGCGCGGAAATCTCACGCTGCTTCGGATCCCATATATCCAGAGAGTCATGATAGAAGGCCGAAAGACCGCCCACGACGCCGCACATGACGGCCATCGGGTGCGCGTCACGCCGGAAACCGCGATAGAAATAGTTGATCTGCTCATGCACCATCGTGTGATAGGTGATGTTATGCTCGAAGGCGTCGAATTCCTTCTGTGTCGGCAGATCGCCGTAAAGGAGCAGATAGGCGACCTCAAGGAACGAACTATGCTTGGTCAGTTCCTCAATCGTGTAACCCCGGTGCATCAGGATGCCTTCCTCACCATCGATATAGGTCAGGCGGGACTTGCAGCTTCCGGTTGCGGTAAAGCTGGGGTCAAAGGTAAAATGTCCCGTTTCCTCATACAATTTGCGAACGTCAATGACCGGCGGCCCGATTGTGCCGTCAAGAACGGGCAGCTTGACGCTTTTTCCCGTTTGATCGTTAGTTAAAGTGAAGGTCTTTTGGGCTGGAGCCGGTTTTTCTTTGGCCATGACGAAGTACTCCGCTGGAGCGAGGGGTGAAAAAAGGAGGGGTACTCAAGTCAGAACAGCCTTTAGGATAGTACGAAACCCGTCCGATTTCAATTGGCGGCTGCGATGGTATGGGTTTTTTCGATAATTTGGTCAATCTTCGAAATCAATAAAATCTTCTCGTCACCCCGGAAATGACGCAGGCATTATCCGGGGTTTGTGCCTGAGACAGATAACAGCGGCATAAATCCCGGATAAGCGCTTCGCGCTTTCCAGGATGACGGAAGGTCAATTGCATTTGGAGCTTAACGCCTTCCCGCCTTGATCCGGGCGAGGGATTCCTCTTTGCCTAAAATGGCGCAGGCGTGGAAAACGGAAGGAGAAACTGTTGTTCCCGTAATCACGGCGCGCAGCGGCATGGCGACCTTGCCGAGTTTTCCTTCGGCGTGGGTTTGCGCGATATCTTTACATGCCGCCTCGATGGCTTCGGGCGTAAAGCTCGACAGGGCTGCCAGTGCCTTTTCGAGTTCGGCAAGGATGGCTGATCCTGCGGCCAGAATCTCCCGTGCTTTATCGTCATAATCAAACGGCAGTTTTTTGGCGTAAAACGCGCCCTCGGCGGCGAATTGTTTGAGTGTCTTGGCGCGGCCTTTCAATTCGTCTGCACCTTTCAACAGGCGCTCACGGGCCAGCGCATCGATTTCCACGCCCATGAACGGCGCGGCAAGATCAATCAGGCGGGCGTTACCCGCTTGTTTCATGTAATGCGCGTTGACGCTTTCAAGTTTCGCAAAATCAAACCGCGCCGGGGATTTCTGGATATGCTCAAGGCCAAACCATTCGATAGCTTGCGCGGTGGAAATAATTTCATCATCGCCGTGGCTCCAGCCAAGCCGCAGCAGGTAATTACGCATGGCTTCGGGCAGATAGCCCATTTCCCTGTACTCCTCGACGGAAGCCGCGCCGTGGCGCTTAGACATCTTGGACCCATCAGGCCCGAGGATCAGCGGGATATGGGCGTATACGGGTTTTTTCCAGCCCATTGCATCGTAGAGAACGTCTTGGCGAAAGCTGTTGTTCAGGTGATCGTCGCCGCGAATGACGTGCGTGACGCCCATGTCGTGATCGTCGACAACGACGGAGAGCATATAAGTGGGTGTGCCATCGCTCCGAAGAATAATGAAATCATCGAGCTGCGTGTTTTCAACCGTGACATCGCCCTGCACCTTGTCGTGAACGGTGGAGGCGCCGTCCAGCGGCGCCTTGATGCGGATGGCTGGTTTCATGCCCGCAGGCGGGGTTTGTTTTGAATCGCGCCAACGGCGGTCATAGGCAACCGGGCGGCCTTCTTTCTTCGCCTGCTCGCGCATCTGGCTGAGTTCTTCGGGCGTGCAATAACATTCATAGGCTTTGCCGGATTTCAAAAGCTCCCGCGCCACTTCGGCGTGGCGTTCGCGTTGTTCGAACTGGGAGACAATGTCGCCGTCCCAATCCAGCTCCAGCCACTTCATGGAGTTAATAAGCGCCGTAACAGCTTCTTCCGAATGGCGGGCGCGGTCGGTGTCCTCGATGCGGAACAGCATTTTGCCGCCGTGATGCTTCGCAAACAGCCAGTTGAACAGGGCCGTGCGGGCTGTGCCGATATGCATAAAGCCGGTAGGCGAAGGCGGAAAACGCGTAACGATGGTCATGAATTGTCCTTATCTATTTGTCAGGTATTTTTACCACCAAGACCCCAGGGCACCAAGGGCTATAAAAGGCTTGGTGTCTTGGTGCCTTGGTGGTTTAAAACACAAAGATGGCGGGAATAAAAGGTATTTTTAATAATACGAAAGAATGGCTGCGGGAGCAGGGAGCAAGCCAGCAGGACCATCTGTTTTTATGGTCGCCCGTATTCATGGGGCTGGGGATAGGGCTTTACTTTCAATTGTCCGTCGAGCCGCCGGTTATTCTGGGGCTTATGATTGTTGCGGTTTCGTTCGGTGTCCTTGCGGCCCTCTGGCCGCACAGGAAATCAGAAAGAAAGCATCTGTGGCTGCTGGCTATGGTGGTTTTTCTGGTCGGGCTTGGCTTTGCGGTTTCAAGTGTACGTACGGCGCTTGTTTATACGCCGATGCTGGCAAAAGAGATCAGGGTGACCGAACTGACTGGCACGGTGCAGAGCATCGAGGACATGGGAGCGGAAGCGGGTAGCCGCGTTGTGCTTTCGGATCTGGTGGTTGAAGATTTGCGGCCGGAGGAAACGCCGCGTTATGTGCGCCTTCGATTGCGGAACGACGAGGGGATATTACCGGGCCAGCGGATCAAGGCCTTGGCGGGGTTGAACCCGCCGTCACCACCAGTTGCGCCGGGGGCGTTCGATTTCCAGCGCCATTCGTATTTTCTTGGGATCGGCGCGGTGGGGTTCATCTATAAGCGGCCTGAAATTATAGAGGGACGTGCGCGTCTAGGAGAAGGATTTCTTGAAACGCTACGGCTGCGCATTTCCGCCGCCATTGAAAAGGGGATGGAGAATAAACAGGCAGCAGCCATCGCACAGGCGCTTATTGTCGGTAAGCGTAAAGCTATTAGCGAAGCGGACGAAGAGGCTTTTCGTGATTCCGGTTTGACGCATTTGCTGTCGATTTCGGGGCTTCATATCGGGTTGGCTTCGGGCGTGATTTTCTTTTTCATGCGCCTTGTCATGGCGGCGTTTCCCGGCTTTGCTCTGCGCCATCCGATCAAGAAATACGCTGCGGGCGCGGCTTTTTTGGGGGCGCTGGGGTATACAATTCTGATCGGCGCGCCAGTGACGGCACAGCGTTCAGTTCTGATGATCGGCATTGTGCTTCTGGCGATTATGCTCGACCGCTGGCCGTTTTCATTGCGGCTGGTGGCGTTTGCGGCGCTCGGTGTTTTGCTCTTTGCGCCCGAGAGTTTGACCAATGCCGGATTTCAGATGTCGTTTGCCGCCGTTGCCTGCCTGATCGCTGTTTATGAATGGCAGCAGCCGCTATTGTCGCGGGTGTACCGGGGCGCGGGGCCGTGGCGTAAGATCGCGCTTTATTTTCTTGGTATCTGCGCGACCAGCATCATTGCCGAGATTGCCACCGCGCCGTTCGTATTATTCCATTTCCAGCGCTTCGCGCTTTACGGCTTGCTGGGGAATTTCGTGGCGGTTCCGGTGACGGCCTTCGTTATCATGCCGATGGCGGTGCTGGCGTTGTTGTTGATGCCCTTCGGGCTTGAGTTCGCGCCGTTATACATCATGGAGCAGGGTATTGCGGGAATTCTTGATGTTGCCTACTGGGTTGCCGGTTTGCCGGGATCGACATGGCAGGTGACCGCATGGCCCAAGGCTGCTTTTGTTACAACGATAGCTGCCGGGCTTATACTCATTCTCTGGCGCGGGCCGCTGAAGCTGGCTGCGTTGCCGCTTTTGATCGCGGCGGTAGTGGTAATCATTCTGTACAGGCAACCGGATGTTCTGGTTGGTTCGGGCGGTGATTTGGTTGCTTTCCGTGCGGATAGGGATTTGTATGTCTCCGCAAAAAACAAGGAGCGTTTTGTTCTTCAGAACTGGGAGCGCATGCTGGGTGTGCCGGAAGGCGGCGCGATCCGGTGGCCTGCGGAAGGGCGCTTGAAGGACGGGCCACAGGATTTTATTTGCGATGAGTTTGGCTGCCGCCTGACGATAAATGGAAAGAAGATTTCATTTGCGCGGGAGCCATCATCCCACGGGGAAGATTGTGACTGGGCAAACATCCTGATTTCTCCCGATCCGGTGAAGGATGAGGGGTGCGGCGCAGGCATCGTCATCGACAAGTGGAATCGCCGCGACAACGGAGCGTATGCGATCTGGCTGAACGATAGTGGCAACATCAAAGTGCAAAGCGCCAACGGTCTGCGCGGCAACCGTCCGTGGGTGGCTAAAGAGGCAGAAAGGCGTTAGTTTAATTCAGCCGCTAAAGCAGTGGTGTTGTACGGTTTCTGGGAATCCATGAATTTCAGGATAGGCGGTGTTATGCGAGCGAGAGCATTGGAGAAATCTTTAGATAAATTTTCATGGCTGATCCATTTGGTTTCTGGAGAATAACCGACTATTTCTTGCGTTTGAGTATCAATCGTCAGTGCAGTAATGTGTTCGGATATATCCTTCTTCTGCGAATGAACAGCATCAACCACAACATGCAGCATCCGTTGGTCGTCGCCTTTGAACAGGGCGGCTTCAAAAGACCAAGGCAAACATTTTTGCCATGCTATCAAATTCATTTCTGTAAGTTTTAATGATAAGTCGTGCTGAAAATCGGGGATTTTTTGTTTCCAGATATCAAATTTGCTACGTAATGGTTCCATCAGAAAAACAGAGTCTTACTCTTCCCAAGATGTTCATTATTGTTTTCGTGAGAGCTACGGTTAACACAACGTCACGACGCGCCGCAACAGTTTTATAAAAAATGCTTGTAATCGTTAATGATAGCTGCGCAGGAGCGATACGAGTTTACCCTGTATCTGCACGCGGTTGGGCTCGAGGATACGCGGTTCGTAAGCATCGTTTTCCGGCTCCAGCACGATTTTACCTCCGGCGCGGCGGAGCCTTTTGAGGGTTACTTCCTCACCATCGACCAGGGCAACGACAATCGTGCCGTTTTCGGCGGTGTCGCAACGGCGGATGACGACGGTGTCCTTGTCGTGGATTCCCGCGTTGACCATGGAATCGCCCTGAACTTTCAGGGCGTAATGCTCCCCGTTGCCCATGAGATCGGGCGGGATCTGGACCGTGCGGCCCTCGTCCCGGATGGCTTCGATCGGCGTTCCGGCGGCGATTTTGCCCAGAAAAGGCACTTCACTGAACAGATCGTTACTGACGGCGGCAATATTGCGGCTGACATTGGCGGCGCGGCTTTGGTCAGCGTTCGCCGGGGCGTAACCGTCCGGCAATTTCTTGACTTCAAGCGCCCGGGCGCGGTGCGGCAGGCGTTCGAGATACCCGCGCTCCACCAGCCCGGAAATCAGGCGGTGAATGCCGGATTTCGACTTCAGGCCGAGCGCCTCCTTCATTTCCTCGAAAGAGGGCGCGATATCGCCCTGCGACATGCGCTCATGGATAAAAAGCAGCAAATCTCTTTGTTTCCGCGTCAACATCAGATAACTTTCCCCTTACGTTCCATATTCTGTGCATAATTTTACACAATATACACTGTTTGTTCTATTTTAGTTCATGTTCTGTGTCAATAGCTTTTTTACGGCCTCTTCGATGTTCTCCTGCCGCATAAGGCTCTCCCCGACTAAAAAGGCGCTGTAGCCGCTGTTTTGCAGGGATTTTATATCGTCATTTGTCACGATGCCGCTTTCGGCTACTTTAAGCGCGGAGCCGGGGATCATGGCGGCCAGATCGTGTGCGGTCTTGATATCTACCGCGAGCGTCTTGAGGTTGCGGGAGTTGACTCCGATCATGGCGGGATCAAGCGCCAGAGCGCGCTCCAGTTCGGTTTTATCGTGAACCTCGACCAGCACATCCATGCCGAGTTCGTTCGCAAGGCCATGCATATCAACAGCGAGGGAATCTTCCAGCGCCGCCATAATCAGCAAAACGCAATCCGCGCCCAGCGCCCGCGATTCGTAGATTTGATATGTATCGACCATGAAATCCTTGCGCAGGAGGGGAAGGGTGGCCGCGCCGCGTACGATGCGCAGATCGCCGTCACAGCCCTGAAAATACGGCGTATCGGTCAGAACGGAAATACAAGATGCTCCGGCGCGTTCATAGGCTTTGGCGATTTCGGCGGGATCGAAATCTTTGCGGATAAGCCCCTTGCTGGGGGAGGCTTTTTTGACTTCAGCGATCAGGGCGGGACTTCCTTTGGTGCGCAAGGCACGGATGAAGCCGCGAGGAGCCGGCGCATCGGCGATCTTGCCTTTGAGATCAGCAAGGGAAATTTTTGCCTTTTGGTTTGCGACATGCTCACGCTTGGCGGCGCAGATTTCGTCTAGCTTGTTCATGCGCTTTGTTCCTTTGTGAAGGCGGCGTAGTCGCTCAGAGTTTTGAGTGCCGCGCCGCTGTCGAGGGCATGCGCAGCTTTGGCGGCTCCGTCCTTTAAATCCTTTGCGCTGCCATGAATGACAAGAACGGCGGCGGTGTTGGCCAGAACAATGTCGCGGTAAGCGCCTTTTTGTCCTTGCAACAGGGATTTCATGGCGGCGGCATTTTCTTCAGCGTCGCCGCCTTTCAAATCTTCTGATTTCGATGTCGGCAAGCCGAAATCCTGCGGTGTGATTTCACGTCGCGAAATTTTTCCATTCTCCAGAACGGCGATATGTGTTGGTCCTGTGGTGGTGATTTCATCCAGTCCGTCGCTGCCGTGGACGACCCAGGCGCGCTGCGCGCCGAGGTTTTTGAGAACCTCGGTCATCGGCTCCAGCCATTTTTTGTCGTACACGCCCATCAGGTGAAAATTCGTTCCCGCCGGATTGGTCAGCGGCCCGAGCAGGTTAAAGATCGTGCGCCGCCCGATTTTCTTGCGGATCTCGCGGACGTTTTTCATGGCACTGTGGTGTCTGGGCGCGGCCAGAAAACAGAAGTTAAATTTGCCAAGCGCTTCTTCGAGTTTTTGCGGCGGCACATCAAAGTTAACACCAAGCGCCGCCAGCACATCGACGGAGCCGGATTTTGAGGTCGAAGCGCCGCCGCCATGCTTGGCGATAGGCACACCGCATCCCGCCGCGACCAGCGCCACGGCGGTTGAAATATTATAGGTGCCCGCGTGATCGCCGCCCGTGCCGCAGCAATCGACGGCATCGGAAGGAGCATTTATCTTGAGCGCCATTTCGCGCATGACTTTCGCTGCGCCGGTAATTTCATCAACGGTTTCGCCGCGCTCGGCCAGTTCAATCAAGAATGATTCAACGTCGGCGGCAGGCATTTCACCGCTCATGATCCGGCGCATGGTCGCGGCCATTTCGCTTTCGGAGAGGGCGGCGCTCATAGCATCTCCACGAAATTCTTCAAAAGCGCATGACCGTTTTCTGTGGCGATGCTTTCGGGGTGGAATTGCACGCCGTGGATGGGTTTTGTTTTATGCGCAAGGCCCATGATGATGCCGTCCGGGGTTTCGGCGGTGATTTCGAGTTCGGGGGGCAGCGTGGCACGCTCAACGATCAGGGAATGGTAACGCGTTGCCGGGAAGGGCGAGGGTAAGCCTTTAAAGACGCTTTTGCCGCCGTGGGTGATTTCGGAGATTTTGCCGTGCATCGGCTCCGGGGCGCGCATGACGCGTCCGCCGAAAACCTGGCCGATGGATTGATGCCCGAGGCATACGCCAAACAGGGGGGTATTTTTATCCGCTGCCGCCCGGATCAGATCAAGGCAAATGCCCGCATGGTCGGGATCGCTCGGCCCCGGTGAAATCACGATGCCGCGAGGATTGAGGGCAAGGGCATCCTGCACGCTGATTTTATCGTTGCGGTGGACAGCGACTTCCATCCCCAGATCGCCAAAATACTGGACGAGGTTGTAGGTAAAGCTGTCGTAGTTGTCGATCAACAAAATCATGGCTTCCGTTATGGCGCGAATAGCCGGGTAATTGCAAGGGGATAAGCGTTTCCCTTGGTAATGACAGGGCTGATAAAGCCATGTATTCTAGCCCAATGAAACGCTACGCAAACCCGCGCGGAACCCTGCTTTTTATCCTTATTGCCGTGCCGATGATGGTCTTTATTGATCTCGTCGTGTTCGACGGGCGCACGCCTTTTTTGTTTATGGATACTCCGGAGCAGGAGCCGGTTACTGTCGAAGAGGCGCAGATTTCCGAGAATGAATTCGTCGGACCGCTTTTGGACACGCCCGAGGCGGTTTATCTGCCGCAGCCAGAGCCGATGGTGAATACGGGCGAGCCGTTGCCTGAAAAGAAAGCGGAAATAAAAGAGGAGAAAGTGGCGCGTGTTGAGTCGCAAAAACCCGCCAAACCCAAGCCGCCTGTTGCCCGCCCGAAGGAACCTGACTGGAAGGCGCAGGTGCCGTCCGGAAGTCCCGGAAAGGTCGTTATCATTATCGACGATATGGGGATGGGGGCGAGCACGAAAAAGGTAATTTCGTTGCCAGGCCCGCTAACGCTTTCTTATTTGCCCTACGCTTCCAATTTGCCGGAGCAGACGAGCCTTGCGCGGCAATCGGGGCATGAACTCATGCTGCATATGCCGATGGAACCATCCGGCGGCGGTGAAAATCCGGGACCGGGGGTTCTGACGACGCGCATGGGTGAGGCAGAACTGAAGGCGGCCCTGAACAAGGGGCTGGATAGTTTTTCCGGCTATGGTGGAATTAATAACCACATGGGCAGCAAGCTGACCGCCGATCCGCAGGCTATGGGATGGGTGATGGATGTACTGAAACAGCGCGGCCTGTTTTTCATCGATTCAAAAACAGTCGGGTCTTCCGCCGGGGCCGCGATGGCAGCACAGGCAGGGATTCCTTTCGCTTCGCGTGATGTGTTTCTTGACCATTATGAGGATATAAATTCCGTACGCGCCAGCCTGGCCAAGCTTGAGGGTGTTGCGCGTGCGCAAGGGGTGGCGATCGCCATCGGCCATCCGCATCAGGCAACGCTTCAGGCCTTGCGCGAATGGCTGCCGACGCTGGCCGCAAAAAATATTACGCTGGTGAAAGCAAGCTCCGTTGTGGCGCAGGGCGCGGCGCAAGCCGTTTCTGCGGCAAACGAGCCAATACCGGAAGATCATAAGCATGCCTATACGGATGATGAATATTACGGGAACGATGAATCTCAGGAGCTGCTTGAAACGCCCGCGTTTTCTATGACGGTTCCTGACGAGACGCTGTATCAAGTGCCAGTTGAGCTGCTCGAATAACGGCGCGGGCCTTGTTGCAGCTTTCCTGATATTCGTATTCCGGGTCGCTGTCGGCGACGACGCCACCGCCAGCCTGAACATAAAGCATTTCATTTTTCACCAGCGCGGTGCGCAGCGCGATGCAGGTATCCATCTCACCGTTGCCGGACAGATATCCCACCCCGCCTGCGTAATAACTGCGGCGGCTTTTCTCAAGCTCGTCGATGATCTCCATGGCGCGGACCTTCGGCGCACCGCTGACCGTTCCGGCGGGGAATCCCGCGAACAACGCATCCAGAATGTCCATATCCTCGCGCAACTTTCCTTCGACGTTGGAGACGATGTGCATGACATGGGAATAGCGCTCGATCGTAAATTGATCCGTAACCTTGACGCTTCCCGTTTGCGCGATACGCCCGACATCGTTGCGGCCCAGATCAAGAAGCATCAGATGCTCGGCGCGTTCTTTGGGATCGTTCAGAAGGCCTTCGGCCAGCGCCTTATCTTCCGCATCGTCTTTTCCGCGCGGGCGCGTCCCGGCGATCGGGCGGATCGTGACTTTACCGCCGCGCACCCGCACCAGAATTTCCGGGCTGGAGCCGACAAGAGAGAAATTTTTGAATGAAAGGTGAAACATGAACGGCGAAGGGTTAAGGCCGCGCAAGGATCGGTAAAGAGAAAATGATGGAAGATCAAACGGCGCGGAGAAACGCTGCGAGGGGACGACCTGAAATATCTCTCCGGCGCGGATATATTCAACGGCCTTTTTGACCATGCCATGATATTCCTCACGCGAGGTGTTGGAGGTAACCTCAAGCGGCGCGGTTAATTTCGTTTTTGCCGTGCCCTGCGAAGAATCAAGGGGCACCATGAGTTTTTTTATCATGCCTGAAAGACGCTCGCCGGCTTCGGCATAGACGGCCTCCGCTTTTTCCTTTGAGTTTTGCGCGTGCTGATAAACCGGCGTGACAAGGCACATTCTGTTTTTTACGTTGTCGAAAATCGCCAGCACGGTTGGCCGGATCATGATGGATTCAGGAATGCGGAGGTCGTCGGGGTTCTTGTCGGGGATGCTTTCGATCTGCCGGACCATGTCGTAACCCAGATAACCGAACAGGCCGGATACCGCCATGGGCGGTACTTCGGGGTCGGTGGCATCGATACGGCAATCGGCCAGCAGGCGGCGCAGCGATTCCAGCGGTGCAGCGTTATAAAGATCCTTGCTCCCCCAATCGTGACGGATGCGGACTTCGCCATTCACGCACTCCCATACGATATCGGGGGAAAAGCCGATGATGGAATAACGTCCGAGTGTCGCGCCGCCTTCGACGGATTCCAGAAGAAAGGAATATTCCTCTTTTCCGCAGAGTTTCATATAGGCGGAAACGGGCGTTTCAAGGTCGGCGGGAACCCACTGCCAGACGAGTTGCGTCTTTCCGCTGTTGTAATTCGCCGTAAAATCCGAAAGCGCGGGCAGGGCGGTCATTTATTCCGACTCTTTTGACGGGCCATACAGCTTGGCCAGCAAATCGCGGTTGACGACAACGCCATACTCTTTTTGCTTGCCGTGCATGTAGAGCATGAGTGTTTCTGTTTGCAAGCTGCGGGCCAGGTTTTCTTTCCGGGCCGCTACATCCTTTTCGTTCTTCTCGGCGGGCAGGGTTGCTTTTTCAACCTGCACGATGGCGCTGCCTTCGGATGTGTCGACGATGACGCTGCCTTTAACCGGCGCTCCGAAGATTATATTATAAGCCATAGGGCTGAAGGGCTTTTGCGGTTCGTCCTGACGCTTTATGGCGTTGAAGCTTTGGGCTGCCTTTCCTTTTTCGGCGGCAAAATCCTTCAGCGTTTTTTCGGTCGTTTCGATTTCAGCCAGGAACGCGGCCACGCGCATCCGGTTTGAAACGCGGCGCTGGTCGGTTTCCCAGCGCTTGCGGAGTTCGCCTTCGACTTCACTGAGCTGTTTGTAGGTTTTAGGCTGGATGGCATTGACCTGTACGGCCATGAATCCGCCAGTTGCGGTTTCCATGACGGGTGACGTTTCGCCCTCGGCAATCTCGTAAGCGGTTTGAAGAATAAGAACGCGGTTGTCTTCCTGCTCTTTCAGGACGTCTTTTCCGTCTTTGTCCTGCCCCATATTGTTGATGGCGGGGAGTTGCTTTGTTTCAATGTCGACCTCTTTTGCGGCTTCTTCCAGTGTTGCGCCGCCGCCCATCAGGTCGTCAAAGCTGTTGGCCATAGCGTAAAGCTGCTCGGTCAGGCGAACCTGTTTTATTTCTTCTTCCAGTTTTGCGCGAACCTCCTCAAAGGGTTTTTGACTGGGCGCGATGAAGTCGTTTACAACAAGCACGTGCCAGCCGAGCGCGGTTTTGACAGGGCCTATTTTGTCGCCCTTTTGCGCGGCGAAGACCTTGTCGCTGATTTCAGGTAATAGGCCGTCCTTTTGAAAATCCTGTGCGGGGAGATAGGCCGTTTCGGCGCTTGTGACCTTTTTTACGGCCTCTTTCAGACTGCCTGCCGGGGCGAGGGCTTCTGAAACCGCAACAGCCTGTTCTTCGGAAGATAAAATGGCTTGCTCAACGCGGCGTTGCTCGGGTGTGCTGTAAGCGGCGATGTTCTCTTCATAGGCGGCCCGCAGATCATCTTCACTCACATCAATTGTACCCTTGAGGTTCCTGTCGTTGATGGTTATCAGCGTAACGGTTCTGGTTTCCGGGCTGGCGTAATTTTCCTTCATAACATCATACAGGGAAGCCAGTTCCGCGCCGGTGGGTTCCTTCAAATCCTTGATCTCGCTGTCGTCGAAGAAAATGACTTCGATGTCGCGGCTTTCCTTGTCAAAAGATTCGATATCGGCGGCCATGAAATCCGAAACGGCGCTGCCGCCGCTGATGATCGAGCTGCTCAGAAGGCTGTTGGACATTTCGCGGCTGACGCTATTGACGAATTCGCCCTCGGTCATGCCCTGCGACAATAAAACCTGATCGAGAACTTCCTGCGGGGTGCGGCCTTCTTCGAGCATCGGCTCAATCATGGCGCTGATTTTCTTTGCAATGTGATCCTTGGAGACATGAATGCCGAGTTTGGAAGCTGCCTGGCTGAGAAGAGCGCCTCTGATTTCGGTATTCAGCAGTTCATCGACATAGCCCAGCTTGAAGGCTTCTTCCGGCTGCATGCCGATACGGTTTAAAGTGCGGCGTATGGTGCGGTCAAATGTAGAGATGTGGAATTTTTCGGAGCCGGCGCGGCCGATATCGCTGTGCGATATCCCGCCACGGAAAAACCCGCCGACATCCATCACCACCAGCCCCCCGGCGGCAAAGGCCAAAGAGCCGAGAAGAATATATTTCAAAATTCCCTTGGATGCGCCCTTGCGCAGTGATTGCATGGCCATAAGCGGTTATATCCTTTTTCTCTTCCTTGTCAGGGTTGGTGCCTTGATGATAAATACCAAGGGATAATTAACAATGTGAACAAGGAAAACAATGAAAAAGTTAATTGCCGGTAACTGGAAAATGAACGGCTCGTGGGCGGAGACGCGCAACCTGACGGAAAATATCCTCAAAGCAATAGAGGCCGAGTCGGGTCTGGCCGATAAATGCGATTTCGCCATTTTCCCCCCTTACCTGTATATCGGCGTGGCCAAAGAGGTCCTGACCGAAGCCGATTCTCCGCTGGTTTACGGGGCGCAGGATTGTGCGCTGAACGGCAACGGTGCCTATACGGGGGATGTCTCAGCGGCGATGCTGCGGGATTTTGGTTGTGAATATGTCATTTTAGGACACTCCGAGCGCCGCCAGTACCATGGTGAAACCGATGATGTCGTTAAGAAAAAGGCGGCAATGGCGCATGCCGAAGGGCTTAAGACGATTATCTGTATCGGTGAAACGGAATCCGAGCGTGCCGCCGGACTGGAAAAGAGAGTTGTGGGTACGCAGCTTTCAGGCTCCATGCCGGAAAGCGCGACGATTATGAATACGGTTATCGCCTATGAGCCTGTCTGGGCGATCGGGACGGGGAAAACCGCCACGCCCGCTGACGTGAAGGACATGCACGGTTTTATCCGTGAAAAACTCCAAGAACGCATTGAAATAGCCAAAAACATGCGAATTTTGTACGGCGGCTCGATGAAGCCGGGGAACGCGGCGGAGCTTCTGGCCACGCCCAATGTCGATGGCGGTCTGATCGGCGGCGCGAGCCTCGATGCCGGACAGTTTTTAGCTATTGCGAAAGCAGCCTAAAAGGATATTGAACCACGGATAAACACGAATGCACGCGGATGAAAACGGAAATATCGTTGTCCCAAGCAAGCTTGTTTTAGAGAAAGAGACACATGCTGTCATTGGCTGCGCCATGGATATTCTTAATGAAATCGGTCATGGGTTTTTTGAAAAAGTCTATGAAAATGCACTGATCGTTGGTTTTAAGAAAAAAGATATTCCATATAAGCAACAAAGCCGCTATAGCATACGATATCAAGGCGAAACGGTTGGAGAATATATCCCGGATATAATCGCTTACGATCAGATAGTTGTTGAAATTAAAACTATTGATCGTATAACTCCTCATGAGGAAGGACAGGTTTTGAATTATTTAAAGGTCTGCAATTTGAGACTTGGCCTGATTTTGAATTTTAAAAATGCACGGCTCGAATGGAAACGTATCATCTTGTAGTAATCCGCGTTTATTCGTGTGAATCCGTGGTTTGTAATTAAAACTGGTTATAAAGTAGAAAATGGAATCTGTTATTCTCGTCATTCACCTGTTTCTAGCCCTTGCGATTATCGGGTTGGTTCTGCTTCAGCGCTCCGAAGGCGGTGGCCTTGGGATCGGCGGGGGCGGCATGGGTGGATTTGCTTCGGCCAGAGGGGCGGCCAACGTGCTTTCGCGGGCAACCGGTATTTGTGCTTTCGCCTTCTTCGGGACAAGCCTTTTGCTGGGCGTTCTGGCTGGCACGCACAGCCGCGAGCGTCAGGGTATCCTTGAAGGCATGGAGAAGAAAGCCGCTATCGAAGCGCCTGTTGCCGATACGGAAGCAGGAGCGAAGGATGAAAAGAAAGCGGATGAAAAACCCGCGGCTACTGAAGAAAAATCAAGTGAGCCTGCTGGCGAAGAAATAAAGGTCAAGAAGGACGGTTCGATTACTATCCCGTCCGCGCCCATAGCGGAGTAAGGGTTAGTGTTTAGTTGTTTGGTGATTTAGTGATTTGGTAAAACAGATAGACTGCTCAACCAAATCACTAAATAACCAAATCACCTGTAACTGGAAGCATGACACGATATATTTTTATTACAGGCGGGGTCGTTTCCTCATTGGGGAAGGGACTAGGCTCCGCTGCGCTTGGGGCGTTGTTGCAGGCGCGGGGCTACAGGGTTCGCCTTTGCAAGCTCGATCCGTATCTGAACGTCGATCCCGGCACCATGAGCCCGTTCCAGCACGGCGAGGTCTTCGTCACCGATGACGGAGCCGAGGCGGATCTCGATCTTGGCCATTATGAGCGCTTTACGGGCGTTCCGGCGCGGGCGACCGACAACACGACGACCGGGCGCATCTATACCAGCGTTTTGCAAAAAGAGCGCCGCGGGGATTATCTCGGCGCGACGATCCAGGTCATTCCGCACATCACGAACGAGATCAAAAGTTTCATCAAGGAAAAGGAAGGCACGGCGGATTTTGTTCTTTGCGAGATCGGCGGCACCGTGGGCGACATCGAATCCCTGCCGTTCCTTGAGGCCATCCGCCAGTTCAGTAACGAAATCGGGACGGACAGGGCTTTGTTCATTCATGTAACGCTGCTGCCTTATATCCCGGCGGCGGGCGAGTTGAAAACCAAGCCGACCCAGCACTC
>DIHF01000027.1 GCA_002420015.1 Micavibrio sp. UBA5703
CCCGAGGCCATCATGATGCTGGACCGCGCCCGCATGGCCGATTGCCATGTCATGGCCGTGATGGTGGCGTGGGAGCTGCGCGGCGAAGGGCATAACAGCTTATGGCGGCACCTGATTGGTTCGGAAGAGGGCGATATGGCCATGGCATTCTCACGATGCCTCGAAAGAACGCCGGGCGCCATGTTCAGCGGCAAAGCCCTTTCGGCGGCGTTTCATCAGTGGTATCTGTGCGAGGAGCGCGTCAATGCCTCGGATCACGCAACGCTTGAATATCTTGACGGCGTGATGGCGGAAAGAACGGAGCAAAACCCGTTCGGCGGCAAGACTTTGGGACGGCTGGATATCGAGGTTCTCTCCTGCCTTCCCGACAAAACGGCTTATCTGCTGGGCGAGGGCGACAATATTCTGCGCGATCCGCGCTATGCGGGCCTCTGCGACCCGATCAACCAGACGCATCTTTATCACATCATCCGCGATCTGGAGACCGTCATGGCAGGCGGCGTTCCCTTCCGCGATGCGGCGCTGGCGGCGAAGATTTTCCCTGCTGAAGAATAGGTTTGAACCTAAAACCTTCTGTTGCCTTAAGCTGCTGTAACTTCTACGATAAAGCCTTAACTTAAAAGGCTTTAGTATGGGCGGCACGCAGCAGGAACAACCACAGCAACCGAAATTATTCTATCTGCACCTGATATCGGACGCGACCGGCACGACGCTGCTGGGGCTGGCGCGGGCGTGCATCGCGCAGTTCGAGGGCATCGAGCCTGTACAAAAATTCTGGCCGCTTATCCGCACGCAAAAGCAACTGGACCGCGTTATCATGCGGATCGAGGCCAATCCCGGCCCGGTGATTATGACGCTCGTGGACGATGCGATGCGCCAGCGGCTGGCCGAGCGTTGCGATCAGCTCGGCGTGCCGTGCGTGTCGGTGCTTGATCCGGTCATTCGGGGGCTTTCTTCGTTTCTCGGGATCAATGCCAAGGGCGTTCCGGGGTTGCAGCACACGATGGACGATGCCTATTTCCAGCGCATTTCGGCGCTCGATTACGCGATGCGCCATGATGATGGCCGGAACTATCAGGGGCTTGAAGACGCTGACGTCATTCTGGTCGGCGTGTCGCGCACGTCGAAAACGCCGACATCGATTTATCTGGCGCGGCGCGGCATCAAGACCGCCAATATTCCGCTGGTGCCCAATGTGAGAATCCCGGACGAGGTGTTCGCCCACAAAAGGCCGCTTTATGTCGGCCTGACGGAATCGGCCCAGCGCCTTTTGCAGGTGCGCCGCAACAGGCTGAAGGCCGGGGACGAAGAGGAGGAGCGGCACTACCATATTCCCGATAACGAATATCTCGATGAAGAAAAAATCGAGGAAGAGGTACGTAAAGCGCGCCGCTTTTTCACCAAGCAATGCTGGCCGGTTATCGACGTGACCAAGCGTTCGATTGAGGAAACCGCCGCCGAGGTCATGGGCCTGTTGCAGGCGCACAGGGAGCGCATCAATGGCGGGAGTTAGGGTTATTTTGGCTTCGCGGTCGGCGGCGCGGCGCAAGATGCTGGAAGAGGCCGGGGTGAAATTTGAGAGCGTATCGGCCGATCTTGATGAGGAAGCGTTGACAAAAAAGATGTTGGCGGCAGGCACAGAAATTGATGGAATTGCGCCGGGGCTTGCGCGGGCAAAGGCGCTGTATGTTGCAGAAAGAAACCCCGGTGCGCTTGTGATCGGCGCGGATCAGACATTGGATATTGAAGGCAAAATGATGACGAAGGCCGCTTCGGTAGAGGATGCAAAAAATAAACTTAAGGCTTTGCGCGGTAAAGCGCATCGCCTGATTTCTGCGGTTTGCGTCGTGCACGACGATAAGATTTTGTGGGAAGAAGCGCGCAGTGCAAATCTGACCATGCATGATTTCGATGACGTGTTTCTTGATAGCTATGCTGCCAATGCCAGCGAAGCGTTGACGCGCAGCGTAGGGGCTTATGAGATTGAGGGTGAGGGCAGGAAATTATTTTCCGCCGTGGCAGGCGACATGGACACCATCATGGGGATGCCGCTTGCGGGTTTGATGGGGTTTTTAAAGCAGGAGGGCGCGCTATGACTAAGGTCTGCGTTATCGGCCACCCTGTCACGCATAGCAAATCGCCGCGCATCCATAATTACTGGATTAAAAAATACGGACTTGATGGCAATTATGACGCGGTCGATATTCCCTGCGAGAATTTGCGTGAAGGTGTGGCGGAGCTGGTCGCGAAAGGCTATCGCGGTTTTAATGTCACCATTCCGCACAAGGAGGCGGTGCTTTCTTTATGCGATGAGCTGGACGAAGGCGCGCAGCAGATCGGCGCGGTCAATACGGTCGTGATTGACGGCGGCAAGTTGAGGGGACGCAATACCGATGCGTTCGGTTTTATTCAAAACATCCGGCAGGAAGCGCCGAAATTCAGCTTTGCCGCAGGAAGCGCCGTCGTGCTGGGCGCTGGCGGCGCGGCCAAGGCGGTTGTTCATGGATTGCTGGAGCATGGCACGCCGGAAGTTTTTGTCCTGAACCGCACGAAGGAAAAAGCGCTGATACTGGCAAAGTCGAGTCTCGCGCCGGATAAGGTCGTCATTGCGAATTGGGACGAGCGAAGCAAAGTTCTTGAGGGCGCAAGCCTGCTTGTTAACACAACGGCACTTGGCATGGAGGGTAAGGATACGCTGGATATCGATCTGGCGCTGCTGCCAAGGGATGCGCTGGTTACCGACATTGTTTATACGCCGCTCTATACGCCTTTGCTGGTGGACGCAAAAAAGCGCGGTCACAAAACCGTAACGGGGATCGGGATGCTGCTCCATCAGGCGCGCCCGGCGTTTCAGGCGTGGTTTGGCGTGATGCCGGAGGTAACCCCAGAGCTTGAAAAAATGGTGACGGCATGATCGTCATCGGCCTGACCGGTTCTATCGGGATGGGGAAATCGACGGTCGCGGCGATGTTGCAAAATCTTGGCGTGCCAGTGCATGAATCGGACGCGGAGGTTCATGCTCTTCTTGCGCCGGGTGGCGGTGCAAAGTCGGCTGTGGCCGCGGCTTTCCCGATATTTAAATTTCCTTCCATTTACGAAAAAAAAACCAAGGCGATCAAGCGCAAGGCGCTTGGCGACATTGTTTTTTCCGACGATGAAAAGCGCAAAAAGCTTGAAGGTATTTTGCATCCGCTGGTGCGCGAGGCGCAGAACAAATTCATCTTGAAGAACAAAAAAATGGGGCAGGCGATGATTGCGCTTGATATTCCCCTTCTTTTTGAGACGGGTGGCGATGAATTTGTCGATGTGACAATTGTTGTCACCGCACCGTTTCACGTGCAACAAAAGCGCGTTCTGGAACGCCCCGGCATGGATGAAAAAAAATTCCATGCGATTTTGGATCGCCAGATGCCCGATGAGGAAAAACGGGCCCGCGCCGATTACGTGTTGCAAACGGGACTTGGCCGGGCGGAGACGATGCGAGATCTCAAGAAAATTCTTGAATCGATCAGGAGCGCTAAATGATACGAAATGCGCTGGTTTTCAGGCATCTTGTTTGCGAGGGGCTTGGCTCGTTCGAGGCTTTTCTTGTCAATGCCGGCATATCGGTGCGCGTTGTCGATACGCCGAGCGAGGATATTTCCGGTCTTGATCCGCTGGCAACGGATTTGTTGATTGTTATGGGCGGGTCGATGGGCGTTTATGACGCGCCGGAGTGTCCGTTCCTTACGCAGGAAATAAAGTTTCTTGAAAAGCGGCTGGCGGCGGACAAACCGACGCTGGGAATTTGCCTTGGATCGCAGCTTATGGCGGCGGCGCTTGGCGCAAAAGTTTATCCCGGCGCGCAGGGCAAGGAATATGGCTGGCATGGTTTGACGTTTACCGAGGAAGGAAAAAAATCACCGACACGACATTTTGATGGCGCACAAACCAGCATGTTTCACTGGCACGGCGATACGTTCGATCTGCCGAAAGGCGCGGTTTTGCTGGCGTCTACGGAGAAATACAAAAATCAGATTTTCAGCTTTGGCAAAAATGCTCTGGGCATTCAATGTCATCCTGAAGTGACGGAAAGTGATTTGCAGGAATGGTTTGCGGCACCTGATGGTATGATAGAAGGACCGAATGCAACGGCTGAAATTGACATCATGCGCGAGGAAACTAAAAAATTTGCAGCGGGTCTGCTGGAACAGAACGAAAAGTTTTTTACAGCGTGGCTGGAGGAAATGAACGATGCGTGAAATTGTGCTCGATACCGAAACGACCGGGATGGACCCGGAGAAGGGTGACAGGGTCATTGAGATCGGTTGCGTTGCGCTCGACAACCACATTCCGAACGGCCAGACGCTCCAGCTTTACATCAACCCCGAGCGCCCCATCCCGCCAGAAGCCACGGCGGTGCATGGCATTACGGACGCTTTCGTGAAAGACAAGCCCGTGTTTGCAGAAGTTTTTGATGAGTTTCTTGCGTTCATCGGCGATGGGCGGCTGGTCATTCACAATGCCGAATTCGATATGAAGTTCATCAACTGGGAACTCAAGCAGGTTGGCCATGCGCCGATCCCCTGGACCCGCGTGACGGATACCCTTACGATGGCGCGGCAGAAATTCCCCGGCTCCCCGGCCAATCTCGACGCGCTGTGCAGGCGTTTTAACATTGATAATACGGCGCGCACGTTCCACGGCGCTTTGCTCGACTCCGAGCTTTTATCCGAAGTGTATTTGGAGCTTCTCGGTGGGCGCCAACATGGGCTTGTGCTCGGTGGTGAGGAAAAAGAGGCTCAGAAGGAAAACAATGTAGCGATGGTACGAAAATTTCGCGAACCAAGAAAGTTTCAAGCCAGTGTCGAGGAGATGGCGGCGCACGAAGATATGGCCGGAAAACTTAGTGGCGCGATTTGGGCGAAATACAAGACGAAATAAGTATCAAGCTTGCTTCTTGGCTTTTTTCGCCAGTTCGTTTTTAAATTTCTCGATATAGAGTTGCTGGAAATTTACCGGCGCGACCAGCAGCGGCGGATAACCGCCCTGCACGGCCATGTCGCACAGAATCTGGCGTGCAAAAGGAAATGCCAGACGCGGCACTTCGATCAGCAGCAGCGGATGAATTTGCTCTTGCGGCACGGTCGGACCGACGGAAACGGTGGTGCCGTATTGCACCTCGGCGATAAAGACGGGCTTGCCCTCGCGGGTGGCTTCGACGTTGACGGTGAGAACGACTTCGAACATGTTCTCAAGGCCCGGTTCGGAGAGTTTGCGGGCATCAAGGCCGAAATTCACATTCATTTTGGGCGCGGCATGTCCGGCGCGCAAAGCGTGCGGCGCGCTGGGGTTTTCAAAGGAAGCATCGCGGACATACTGGCCGTGAACGATCAGCGGCAGATTGGGAATATGTTGCGATCCTGCGGGTTGCTCTGTGCCGGTCGCGGGCGCGGTCGGAGCCTGGTCCTTTGGGGTTTCCGTTTTGCTTTCTTTTTGCGTGGGTTTTTTAGATTTTGCGGCAACGCGTTTTGCAGCCTTTTTTACAGGCTTTTTCGGGGTTTTGGCCGTCTTGCTCTTTCTTTTTAAAAACATGTCTCACCTTTTGAATATAGGTTGTCATAACACAAAAAACCAGAGGGAGCAAGCTTTTTGGCGCATAGAGGCTCGTCCTTTGCGCAAAGCACTTTAAACTACAATAGATGTGTGTAAAGTAGGCATTTGCCAGGTTATCAGCGAGGAGTGACACGTGCCCCCGGATCTTATTGTATACGCTATTGTTGCCGCAGGGCTGGTTTTCTGGCTCCGCAGCGTGCTGGGGACGCGCCACGGCGATGAGCGCGAGCGCCCCAACCCCTATCTTCAGGGGGAGCAAACGGCCGATAAGAAACAGGGTATTCCGGGCCCGGCTGAGGAAAAGCCCCTTAGTGCCGAAGACCGCATTCATGCGCTGGCCGCAAATAAAACCGGCAATCTTACGGTTGATAATAAAACGGCGGAAAACGGGTTGCTGGATATTTCAAAAGCCGACAAGAAATTCGATGTCAATCAATTCCTGACCGGGGCGCAGGATGCGTTCGCCTATATTGTCGAGGCCTTCGCGCAGGGCGATACGGAGACGCTGAAAGGGCTTTTGACCGAGGGCGTTTACAATGCGTTTGAAGATGCAATCAAGGCGCGGGCTGAGCGCGGCGAAACGATGGCCACGGAAATTCATGCGATAAAGAAATCGGAAATTACCGGAGCAAATCTGACGGGTAAAAGAGCCTTTATAACGGTTCGTTTTACAGCCGAAGAAACCAGTGTCACCAAAAACAGGGATGGCGAAATCATCGAAGGCAATCCCGACAAGGTCACGCAAATGCGCGATGTCTGGACGTTCGGGCGGGAGATCAACTCCAAAGATCCGCGCTGGTTGGTTTATGAAACGCGCGACGATCTTGAGGACGACAACACCACCATACCAAACAAAACCATTAGTTGATCCAATGAAGATACGTTTCCTATCACTTGTTCTTCTCCTGTCACTTGCAGGTTGCGCCGGGGTCGAGAAGGAAGAGAAGCCACCACTTGTTTTGAAGCCCGCCGGTTTCAGCGATCTGCCTGGGTGGGAGCAAGACGATATGTCCGGCGGCATCGCAGCGCTGAAAAAATCCTGCGAGCGCATTAAGAAATCTTCGCCCGATAAGGCGTTCGGGCCGTTGCCCGAGGCCGGAAAAGCTGTTGAATGGCAGGGCATGTGCATCGATTTGCAGGCGCTTGATGTTGCCAACGCGGAAGCAACGCGCAATTTCATGCAGCGACATTTCACGCCATACGAAGTTTGGGCGGGCAAGGAAAGGGAGGGGCTGTTTACGGGTTATTATGAAGCTTCCCTGCGCGGTTCCCGCACGCGTCACGGCCCGTACCAGGTGCCGCTTTATACGCGGCCGGACGATCTGGTCATGGTGCAGCTTGGCGATTTTCGCGAGGAGCTTAAGGGCCAGCGCATCGCGGGCCGCGTGGTCGATGGAAATTTGAAACCCTATGAAGACCGTGCTGCTATTGTCGCGGGCAACTGGCCGCACAACGACAAGGTTATGGTCTGGGTCGACAGCCCGGTCGATGCGTTTTTTGTCCAAATTCAAGGCTCGGGCGTTGTGCAGCTTGACGATGGCGGCGTGATGCGTATCGGCTATGCCGGGCAGAACGGCCATGTGTATTACGCGATCGGGCGCGAATTAATCGCGCGCGGGCACCTCACAAAAGAAAATGTTTCGATGCAGGCGATTCGCGAGTGGTTGACCGCAAATCCGGCGGAAGGCGAAGAGGTGATGAACACAAACAGGTCATACGTGTTCTTCCACGAGCTTGAAGGCGAGGGGCCGCTGGGCGGGGAAAATGTTGCTTTGACGCCGGGGCGATCGTTGGCGGTGGATCGCTCTCTTATTCCTTACGGTGTTCCATTATGGGTTGACATAGAGGAACCAGTGCCGGGCGCAGGTAAGTTGCGCCGCCTGATGATTGCGCAGGATACGGGCGGAGCCATTACAGGTCCGGTGCGCGGCGATGTGTTCTGGGGTTATGGTGCAAAGGCCGAGGCAATGGCTGGCCCCATGAAGTCTCGCGGACGGTATTGGATGTTGTTGCCTAAAAACCCTCTTTGAAAAGGCGGCACTATTTATCAAAGATGGGTTTTCTAAATTTTGAAGAATCGACTTGCAGGTCCTCGAGACTGTCGGGAATGGGCGTGGGCAGGCTCAAATCCGGCGGGGAGGCCACGATCCCAAGAATAGAGTAGTTAAAACGCTCAATGATATCCGGACCGATTTCCCGGCGGTTGATCGTCGCCTTCTCCATTATAAAGCTGACATTGCCGTATTTTTTCTTATCATCATCGGTTGTCATTTTGAAAAAGCACTGCATTGGTTCAAGTTTAAACTCGCCAAAAGAATCAAGGTAAGTGAACCAAATACGCACCGATGCGCCGTAATCATCGACGGTGCTAATGCGGACGGATTGAGGGTATAAAACGTAATTTTCGAGAAAGACTTTACAGGCCCCGTAAGTTATAGGCCCCTTATAGGGGATGAAAAGAGCCCATGTCACTCCGGACAAGAGAGTGGCAACACCCCCTATAATCATCCATTTTCTGCTTTGACGTCTTTTGTAGGCTCTTCGCGCCTTGATGGACTCGACAGTGCTTTTTTTAGTGTCGAGCGAAGGTTTGCTGATTTTCTTTTTCTTTTTTTTCATGACCTGCGAAAACCTTATTTATGCTTCGTCAAAATTCTAGACAGCCAGCTTAACTCGGGATGGCGCCTCTTCTTTCTGGGCCTGTTTGCTGTAAGCGACCATTTCCTCTACAAGCTCTTCAATTACAGCGCTTATCATAGCCTGGCGGGAATCTCCCGTATCTGCCTTGGTGAGAACGCGCCGCCTTATTTCTCCGCGAGCGCTGCCGCCGGGATAATGGAATGCCAGCATCTGGCGGGCGCGTCCCGCACCCAAGCGAGAGTAGAGCCTGTTTCTAATTGCAACATCCTCCGCCGAGGTTGACAGCGCCCATAACTCGATAGGGCCAAGGGTATTATACAAATGCTGTTCGTAGCGACCGTCAGTTGTTCCCAAAACCAAAAGACAAGGTGCACCAATGGATTTGGGGCCGGTCAATTTATATCTGATGATCTGGCGGGCGGTTGCTGAAAGGCCGAAACGCTGCTGTACGTCATCAACGGCCTTGTCTGAAATTGCCGTTCCCAATACCCAAACGCCGGTTGCAAGATCGACCATGTCGTTGTCGAAGTCATGCAGAAGCTGGGATGTCAAAACGATCTGCACGCCACGCTTTCTTCCTTCGCGGACATCGCGGATAACCTGCGCCCTGACCGAGTTGGATTTACTGGTCCTGTGGAATTCGTCATAGCACAATCTTTTGGGTGTTTCGGCGATCTCCTGAAGCCTAACTTCATGATATTCTTTGTACTTTTCGGGTACATACTGAATCGTATCGGCGCTCATCCACCAGTTACGCACCAAAGCATGCCGCGCCAGCATGTACATGATGGAGGTTTGACGGTCGGCTGTTTCGTCGCCTTGCGGCGCTACGTCCATAAGATCGAGAGAGCAGACGCGGGAATCTGAAATTTCAAACTGTGTGACAGAGGAAAGGATGGGATATTCGCGAATTGCCGATGTCACCATACGCTCAAAGGCGCTGATAACGGATTCGGCGCTGGAGCCGACCGATGTCTCTTCCAGCAAAGCCCTGATCTGGGGCCTGCGCGATGCCGTAATAGAGTCGCTCAATGTCGGGGCAGCGTGACGCTGGGCCAGGTGCGCAATGTGGAATTGCTCGAGATCGTACATCCTGTCGACAACGTCCCACCAATACGGATCGGTGGGCAAATGCACATTGAATTTCTGCAAGGCTTCGTCGACATCCGATTCAAGGCGCGGGAGATAGGGCCGTGCTTCGGCATTGGCGGCGCGGTCGTCGCGCCATCGATACATTTCATCAACCACGAGTCCGCAAAGCTGCTGCATGCCGTCATATGGTTTATCGTAGCCGGGAGGCGTGCAAAGCAAGGTCAGAAGCTCGACCAGATAGCTGCGTTCATCAGGCATCGGATAACGGCAGCCAAGCTGGGTATCGAAAGGATTAATCGCATATTGGTGCGACATCTGAAGGCGGTAATACGCAACTTCGTGTTGTTGCTTAAGGGGTAGCGCCTCTTTAATCAGCGAGATAAGCCCCGAAGAAGAAGGTCCGATATCGACGATCGCCACATACGGGAGCTTGCTCATGCCCGGCGATAGTAGAGTTCCCAGATTCAAAGTATTAAGCAACACGGACTTACCAGCGCCCGGCTGCGCGAAAATCAGATCGAACCATGTCGTCGTAAGATTGGTTCCGGTTTGATAGGGCCAGATTTTCCCATCCGGCGTTCTAAACAGCATGGCGCCCTGTTCAAACGGGCTCGATGGTCTTTGCCAGGGGAGCAGGCGCATCATCTCTTTCATCGGGGCGATGCCGGTGGGTGCCGATCCCGCGCAATGAATGCCCATTGCCGAAGACATCACGCAATCAAGCGGATCGCCGGAGAATTCGCTGACCTGACAGTAGCCCCAGCTTTCCACAGACTGGAGAAGAACAGAGAGGCGGTCGTTAATTTTGTTTTTTTCGTCAACATGGCACCACGTTGCAAAGGACACCCTCATGCGAACGATAGGCTCGCTTCGTGCCAGAGTTTGCAATCCTTCAATGGCATATTTGATCTGCTTGTTGCTGGCGCTTGTCGGGCCCATGATCGTAGCCAGAAAAGCGCGCAACGCTGTGGAGTAGGTGCCGCCGCCTTCGAGAAGGAAGGAAATTCTAAAGGGGATGTCGGCCTCGACAAGACGGTTCAAAAGAACCGGAAACGGTGTGGCATCCATCGGGCCAAGCGTCATATCGGCGCCTGCCCACAACAGGTTGCCGATGCGTACGACGGATTTGCCCATGGTCTTTGCATCGGCTGCCACAATCTGATTGGGCAAAGGCGGCCAAAGCAAGTCGGACATATCAACCTGGCTCATGGGTGCTCTGGGCGGGATAGGATCGCCGGGCAGGCAGGCTCGCCAGTTTTCGTTGGCCCTGTCTGGAAAAAGATTTGAGCGAACGGCCTGCAGGGCATCGTGAACCTCCATCAGGCTTCCCTGTACGCCCAGCTCGTCCATAGCGGCAAGAATGGCGGATACAAAGCTTTTATGGCGCGTTCTTAAAGGATCAAGCCCCGCGAAAGGATATTGTGCATTCCCGGCTGGAACCCAACCCTTTGCCGTTTCGCGTGCTTCCTTTGCTGTGCGCTGGTATTCGTTTTTTGTCAGGACGCTTGGTCTTGTCCACAAAACGAAATAGGATTCTTCGTGCGACAAAAACCGCTCCAGGTGCTTGATGCGTTCGACAAAAAGATCGTCAATTTCAAGCCCGATGTTTTCAGCGGTCGTTCGGCTGGGCTGGACGTGTCTTTCAAGTTCCTTCCTTATCCTGTCCGGGTCACGGCAAAAATAGACCTGCATGGCGTGGCCCTGGCGGTCGAACCTGGCGCCGATTTTAATTGTCGAAGAATCTACGATGTGCTTGTACTCTTCTTCGCCAATGATTTGCCGGCTGCCCTCTACTTTTACGTAGGAAACAAGCGATCCATCGGCCGCAGCAATCGTGGTTTCGCCATCCGATGTTTCGAGCCGGATGAAAGAGGCGATGGATTGTTTCATTGCCTTCTGAAAGGGAACAGCCAGTTTATCAAGAAAATTCATAAAAGATATCCAGATCCGCTTTGTTGAAACAATCAAGCCGACGCGTTTTTAAATATACAGAAGTCGACAGGCTCGTAACAGTAATGATAACGGAAAACGTCTATTTTATAAGGAAAAAAATGAGGTCAGGAGGCTTTTGCCATATCCTGATAAAGAGAAAGCCAGGTGGGCGGCGCTTTGCCACCGAAAGGCCCGTCTTTTGAGCGCCAGTAAGCCAGAATTTGCGGGAACTGGTTAAACTCCAGATCGGCTTCCTTGATGATCCGTCTGTCCAGGGGGAAAAGGCGTATTCCTTCCAGCTTTTTATCCCGGTAGTTGTAGTGCTTGATGCCCAGATAGTCTTTCATGACGGTTGCCAGAATATAGGGATCGTCCGTTCCTATGCGCTTTTTGACTTCCTCGCGCCGCGCCATAAGAGCGTCAAGTGAGCGTCTTGCGGCATCGGCCACAGGTCCCTGCGAAATTCGCGCCACGTAAATTGCACGGGCGATGTGATGGAGCTGGGCCTGGGAAATTTCAGGAAGCCAGATCAGAACGCCGGAGCGCATAATGCTGACCTGTTCCATGTTGAAGCATTGGTGACAGAAAATGCACGCTGTCGCCAAATTTTGAGGCGTTATATCGTTGTGATCGTCATTAAGAAAATGAACTTCCTGATATTTTTGCGATTTAAACCCGCAGAACTTACAGGTGTGATCGTCGCGCTTGAAAATTTTCTGTTTTATCTCGGGCGTTACGGCCTTTTTAGAGTTTCCCGACTTCGGCGCAGCGCCCGATTTTTTCGCAGCACCGCCCGCCCCCGCTGTTAGCTGGGGACGGGCAATGCCTAAAGTAATGGGTGAATACCCCATCAGGTATATTACTTGACGTTGAACGCTGCTTTGTTAAGCGTAGCAGCCAGCGTGTTACCACCAATACCGTTGTCAACAGTGTTGAACATAGCATCGTAGATGATCGGAAGCGCGAACAATGCGCCGCCGGCCGCCAGACGGATTGCGCCGTCTTTCAGCGGTGTCTGCGACGGGTTTTCAACGTGGTCCTTGATTTTCATCACGCCCAGCACGCCCAGCAGAACGCCGAACAGGTACGACAACGCGGTCAGAAGACCGGGGATCGAGGCTGTCGAAACCTGAATGTTTTGGGCAATAGTGCTGAACGTTGTACCGGCCATCGCATCGCCTGCGGAACCGACGATCATGCCTGCTGTGATGGCTGCACCTAGTTTGTAATATGACTTCTTAAACATAGTTTTCTCCTTTTCTACCAATAAGTTTGCTCACTAAGTAAATACTACCCCAAATCCTACAATGCCGAGAGTCGTTTGTACGGCATTGAGTAAGGGGCCCAAGTTCACGGCCAGAGCTCCGCCAATCATATGCGTAACTCCAGACATGACCGAGGACTGCTGTTTGCCTTCGGCAACATCCCTGATGATAAATATGCCTCGAATGAAACTTGCGAAGCCAACTATTATCATAAACTTTAATATCGCGCTGATGACGATGTGCGCGTGCGCCAGTTCGGCAGCGCTCATGCCTGCCACATATTGAAGGGCGGCCCTGGTTTCCGTTCCGCCGCCAATAAAATTATTGTTGAACATAGAGGTCGAAAACGCGGCGAGGAGCTGGTTGAACGAAATCAGTGCGCCGCCTGCAATAAAGGTCATTAGCGTGCCAAAGCCGGCCGGGCCGCGCGGGCCTTCCTGCGCGCTTTTGATCAGGCGCATCAACGCGATCATAATCAGTATCGCACCGGCAACGTAGCCGAACCAGTTCATGACGTTGGTGGCCGGACCGAGCAGGGAGTTCATAAAATTAAACAGCGATTGCGTCAGGCCACCCGTGGCCCCGGCATCGTTAAAGCCGGTGTTATCATGCGCATCAAGAAGCAAAAGGTTAGGAAAAACTGTGTTTCTGGCTACTTCAGTAAGGTACGGGAAGGCGAAGAACGCACCGCCAGCCAAGAGACGGGAAACACCTTCGGATAATTTCGTTTGCTGAGGATTTTCAACATGGTCTCTGAGTTTGAATAGTCCCCAAAGGCCGAGCAGAAGCCCTATTACATAGGATATGGCCGTCATAAAGGCCGGTGCAACGGCCGTATGCAACATGACGCTGCAAAGAACGCCGCCAAGGTCGGGGACAAAGCCTCTGCCCAGGCAGGAGTTCCCAATGGTTGTCTCGTCCGAAACAACAAAGGAAGTCATGGCAAGCCCGGCATTCGCAATAGTAAAGCCATCCAAATTGCCATCGGTGATCGTCATGTACAAGGCTTCATAAACTGTCGGAATGGCAAAGAACGCGCCGCCAACGAGCAGGCGGATAACGCCATCTTTAAGTCTGACCTGTTCGGGACTTTCGACATGCTCCTTAATTTTCAATATGCCCAGTACGCCGAAAAGAAGACCAAACAAATAGGCCACGGCTGTAATCAGGCCGGGAACATTCTCGATAGAATCGATAATGTTCTCCATGATCTGGTTGGCATCGCCCAGAAGCGGGAACCAGCTTGCAAGCGCACCGCCCGATGCTGAAAGTATCTGAATGGGGTTGAGGCTCGATCTTCCTCCCCATGTACCGACGGCACCGCCGGAAATCGCATTCGACATTGCGCTGTAAACAATCGGCAATGCAAATAAAGCACCGCCAGCCAGCAGCATGATAATCGGCTTTCTTAGAGGGGTGTTATTCGGATTCTCGACATGGTTCTTTAGGTTCAATACCCCAAGAACGCCCAGCAGAATGCCGATCATGTAGGCTATGGCTGTGAGAATACCTGGAAGAAGCTCAACGGACGTCGTCATGTTTTCGGCGACGTCGCTGACCTCTACAAGCTGTGCGAAGGCCGGATTGCCGAAGAAACTTCCGAAAACAAGGGAAAAAACAATAAACAGACCGAAGCGGACAGGCGATTTCGCCATGTTGTCCGACTTAATACTATTTAATATGTTTATTATCTTTTTCACCACCGATACCACCTACTTTTAATTAGAACACATTTTAGACAAAATTGCCAAATTTTTTACAGAACTCGAGTGGCTGTAATGGCAGACCGGGTGTCTATGATTATGCTGTGATGGTAAGTATAGGCGTGAAAAAGTTAATACTTTCTTAATAAAAAAAGAAACATATTCAGCATCGACGGGTTAGGTGAAGGTTATTGCAGGATACGACCCTGTGTGCCGGTAACGACCCACTTGCCGTCTTCAATATCGATGGAAACAATTTTGCCAAGTCCGCGCAGCGTGTCGCCGACTACCACGGTTCTAAAATCGCTCGATCCGGATTCGGATATCAAAGCCTTGCCCGGCTGGGCGGAACGAAGCTGCCATTTTGTTGAAGAACCGCTTTTTGCCTGTGTCGGGGTACTCGATTTTTTGGGCTTTGGGGGCGGTTCCGTTGCAACGGCTTCCGGTGATGTATCGGCAGGCGCGGCTTCTTGCTGACTTTCTGCGGCGGCAAGGCGTTTCTCCAGCGCTGTTATGGTATCGTTCAATTCGGCAATCTTCCTGTCGGCTTCCTCGGCCTTGCGCGCCAGAGCGTCGTTGGCTTCAGCCAGCTTGCCTTCAAGCGTCTGAATCTCACCGCTCATGCTCTCGATACGCTCCGCTTGTTCCTGATCGGGTGCGGCTGTCGCTTCAGGTTGCTCTGTTTCCTCAGGCGGCGCAACGGGGGCGGCTTCCTCATCTGCCGGAACTTGATCTTGCTCAGGTGTCGGCGGCGAGGGTGGTTGCGACGGGTCCATAGCCATAAGGGCCGGGTCTTCTATTTGAGATTCCGCCTCAGGCTCAAAGAGCTCATCCGGAGCGGCTTCTTCCTCTTCCAGAGGCTGGTCGAGGGAGGCCAGTTGCTGCTCCTCAGACAGGGCGGCAACGTCAGGCATGGGCGTCAGAACTTCGTTGGCGGCTTGAGCCGCCTCAGGGGAGGGCGCGCTCATGGGAGCAGGCATAGGTGGTGCTCCCTCAATATCCACGGAAACCTGTTCTTCAGGTGAGGCCGACTCCGGACTTTCCAGTTCATCGGGACCCCTGAAAACCTCGTCGTCCGGGATCTGCCCATCGGCAATATCTGTATCAGGTAAAGCGGAATCAGGTTGTGGCGTTATCCCCGCCGCAATGTCGGACGGCGGTTGCGGGGCGGGAGTCTGATTTTGGGGGGCGCCGCCCATTTGGGTAAATACCAGCGCCCCACCGCCCAAGACAACGGCAGCGCCTACAATAATAAGGTTTGATTTTTTAAATCCCGAGGATTTGGCCTTTGGTTTGGCCGCAGATTTCTCGGTGGTCTCAGCCGCTGCCTTTTTCTTTGTCTTTTTGTCCGGAGTCGCTTTCTCGACCACTTCAGCGTCCGGCGTATCGTCAAAATCGTCCCATGAGTCGTCGTCCCCGAGGTCTGCATCGGAGTCATCCGCAGCCTCTTCCCCGGCTTCGTCGTCAATGTCGTCGAAATCGAAATCGTCCTCGTCTTCAAGGAGGTCGTCGTCGAGATCATCCGTATTTTTTTTGTTATCGTCTTGCATGGTCGAATGTTATACAGGGAATTTAATCAGATTCCTAGCCGTCACTGGCACCCGTAGAGTTCTCAACGACAGAATCAATGAACAAAATACCGATTCGCGTGCCGGGAGCAATAACTACCTTAACTTTGATCTGATCGGCGGTTTCATCAATGATACTGGACAGTTCCTGCCCTGCTTCCTCGATACCGGAGGCTATTTGTTCTTTTGTGTCAGTCTCCTCGGTCGATGAAACGGCTGCGCCGCCATCGACGGTAACCGTCGTGAGACCCGAATTGGAAATGGCCTCGGCTGCGCCTTCGACGAAGGCTGCCGCCATGGGCAGAAGGACGCGCTCAAAGTAACGGTGGTCGACATCGGTTGCCATGCCGGACAGGGTCGTTTTTGGATCAAGGGCAATTGCATTTACCGGCTGGCTGACGCCATCGACAACAACAGTGGAGAAATTAAGCGTAATCAGCTCATTCTCTTCGGTAAAAGTGCCGATCAGGCGGCTGCCCCTGAGGGGACCGGAAGCGATCATGGCAAGGACGGGGCCGGGCGTGTCGGTATTCGCTTCAATTATAAGTTGGCCGTACTCAATGCTGCCGGCGGGAATCAAAACTTCTTCCACACTTTCTTCGACGAATTCCCCGTCGCCGCCACCTTCAGGACCGGCACCGGGATCGGCGGTGGGATCGGCGGTGGGATCAATGCCCATGGCTTCCTGTTGCGCCGCATTTATCTTTTCATTAAGCCTGCTCATGAAGTCAGCATCAGTAATCTGAAGGGACGAGACCGTTTTCTCTTCGGATTTTGAGTCGAGAATTTGCTGCATTTGCTGTGCCATCAGATCCGCCATGGCCTGAACGGCTTCGCTGGACACGGCGGCGCTTTCTCCGGTTTCTGCCAAGGGTTCAATCGTTTCCTGTTGCTTGATTTCGCGCTGCAGCCGTTCTTCCTGCAAGCGGCGCCAGCGTTGCAGCGGATCTTCCTGTTCTTCCTCTTCTTCCGGCAGATTAATACGTCCTTTGGGCGGATCAATGGGGACAGGCAGGGCGCTGCCACCGGTGGCATAGGCCTGTTCAACCTCGGCTTCGTTAAACTCTTCTATGGCCTTAACATATTTTTGAGATGCCTCGTCGGTTCCAGGCGTGGCCGTTACATCAGCCCCTCCGGATACATAAGAAACGGTTGGCTGCTCCTTTTCCCCGCCAAAGAGTAACATTGTGCCAAGTATGGCGGCACCGGCGGCAAAAATAACGCCGACCTTGACCATGGGATTGCTGCGCCACAAATCGCCGAGCGTATTTTGTTTGCTGTCAAAATCATCGAAGTTGGCTTCGGCGGCTACGTCACCGGCTAAATTTTCTTCCTGTTCGTCACTCATCTACAAGATCCTCGATATCGTCTTCACGGTCTGAAAGTTTTGCGCGAACCATACGTCCGTTGTCAGACAGAATAAGGACAGGTGCATCCTCCATTGCATAGGCGTTCATACCGTCCGCCGAAGCCATTGAGGCGCTCCAGCCCGGAGAAAGCAAAGTAAGCGGCGTTCTGACATAAGTGAAGCCGTTAAATCTATAGGCGCTTGTCCTGCCATCGACACCGGAAACGGCAAGCTTTTCGGCGCCCGGAGGCATTACACCTTCAAGCACGGATGTCAGGTCTTCGTCTCCCGCGCTGATCCCGGATCCGGCGCTGTTGTTGTTACCGATAATGGGAACTTTTGCCAGAGGCCCGTCCTCCGGGATGATGGCATCAAAGCGGTAATGCACGACATCGCGGTTGGTTTCCAGTGTCATGATGATCGGCGTGCGAAGCCCCGTCATGGTGATCGACATGTTTCCGTAGGCAAACTCCGAAACAGGCGAAACGCGCAGGATATTCGAATATGAAAGGTCACCCTCGTTTGCCGGCTTGGGTTCGCCGACTTCGATATTTCCCGCCCATGTAATATTTTCGACCGGCCACGGCTCACCGGTGGCATCGACGAAATTGATGGTCGTTATATTGCCGTAGGCCAGATAAACGGTCAGCGGCTTTGCCCCGGGATCCATAGAAACAGTCTGGACCACCGTCTCAGGTTTCGGGTTGGGATAAACGGGAAGGGAAACGGATTGCTGCGTACGGTCGAAATGTTCCAGCAACTGGCGTATTTCTGCGGGCCGCAAGGGCAGTAAGCCTTGAAGGGCGGCGTCAAAAGCTTGTCTTCTGGTGTCGGCCTCGATTTCTTCCGGGGGCTTGTCGAAGGCGAAAGACCCGGAATTGTTGCCGTCACCCGTTGTATCGAAAAGGTCATCCTCCCCAGGCAGTGAAAACGCCGATCCGTCGCTGCTTTCATCTGCGGATTCTTCGGGGGGCAATTCAAGCGCCGGCAGGGCATTGTCAGCTTTAGGCGCACCTTTCGCATCGTCCTCGCCTGGGGGCAGGGTAGTGTCCGATTGTCCCTCCGCTGCGTCGGCGCCTTCATCTTCCTGCTCATCGGGCTGGCCAGCGCCGGAGTCTACAGGAAGCGCGGTTGACAGGTTTGTGACATCGCTTGGGTCAACAATGACGGGGTCTGCGGGTCGCGGCGGCTGTTCTACAGGCACCGCGCCATCGGGAAGCATCGGCATGTTGGTTCCGGCATCGGCCGGCAGTTCTTCAGAAATATCCGAAGGATCGGTCTCGGCAACGACCGGCTCAGACGAAACAGCCTGTGCGACCGCGACCGGCGTCAAAGCGGAGGTGCATAAAGCGAAAACAGCCACCGCTGCCGGCATTTTGGCAGAATACAGGAAAGAAAAGAGCTTGATTTTGCGCCCCATAAGTAACCCGTTCTGAGTGATAAAGTTATTCGGACCCGCCATTGCTGGCAAATTTTATCGGAAAGGATATCCCGTATCGCTGAGCCTGTCACGTCACAATGATAGAAAGCGCAAAACAATTAACAACGAAGGTTACCGGGATTTTTATCTCGGAATGGCAATCCACTGTTCGATGCCGACACCGTTGGGACTTTCAAGGCGCGGCACGCGGACGACAACGACAGTCACGAGCAAGCTGTCGCTTCTGGTTTTTGCGCCGGATTGATAAGTGACGATCAGGGGCAGTTCGATGACCCATTGATACTGCCCGCCTACGTCTGCTTCCGACACGAGGATGGGCGCTCCCTGCGGTGCGGCGGTAACAACTTGCTGGTTGGTTTCAACCATTTCTATAATGCGCGATTTTTGCAGGGCGGCCGTGAAGCTGTCCCAGCCCTTGCGGGTGAAGTTTCTGGAGGCCTCTTGCAATCTGCGGCGATAATCGTTGAAGCCGAAGGTCATAACTTCGGTACACGCCTGTGCTACCCATGACATCAGGGCCGGGGTGCTCAGGTTCGGCTCGCTCAAAGAAACCATGGGGATCAGGCGGCCGTCCTCGGTAGTGGCGAAATACCTGTTTTCCGGCTGATTGACCTGAATAATAAAGAATAAAGCACCGATCAGACCTATAATGACGAGGCCCTGCAAGACGGCAAGGCGCAGGAGGCTCCGGTAGCCGTCCCGGTAAAATTCATTACGGATAACGACGGTTCCAAGCCCTCTGGCATCTTGATTCGCGGCCTCTTTTTGGGTGCCGTCCGCTTCGGCGTTTTCCGCCTGTCCTTTTGTCTTTTTTGCCATATTTTCCAACTATTAACCATATCCGGAACAACACAATCTTCCCCATTCTGTATGAAAAAAACGCGATTAACAAGCACTATGAAACGTGCCATTTTGAGAATTCTTGTGTTAGAATTAATATTGAGTTTGATTAAAATTTTAACAATCTGCTCAAGGGCGGCTTTTTGGCTTCGGGTGTAAACAGGTGAACAGCACGCAGAAAAAGGGCAAGTACGCTTTGTTTTTCAAGATAAAAACCGCCTTCAGGCTGCCGGTTTTTGTCGCCTGCATCTTTTTTTCAGTCGTTACATTTTCGCCGCGTCAGTCGGAGGCGATTTGTACGGGCTGTCTTCCAGCTGATCCCCCGCAAGTTATGATAGAACTTCAGATCAAGCGCCAACTGGCTGAACTGGCTATGAGGCTGTACATCGCGAGTGAATTTAATGCACATCGCGAATGGATGATGGATACCTTGTTTGGCGACCATATCCTGCGCGCCATGATGATGTTCACGGAGCAGATGTCTGCCGTCGCCGTGCAACAGGCCATGATTATCGGCACGTTCCTGGACGCCAAGCACCAATTGGAAACGCAGCGGTTGTTCCAGCAGCTTCAGGCGCAGGCGCATAAGGATTATCACCCGAGCGAGGATTTTTGCTGGTTCGGCACCAACGTCAGAAGCATGGCAAATTCCGAGGCGATGGGGCGGCATAACGCGGTCGCCCTGGCCCAGCGCGCTCTGTCGCGTCATCTGGGCAATGCCAATGTGAACGCGGCGCAAAACGGCGATATCGACAAGAGAGGCCGCTGGGATCAATTCGCAAGGGTTTATTGCGATCCAAAAGACAATAACTGGGAATCCGATGCCAGGGGAACGGGTCTTGTTCTGGCCTGCGGCGCGGCCGGCGGTGCCGATAAAAACCGGCGCAACCGCGACATAGATTACACGCGTCTGATCGACGAGCCGCGCACAATCGATGTCAGTCTTGGCGATGGCGGCGCGCTTGGCCCGCAGGAAGAAGATGTTCTGGCGATGGCCAACAATTTATACGGCAACGATGTTCTGACACGCAACTATACGCAAGGGAAGCTGACGACCAAGCAAGCCCAGCACCTTTATCTTACGTTGCGCTCCGTCGCCGCCAAGCGGAGCGTTGCGGAAAACTCGTTCAACGCGATTGTCGGCCTGAAATCCTTCGGCACATCCGATATAAGCACTCCAGGAAATACGAATACGCCGGGCACAAAAATATATATGGCGGCGATCATGAAAGAGCTTGGGATCGCTGACGCTGAAATCGCTTCCATGATCGGCGAGCAGCCCAGCTATTATGCGCAGCTTGAGGTGCTGGCCAAGAAGATCTACCAAAATCCGGATTTCTACGCGAATCTTTACGACAAGCCGGCCAACGTGGCGCGAAAAAAGGTCGCGCTGCAGGCGATTGACCTGATGCTCGACCGGGCGATTTATGAAAGCCAGATCCGGCAGGAAATGGTGATGTCGGTGCTGTTGTCCAGCAAGCTGAGGGATGATTTCCGCGACGTGAATAAAGATATGGTCGGGTTGATGAATGCGACGAGCAGGTGATGACGGGCTTATGACGATAACAGTAAGGAAATATTTGCTGCTGCTGCTGGCCTTGTCGGTCTTTTCCGTCAGCATGAGCTTGCAATCTAAAAAAGCGGTTGCTTGCGGTACTTGCGCGGTGATTACCCCGGTCGAAGAGCAGGGATGGAAAGACACGGTTGACAACATAACCGAGAAAGTCATGGAGGAGTTTGTTGAATACAGGGAATGGTATGTTTCGCTGTTTCTCGAGGACAACCTTCTTCCCGCAATGATGTGGATGGCAGAGCAGCTGACCGTAACCGCCATGCAGCAGACCCACATGTTCGGTTCCATGCTGGATGCCAAGCACCAGCTTGAAACCCAGCGTCTGTTGCAGCAGCTTCAGGCGCAGGCGCACAAGGACTATCACCCCAGCATCGGCATGTGCGAATTTGGCACGGTAGCGAGAAGTCTCGCTCCCTCGGAGCGCAAGGGAGAGTATAACGCGATTGTTATGAGCCAGCGCTCCATGGACCGCCAGCTCGGTAATGCCAACACAAGCGCCGCCTATGGTAACGATCTCGACAAGGAAAGCCGTATCGCGCAGTTCAAGGCAAAATTCTGCGATCCGCGAGATAACAACAATGGTCTTGCCCTGATGTGCGATGCGCCGGGCACGAACAAAAATCGCTACAACAAGGATATCGATTTCACCAGAACCGTCGATTTCCCCTGGACGCTGAAAATAGATTTTACCGACAACATTCCAACCGACGATGAAGAAGAGGTTATGGCGCTGGCGGCCAATCTTTACGCGAACGAAGTTTTTGCACGCCCCGGCGCCAAGCTGCTTGAAAAAAACACCGATGGGTCGATAAGCGATATGCAGAAAAAATATATCGATATGCGCTCGATCGTCGCCAAGCGCAGCGTTGCAGAAAATTCTTTTAACGCCATAACTTCAATGAAGGCAGAAGGGACACCTGAGTCGAGGAATTTCCTTGTCGCCATGTTGAATGAGCTTGGCGTCAGGGACGGTGCCGCTGCGCCCGTTGCGCTTATGGGCGAAAACCCCAGCTATTACGCGCAGATGGAAATGCTGACGAAGAAAATTTATCAAAACCCGGATTTCTTTACAAACCTCTACGACAAGCCCGTCAACGTCGACCGGAAAGGCGTTTCGATGCAGGCCATCGGATTGATGCAGAAATTCGATATGTTCAAAAGCTATCTGCGCACGGAGGCTTCATTATCCATTCTTCTGGAGCTGGCGGTTATGGATCTTCAGGACGAAGTTGAAAATGAAATCAACCCGCATACCGGTGCCGGCGACCCCGGCCTGTGATGAGGCGCTGCGAATTTAAAGGCGGTAATGTAATGCGGCAGGGAGCGACAAAAAAAAGAAGATCCTTATCGGGTGCAGCCGCTCTGTATTGTCTGGCGTTTTTTATTTTTTCCGGTGTCTTTTCCCCTGTGTATGCCGTTCCTTCTGATGAAGAAGAAAGCAGCAAGAATGCTCCGTTCATCAAGATCGACGAGTTGCCGCCGGGATCGACGATTAGCTACCATATTTATTCCGTTGCCGGCGAAAAGCGCGAGGGGTCCGCTACGGTGGATGATTCGGGGACGGTTTTGCTTCCCGGTTTTGGGTTTACCGCGCAGGACAAGGTGTATCAGCTTATGATCACAAGTCCGGAGCGCAAGATGCCTGTCGTCATCTCCATGCAATATGATCCGCAGACAAAAGGCATTTCCCTGTCAGGTTCCGGCTTTGACGATTTTGCCGGAATTTCCGTTGAAAAAAAATCCGGCATAAGCGCTCTAAAAGCGGACTGGGCAGGATTGTTTAGCAAAAATGAAATCACAAATATGGCTGACCCTACAGAAGCTGAAGGGTTCAAGCTGGCATTTCACAACCTTGGAAATTTGTCTACTGACGGACGGCCCGCCAGGCCATCAATAGTGCAGGTACAGGCTTATGGGCCTCCACCCAAAGTCCCCAGAGGTTGTGCGGCGGCACCTCATATCAGGGGTGGGGCGGTTTCCGGCGGTGGCGATGACAGTTTTTCCGCGCCTGGCGGCGGCGGGCCAACTTCACTGGGCGTGAACAATTTCATACCGGCCACAGATCCGGAGTATAGTACCAGCAATGCGGCAGCCATAAGATGTACGACCATCAGAATGGTCGATGATTACGTCAGGGCCTTCATGATGATGACCGAGCAACTCTCGGCGACGATGGCTTACCTGATGCTGCCGATCGGCGCGATGCTGGATGCGAAGCATCAGTTGGAGTCAAAGCGCATCCTGCAAACCATGCAGGCTGAGGCGTTGAAGGACTATGAACCCAGCGATCAGATGTGCCGTTTTGGAACGTTCGTGCGCAGCGTTGCCCAGACCGAGTCGAGGGCGGCTCTGGAAAAAGGGATCGTCAATGAGATGCTCATGGAAAGATACCGCAATGTGAATGACGGTATATCTTCCGAGGGCTATGCGATGGATATTGAGGCGCGGCTCGATCAGTTCAAAAAAGTCTATTGCGACGTAAGGGACAACAATAACGGCCTTTCGCTGATGTGCGATCATGACGGAAACGTCAACGGCGGACCGACGGGCGGTACGGACCCCAACCGGTTCAACAGGGATATCGACTATACCAAGACCGTCGAATTTCCTTTGACGATTGCCGCCGAAACGACAACCGGTGCAAATACCCCGGACCTTCAGGATATTATAGCGCTCGGCAGAAATCTTTACTGGCCGCAGGCCATGGAAACGGTGCCCGACACAGCCGTGAGGGACAACCCCAAAGCCTATCAAAGATTCCGGAGGATTATGGCAGCACAGAACGTGGCGCATAATAGCTATGCCTCGATTACCGGCATGAAGTTTATGACGCAGGACGAAGAAGGGAACCAAAGCGGCTGGGCCTATATAAAGAAGATGATGGAAGAGGCGTTTCATTTCAAGCCAAGCGAACCCATTGACACGTATATGGGCGGATTGCCGAGCTATTACGCCCAGATGGAAGTCCTGACGAAGAAGATGTATCAGGACCCCAAATTTTACACGAATCTTTACGACAAGCCCGCAAACGTCAAGCGCGTGGGCGTTTCCATGCAGGCGATCAAGATGATGCAGAACAGGGATCAGTTTGAATCGCTGCTGCGCCGCGAAATGCTGGTTTCGCTTCTGGTCGAAGAGGAGCTCCGCAAACGGGCCGAAACCATCAATGTCGAGATGTATTCCGGCATGAAAGCTAATCAAAGGTAAATCGACAGCTTCGTCCTTAAGTCAATCTGGCATTTCCCTTGCATAGGTAATCCTGAACATTGAAAAACAGGCAAATTTTGCTTTGTTAAGGATTTGACATGGGTTTGGCCGGACTAGATGCTGCACTTTCAGGACTGCGGGTTTCCCAGCAGCATATCAGCGTTATTTCAAATAATATAGCAAACGTCAGCACGCCGGGCTTTACCCGGAAGATATTGCCGCAATCCGCACAGGCAATTGCCGGCACCACCGTCGGGGTCGTAAGTGAAACCATCATTCGCCAGGTCGACCTTAACCTCCAGCGCGATTTATGGACCCAGATCAGCGGTGTTGGCAGGCTAAACGTCCAGCAGGCCTATCTTAGCCGGGTCGAGCAGTTTCACGGTCCGCCGGATCGGGAATTGTCGATTGCGTCGGAAGTTTCACGCCTTCAGGACAGTTTTATCGCTTTGTCGGATAGCCCCGAGGACGCGTTTTTGCTCGCATCGACGGTCAATCAGGCACAGGATACGGTTCGCAAGTTCAACGATCTGTCGGGTTTGATTACGACCCTGCGCAATGACGCACAATCCGATATTCAAAGCGTTGTCGACCGGGTTAATGCGTTGCTCGGTCAAATCGCCGACCTGAATAAACAGGTGCAGGTTAACAGGAATATAGAGCGCACGACAGCTTTGCTCGAGGACCAGCGCGATGAAACCATAAAGGAACTGGCCGGGCTTATCGATATCAGCTTCTTCAAGCGCGGCGATGGCGTTCTTGTCGTTCAGACAAATCGCGGCGTGCAGCTTGCTGATGAACGTGCAAACGAGATGACATTCGATCCCTCGCCGCTATCAGCGGTAAATTATTACCCGGATTCCGTTGCGGGTGTTTTTGTCGGTGATCCGGTTACCGATCCCGGCGCGGTCGATATTACCGACACGTCTCCCGGCGGACGTCTGGGCGGCCTTATTGAGCTGCGGGATAGCATATTCCCAAAGCAAATGGCCCAGCTTGATGAACTGGCGCATAAAATGGCAATGCGTTTCGATGCGCAAGGCTTGCGGCTTTTCACCGATGCTTCGGGCAACGTTCCGCTCGATACGCCGCCCGATCCGACAGCGGGACCCCCGCCGGTAGCCGTGTCGTATGTCGGGTTTTCGAGAGTTATTCAGGTCAATGACGCTATCGTCGAGGATCACTCTCTTGTGCAACAAGGAACAGTACCTGCGGATATACAGGTCCAGCCCGGTTCAAGCGAGGTCGTCAGCAGAGTTTTGCAATACGCTTTCGGAAGCGTCGATTTTCAGCAGGCTGTGGGCAATATCGACCTTCGCGCTTCACTGGCGGGTGGCGGGCCGTTCACATTGCAGGATTGGCTTGGCGTGTATTCAGAGAATACGGTGACGTCGAGCCGCGATATCGCGTCCATAGGACCTGATCTTATCACCACACTTGGAAGCCCCTTTGCAACGCCGGGAGCAGATACGTTTTCCATTACGATCGATCCGGCCGGAGAGGGGCCGGGGCCTATCGGTCCCCTGATGGTGAACCTGAATGCAATTCCGCCCGCGGGGAATGCCACGGCGGCGGATCTGGCGGCGTTCATCAACGGCCTTGATCCAAATATCAGCGCGACGTTGAACAGCTTCGGCCAGATTCAGATCGAAAGCCGCTGGGACATTACGTTCGCGGACGTCAATATGGGACAGACAGGATTTACTTTTCTTGGTTTGCCGCAGGGGACGATAAATGCCAGGGATCCCTATTTCGATGTGCAGGTCGGTAATGACGCGCCGGTACGGATTACCATTTTGCCGGGCGACGATGAAAATGATCTGATAAATAAACTTATTTTCGATCCGCTTATTTCCGGCGATGTCGGCGTGCCGGGACTGGCTTATGATGCGGTTACTTTTGCCGCTACAGGCGAGTTGATTTTGCGACCCGGCGACGATTTCACAAATCCCGGTTTTGGCGGTTCAATCAAGATTGTATCCGGCCCGTTTCAGGTTGATGCGGCCACGGCGGAGATAAACAACGCCGTTCCCGGAACGTTGTCGGATGGCATTTCGTTTGTCTCATCTTTGTTTGGCAGCTTCAGTGCGGGGCCGCCGGTGCAGGATGTATCACCGATTACAAATATTGCCTACGGATCGCAAGTCTCTGCGACAGACGCAAGTATCGTGTCGTTCAGGGAGGAATTTCTCGGGCCGGGGGCGGATATAACGACCAATCTTGTTGGCGCAAACCAGCTTGTCGATTATGCCCAGAAGATGGTCAACGAACATTCGCAAAGTATTTTGCAGAACGAAAGCCGCCTCAAGGATGAAGACACGCTGCGCGGCATTCTGGAGAACCAGCTTCAGAATGAATCGGGTGTCAATCTTGACGAAGAGCTGGCCAATCTTGTGATTTTTCAGACCGCTTTTGCGGCTTCGGCGCGGGTTGTCAATGCGGTCGATGAATTGTTTCGAGAGTTGCTGGACTCTGTAGGATAAAAATAAAAAGGGAAAGATAAAATGACAGGCGTATCAACATTAGGGCAGGCTCTGGCGCAGATCGAAAGATTCAAGTCCGTTCAGGAGAGATTTTCCGATCTGTCGACGCAACTGGCGACGGGCAAAAGAACCCAGAAATTCACCGGGCTTGGCGCAGATATCCTTACATCCAAAAGATCGAGAGCGGACATTAAGTCGCTGGATGCGTATGTCAATAACGTCATGCACGCCGACCGCCGGATCAAAACGACATTGAATACGGTTGAGGAATTTAAGAAGCAGGCGGAGAATTTTGCGGCGGCGCTAGCCGGGTTCACACAGCAAGGTACGCACCAGAAGGGCGACATCGTGTATTACGACGATCCGCTGACTCCCGGCACGATAGAGCATATCCAGATAGGCCAGACGTCGGAGGAAATGGACGTTGATTTTAAAACACTCCAGGATATGGCGCGCAAACTTTATACCTTTATGGTCAATCTTGTGAACCAGCAGGACGGAGACCGCTATATTCTGGCGGGCGCGGAAACGACCACCCAGCCGCTTGTCGATAGCGGGACTCTGGATACGGCGATCAGTTCCCTTTTAACAGACTGGAAGAACACGACCTTGACGACGACCCAGCTTATCAGCGGTTTGCGCAGCAAGGATGCCAGCGTCGACCCGAACGCCATTACGGACAGCCTTATCGGATATTCGGCGCCGCTTAGTTCGGGAACCGTCAAGGATGTGTTCGTTCGTGCCGATGACAATACGGAGCTGAACTATACGGCGCTGGCGAATGAGCCTGCGTTCAGGGATGTCATTGTCGCCCTGGCATATTTCAAGAACGAAAACCTGACGCCGATGGTCGATGAAATCGATCCGGCAACGATGGCGGTTACGGCGCAAGGCGCACCGGGAACCAATATTGAGGAGATGAAAGAAAATTTTTATGAAGTCTTCAATAATATGGCGGCACTGGTAAACAATGCAATCGATGATATCGACAGCGTGCGTTACGAGCTTGAGGGCGTACGGGCGCGTATTGCCGAAATCATGCAGAATCACAAGGAAGAGCAAAATCTTCTGGTGAGTGCGGTTGACGATGTGGAAAACGTCGATATCAACGAAGTTGCGGTCGAGATCAATACGCTAAGAGTTCAACTCGATGCCTCGTTCCGCGTCACGGCAAGGCTACAGGAGCTAAGCCTCGTTAACTTCATATAACGAAAAAAGCAGGATTTTTTCAGGATTTCTCGCCGGGGTCGGTGATGTTTTTCCGGCCCAGATCGCCGCCGTCCGGTTGCGGCTGTTGCGCTTGTGCGTTTTGCGGAGGTGTTGCCCCATTGCTGGTGATGCTGATGCTCTTTTCAAAAATTACGGCCGACAGGCCAAGCGGCGCGATCATGTCGTTCAGCACTTCATTCCAGGGGCGTCCACCATTCCATGAAACGCGGTAACCGGGATTAACGCCATCGCCGAAGCTGAAAGAGTAATGGGCCGGGGCAACCTGCCGCAGAGCCAGAGCGAGGGGAAGATCAGCACCAAATCCCGCGACTTCAGGATAGCTGACGGGTGCTACCTGTTTTTGAGGCACCAGCGGCTGAGGTTGTGCAGGTGGTGCAGCATTTTGGTGCGGCGCAGCGGCGGCCTTGTTGGGGTATGGATTGATAGTGATCGGCCGACCAGGTTGACCGGGGGCTTTTTGCTGAAAATCCTTAACCCGCATAACCTGTTTCGGATCGGATTCAAGCGTCTGCATCTCCAAAGTTTTCATACCGGAGGAAGCCGGGGGCTGAATGTGCGGATTAACCAAAACATTGACGGGGGCGGCAGGGGCCGGAGCCGATGACCCAGGCTGTAATGGCTGGATTTCAACAGCTTCTACGGGTGGAACCGGGGTTATCGGAGATAATGCCTCGGCTGCCTTAGGCGATGATGCCGGGGTCCATTCAAAGCCGGCCTGCGCCGAATGACCGGCAAAGACAACGACCGTGCCCAACAGAAAGAGCGCTGAAATAAAACGCAAAAAACAACGATTGATCATGTACGTATCCATGGGCTAAATAATCTTCTGTCGCTGAACACTAAAGCCCTGTCTGAAAAAACACAAGAATATAGACAGAGGCAACCCTAACCATAGTCTTTGAACTGTCTTCTTTCAACCGATATCCAGCCGGGTCGTTCGGAGCCGACAATCCACGACCTCAGATTGCGGATAGCGGCGGGGAAAGTAAGACCCTTTTGTTCAAGGTAGCGAAAGACAAGAAGAAATATAATTGCAAGCAAAAACGTCGATTTCCGGGCGTAAACCAAAAGGATAGGTAGGGGCAACGCGGCACGGGCGTCAAAGCTGATGAAGCGGGTGGTGCGCATGGTGTTGCGCCAGTGCCAGTTCATCTTCTCCTGTATGTTATCAAGTTCTTTTGTCATAAGTCACAATCTCTTTAGAGCGCTGAAAGCTAAAAGACAGGAATACAGCCTTAAAAAGGCTTAAGTGCCTGTACTTGATGATAACAGAAGATAGTGGCGCCTGTCGATAAGGCCGGCTTCAAAGATGATTTCGGCAGATCTTTTCATCGATTGGCCGTAATCGACGATCATGCGCTGAATCTCGTTCGGCCATTTCGTGAAGTGCATGTCCATCAGCTTTTCGCGGACCTCGTCAGGGAATTTCATCCATTCCCGGCAACCCATGCGCCCGCCGCCAATTCTGGGCACAAGAACCTGCGTAACCACAAGCCGGAGGGTTTCCATGAGCGCTATGGCGCGCTCCTCGCGCTCGGCCATGTCGTAGGTTGAAAGCATTCTTTGAACGGTGTTGGCAACGCCCAGCGTATGCGTGGTGGTGTAAACGGCGTGGCCTGTCTGGGCGGCTTCGATGGTGGCGTTAATTGTTTCGCGGTCGCGGGCTTCGCCGACGAGGATAACCTGCGGTTTGCGGCGAAGGGCGTTGCGCACGCCCTTGGCGAAATCCGGCAGATGTTTGGGGATTTCAGTTTGCGCGACCAGCGATCGCGGGCTTTCGATGGTGTCGTAGGTGTATTCAATCGGCGCTTCGTAGGTCAGCATCTTGCCGCAGCCATGTGTACGTTCCAGCAGCATGCGGTTTCCGGCAGCCAGCAGCGTGGTTTTACCGGAGCCTGTCGGGCCGGTGATAATAACGACACCCTGCCGGGGTGCCCAGGCGTCCATGATCTCCTGTTCGATTTTAAGATCTTTCATCGTCGGCGGCTCGCTGGGGAGTACGCGCATGGTGATCTGCGCAGAGTCGCGGCCACGTGAAAGAATAGCGGTTATGTTCACGCGGAAGCGAATGCGCGTATAGCGGTCCGGCCTGATTTCATACGATACGTCCAGATCCTTTCCGGAGGCCAGCCTTGCCTGTGCCTCGGGGCCGTAGAGCTTGTTAAGGAACACCGCCATGTCGGCAGCATCAAGGTTTCGATAGGTTCCCGGATAAAGCGTGCCGTGAATTTCATTGTAGACCGGGCGATCGTTTTGGATGGTGATATCTGAAGAGCTTTTCTTTACGCACCAGAGCAAAAAGGGGTCGACAAAATCATCAACGAAACGATCCGGTTCGTCCGGCCAGGTTTCGGCAATGTTGTTTTCGCCCTTGAGAAGGCTTACCGGTTTGCGGGTCGCCATTGCTCAGATCCGGTGGCTAGTTTGGGGACGCCTGTGATTTGCACGGCACGGTCGCCGATACGCATGGTCTTACCATCGCCGGTGACACCGCGATCAACCTGTAGCGCAGCAGGCGGGGAAATCATGCCCTGTGTCAGAAGAGTGCGGTAGCGGACCATACCCTGAAAGTCTGCGACCAATTTGTTAAGGTCTTCCTCAAAAATATCGTTGGCCTGTTCGTATCCAATTTCCCAGCCCTTTGCGACCTGGGTCTTCCAGACTTCCCGTTCCTCATCGTTTTCGGGGCGCAGGATATCGGGCGGCTCATCGATGGCACCCCATTGTCTTTCAAGATATACGCGCCACGTACGGGGAGCGGAGGTTATCTTTGCGTTCTTGACGATGTTATATATCCGGTCCGATGTGGCGGCTTCCTGCCCGCTGCTTTCAATCAGCATGGCATTGACAGATTCCGAGATAATTGGCGGCTCGATCATGAAGCCCGAAGGGGCGGGAATAAGGAGCTGGCCGAAATTGAAGACGCGGTCGAGATAACCGGCACGACGCTCAAGCTCCTTGCGAATTTCATAAGTGCGCATCGCCAGTCCGCCGCGTACGCCATATGACAACGCCGCCTCCTTAATGGCTTCAGCACGGATGTCAAAAGGCAAGCCGCCCTCTTTTTCATCGTCGTCATCGCTTTCCGGCTCTTCCTTGGCCAGCCCCTGAAGATCCGTGAGAGAGAGGGGCGGAACATCGTTAACTTCCTCACCTGCCGCCGCACCATCGTATTCAGCGGCATGGCAAAGCGGCGGGAGCGTCAACAACGAAACGGCAAACGCAAAAGTAAGAAAAAAGGCCTTTGAATTGCGCCTTGGGGAATTACAGGGCTTTAAGTACCTTCCGTACATGACAAGCCTTTCCTATCCACCGGCCCCGGTGTTTGCAGCGTAGTGCATTTCAACCAGGCGGGCACCGCCGTCAACTTTGATATCGGCGCGCAGGCCAAGCTGGAGGCCTATATCTCTTAGAATATCAATGACAGGCTTGTTTTCGGCGTTAACCGTTACAACGATCGCGTTGGGCGGCGGCGCGCCGACTGGCGAGAAGGTGTATCCGGCGCGGTCAGCCAGCATCTTTACGATCGGCTCGGCCGGCCCGACCCAGTTGATCGTCACGGCACGGCGCAACTCGGCGGGTGCGTTGTTGATAGGGGCTACGGCAACGCCCGATGATCTTGCGTATTCAACTGAAGCCAACGTTTCAAGGGACTTTGAAGCGCGATCTGCCGCTTCAGCCAGCATCGAGGAAACCTTGTCCGGTTCGGCGACAAGTTGCGGGCTGCCGTCGCTGAAAACATCGCGGGTGGAGCAAGCCGAAACAGAAACGGCGGCCAGCGTAAACAATGTCAACGAAAGGGTGCGAAACATAAGCGTTAGAATCCTGATTAAAAACCGTAGAATCTCGGGCTTGATTTCAGATAAAAGCCGTACGAATCAAGATTAGCTGGTGAAAATAGCAACCGCAAGCGGGCAATAAGTTAAACACAAGACTATCTACAGCCTAACGGCTGGTTTTTATGAGGCCGCTGTCGCGCATGATGCCGATCACGCGTCTTTTGTATTTGGTGTTGAAGCGAGGTGTGCGGGAATGGTAGTTGCCGATGGCCTGGGACAGGCTGTTGGTTTCGTCAAGGTGGCTGCGCAATATCCACGCGGCGACCCCGACATTGGTGCAGGCATCGTCGCGTATCCATTTGCGGGCGGTTTGCTCGCTTACCCCCCAGCGGTCCGCCAGATCGGGAAGCCAGACCGTGTTGATCTGCATTGGCCCCATGTCGTAGCTGCCGTTTTCGTTGCGCACTTCCTGCCCCACAGCGCCGCCCTCAGCCTTGTATATCCCGACCAGAACGGCTGGCGGGACGGAATAGGTGTGCGAAGCGAGCATTAGGCAAGCGGCTAGAACTTTGCTGGCGGCCATGGGTAAAGTTACTCCTGAAGTTTCCCAATAATATACAGAATCATTACAAGAAAAGAAGAGTTAATTACTGACTGGCGGATTTATCGCCTGATTTGAAGAAGGACATCGGACCGCCGCCGCCTTGTCCAGGGTTGGCGGGCGGTGACTGCGCAGGGGGCGGTGACTGCGGCGGCTGCGCAGGGGGCGAATCTTTCGGTTTTGCAAACATCGACAAGGGGTTAGCGGTGGCTGGCGGTGCAGCTGGGGGCGGTGCAGAAGGAATTGGCTTTGGCGGTTCTTGAGGCGGAGATGGAGGCGGCGCCACGGATTGCGGCGGGGGCACCGGTGCCGCTGCCGCAGGCGCAACAGGTATGGGGCTTTTGGAACTGGCGGAGCTTGTGCCTTGTTGTTTTGCCAGTTCGGACCCAAGCGTTTCCAGCATGGCTACCCGCAGCTCAAAGGCGCTCCAGACCGGGGCGATGGACACGCCGCCGGGCTGCCCGGCACCTTGCTGCGCAAGCTTTCGGGTTTCGGTCCGGTGGCATTCGCTGTAAAGGGCGGCCAGCGTACGGAGCAGCGCCAGCTCGGCATATTTCTGATCGTCGGCGGAAACAAGACCGGAAAAAACGGACTCGCGCAGGGTCATGGCGCGCTTTGTCAGGCGGTCGGCGACTTCTTGCACGAGCTTTTGTTCGGGCAAACCAAATGAAAAATCGCCGATGGCGTTTACAACGGGAATGAAAGCCTGAAGATACTGGATGTCGGCTTGATGCGGATCGACGGGGGCACCTGTTGCGGCGATTTGTTTAAGGCGCTGCGTGCTTTCCGGGGAGGGGATGAAGTTTTCGGAAAACGTCATGACTGCCTGCAAGGCGGCGGTGATACGCCCTAATCCGTTGTCGTCCGGCACTTTCCCGCTATGCCTGTATTGCTCCGCAACGATTGAGCCAGCCAGCGCAGCCAGCGCTACGCGAACGGATTCGCCCTGATCCGCATGTGTGGCAAGGTCCATGTTTCGGCCGATATTGATGCTGACCTGCACGGCTTTGGCCAGCAGTTCGGCCATCTTCCGCGCTTCGTCGCCGGCGGGGCTTTCGGGCATATTTACCTGCTGCCGCGCCGAAACATCGGTAATGGCCTCCATCAGGGGGCCGCCGATTTTCTCAAGAAGCTGAACGAGGTATTCCGAACGATGGTCCATGGATTATCAGACGTTCCTTGTTCTTTCCTAGATTCTGCCGCCCAGATCGTCGACAAGCGCAGCAAGATCCTTCGGCCTGCCGCGCACGATTTTAACCGTGCCGTCCTTTGCCCGGTAAATGATCAGCGGCGTTGCATCGAATTTCCATGCCTGCATGAGGGCCAGATTTTTCTTTACGCCCTGGCTGTTGATTTCACTGTTGGCAGGTAAAGCTTTTTCGTCGCCGTCCAGATGCTGGAACCATTTTTCCTGAGGGTTGGGTGCCGCCAGAAGATAGGCGGCCTGCGCCTGTGTTTCCTCCCGGAAGCCGATGGGGATCATGCGGAGCTGCGCCTTGCCGTTCTCAAGATATCCGGCTTTGCGCACATCGTCGAAAAATGCGTGGCAGTGCTGGCATTGCGGGTCGATAAAGCTGTACATGACCGGCGCGCCGGGCTGGCCGAAGGGCAGCCAGTTGCTGTTTTCGATGTCGAAAAACAACTGCTCGGATGGCGATTTGAATTCAAAACTGTCGGGCTGTTGCGGCGTTGGCGCAGGGGCGGCGAGACTGTCGAGGACGGAATCCCCTTTTTCCTGAAGCTTGCGGACCTGATCGACGGTGACGATTTTGCCGTTGTTGTCGAACATGATGCCCATCAGGAAGGCTTGCCCGTCCGGCAGCACATAGAAATACTGCTCCTGGCCGTTTTTGATCGTCAGCCAGGTATCAAGGCCGTGCTCTTTGCCCAGAAAGCGGATTTGTGCGCCGTCGTCTACGAGCGTTTGAATCGGGGCGGGTGGCTGGGGGATTGCTTCCTGTGCGCTTGCGCCTCCGGTGATAGCAAGGATAAGCAAAAAACCTGTCAAAACACGCAGATAGAAATTAACCATTTTCATTTCAAGCTCCCGGATGATTCGCATAGCCCAAGGTCCATTGTAGGTCAGCTATGACGAAGTTTCAAAGAAACAGTGTTAAAATTCCCGTATAGTTATAAAGATGCCCTTTGGCGGCCTCGCCGCTGGCGTAAAAACCAGCCAGCGGAACATCTCCGATAATGTCCTTTATCAGCTTCATTTCCCCATGTTTTTTCTCGCCTTTATCGGAAAAGGCCCGGGCGAGGCAGGAAACATAAAGCGCGCCTTTGGGCGCAAAGGTGCCGGTTTGTCTTTTCACACGTTCCCGCAAGCCCATCAGCATCGCGCACAAATCTTTTTCCAGCGTTTCTTCGTCACGGTGCACAAAAATGACGCTTTCGCCTGTTGAAACGCTCTGACCGACGGAAAGCGAGCCTTCTCTAGGGTCCAGACCAGTTATGCTGCGGACCAGAAGGTCGTTTTGATCCGACTGGGAAACCGGAAACGCAGCATGAATTTCGCCTTTGAACAAAGATTTAAATTCTTCCGGCACGGCCTCTGCATTTTCCAAAACTTCGCTGTCCAGAACGATGTGGTCGGGGTCGCGGTCTATTTTTTTCATGGCCATGATGCGCAAATCGTTTTCAAAAACGGTAACGGCCTTTTCCCCGTCCAGTTCCCATATGATGTTTTCCGCGCCGCGTGTGATGGTGTGGGCGTTTCCTATCGGCGTGCAGCCTTGCGAAAGGGCGGTGGCGACCTTGATGTCCTGCGAGAAAATAACGCCTGTAACGCCCCCGTCGCTTATGTTTCCGGCGAACTGGACGTGTTTGGTGCGCGCCGAGGATATCCCGCCCGTCACATAGCCGCCAGTCAGGGTGTCAAGTTGTTGCAGGGTATGGGCCGGGTCGGTTTTGGCCAGAGGGTCCGCATGGATGTAAACCAACATGGGGCTGTTATGTTCCAGCCACGCTTTTACGTTTTTACCGGGTAACGCGGCATCCGTTCCGGCCAGAGGGAAAACGCAAAAATCCGACTCGTCAAAATGGCAGATCATCGCGGATATGGCGGGCTGGTCGATATATTCGACCCCGTTACCGCAAATGCCGACCCCCGTGCATCCCACCCAGTTTTCGATATTCAAGACCGAGCGAAAAAGGTTGAGGATGCTGTCTGCGTCTTCGGCCAGATAGTCGGAGATGTAAAGGAAACCGAAATTATAGGGGATGCCTGTCGTATTTGCCTCATGCAGCTTTTCCAGCACGGCCTTGGACGTATCGCGCCAATCCGTACCCGAAGCGGATGCGGAGGCGAATTGCGCGGATGTGATTTGGGACATGAGGGGTTCCCGTAAGACTAAGGTGACTTAATAGTACAGAATTTTTGCAACAGACGCAGGACTTTTTGCTATAGTCAGCTAAATTAAGAATCCGTCATCGCCTGAATTGCAGAGCAATTCTAAGGCGATCCACTCTGCTGGATTCCCCTAGGATTTTCTTCGAAAATCCGGGGAATGACGGGAATTATAAGGAGAAAGCCTATGGATCTATGGATCGTTTTAGCGGTACTGGCGGGCATCGCCGGGCTTATGGTTTTGCTTTTCAATCGGCTGGTGGCGCTGCGTCAAAGCCGCAGCAATGCCTTTTCCGATATTGATGTGCAACTTAAACAGAGATACGACCTTATTCCGCAACTCGTTGAAACGGTGAAGGGCTACGCAGGGCACGAAAAACAGATTTTTGAAAGAGTGACCGAAGCCCGCGCCAAGGTAGGGCAAGCGGGAGGCGGTGCTGGCGAAACCCGTATGAAAGCCGAAGGCTTGCTGGGTGGCGCGATGATGGGCTTGTTTGCGGTGGCGGAGAATTACCCGAGCCTGAAAGCCGACCAGAACTTTCAGCGCCTGATGGCCGAGCTTTCCGACATTGAAAACAAAATCGCTGCGGCGCGGCGTTTCTTTAACAATGCGACGAGCGAGTACAACACAGCCGTGCAGCAATTTCCGGCCAACCTGATTGCCGGGCCGATGGGTTTTAAGACGGAGGCGTTTTTTGAGCTGAGCGCGGCTGAAACCGAGGCGCTCAACAAGGCGCCGGAAGTGAAGTTTTAAAATATGGCTGCCGCAGGCATCGGTCTTAACACGCATATCTGGAACAACAATATCCGTTCGGTGATATTGCTGGCGCTGTACCCGCTCATCATCATGGCGATGGTTTGGGCGGTTGCCTATGTCGTGGCCTATGCCCAGGGCGGGTATAACATAGTGAGATATGAAGAGGGCCCCAATACCGTCTGGCTCAATGTCGGCAATCCCGAATATGTCGCCAATAATATCATTCTTGAATACTGGCCGGCCATATTAACGGTGATTGCCCTTTGGTTTATGATTTCGTGGCTGTTTCATACAAGCATGATCCGCAGGCTTTCGCACTCGCACCCCGTGACAAGGCAGGAGGAACCGGAACTTTATAATCTGCTCGAGAATTTGTGCATCTCCCGCGGCATGCCCATGCCGCGCCTTGAGATCATCGAAACCCATGCGCGTAACGCCTTTGCCAGCGGCATCGACAATAAAAGCTTTGCGGTGACGGTGACGCGGGGGCTTTTGAATTCGCTGCAAAAGGACGAGGTCGAGGCCGTCCTTGCCCATGAACTGACCCATATCGAAAACCGCGATGTCAGGCTTTTGATTATCTGCGTCATATTCACCGGAATGGTTGGCTTTGCTGCACAGATGGTATGGAGTAACATACGCTATTCGTTGCTCGTGCCGCGCCGCCGTGGCAATCGCAACAACGGCGGGGGTGTTATCATTCTGATCGCTATCGCCGTGGTTTTGTGGATCGGCTATATGGCGACGCTGTTCATGCGCTTTGCCCTGTCGCGGCGGCGTGAATATATGGCCGATGGCGGCGCGGTCGAGAAGACCAAAAATCCGGACGCCATGATGCGCGCTTTGCTGCGCATCGCGGGGCGCGAGCGCATTCCCGCCACCCCCGACGATATCGCCATGATGTGCATCGAAAACTCAAAGCCCTTTTTCGGGATATTTGCCACACACCCGCCCATTGATGAGCGCATCAAAGCCATCTCTCAGGTCACAGGAACACCCATCCCGGATATTCGCGGCGTGCCGGTGGGCGGTGAAAAAAGCTTTCATAACCCGCAGGATCAAAAGAACCCCTGGCTTACTCGCGAGCGCGGCCCGCGCCGAAAAATCCCGTGGTCTTAAACCGTTACGGGGCAGATTAAGATAGTGTACCTCTTAGCCGATTATAAAGACAGACTTCCCAGAGCTGATCGCAGAGTCTGTACATCATCGTGGTAAGCATCTCTGCTATCTTGCTGTGACTGCGGAAAAGGATTGTCGCTGGCGATATCGAAAGCACGCTGAATCTGTGCCGGGTCAGCCATAGTACCGCCATCTGATATATTCCTTAATGCACTCAAGAATGCATGGCGTACGCTGTTATGCTCTGGCAGTTTCTCTGTAACAACCCTTTCAATCTTGCTGATCTCTATCGGGGAGATGGGGGCTGGTTCTTTGCCGTTGATCAATTCTTCAACCGGGATATAGAAGAAGGCGGCGGCATCCGGATCAAGATTTTCCAGGGCTTTTTCGCTCAGGGCTTCCACTGTTTGACGATCCATAGAATTGGGTCCGCCAGAAAAAGTACTCAGGTAGGAGTCCCGAACATCTTCAGGCAAGCCTTTAACTGCATTAATATGACCAATAATTGTTTCCTTGCTTACAAGCATGTTTACAGTTCTCCAATAGGGTTACGGCACAAAGAAAGCCTAAGAGAATGATATGCTTGACCTATAAAGAAACAGTTAAAACAGTCTGATTATCAGGGAGGCGGTAAGCCATATTTAATTTTTCTCAATCCTTTGAAATTTGGTAGAATAATAGCTATATATACTGGCAGTGAGTTAACCTTTATTAATGGAGAAACAAAGAATGCAAAATCAACGCCACGCCGTCCCAAGATCCGGCGAGAGAGTCATTGATTCCGGCCTTCGTGCGCATTTTCAGCGCGTCTATAACATGATGGCGATTGGTCTCGTTTTGACGGGCGTTCTGGCTTATGCCGTCGCAACGACTCCGGTGTTGCTCCAGATTTTCATGGGTAACCCCATTGTCATGTGGACCGTGTTTCTGGCGCCGCTTGGCATCATGTTTTTCGGTCTGACGCCTTCCAAAATTCACCGCATGAGCGTAGGGATGGTGGCGGCCTTGTACCTTTTGATTACGGGCTTGATGGGTATTTCTCTGTCCTCGATCTTTCTGGTTTACCAGATAGGCGATATTGCGCGTGTTTTCTTCATCACCGCCGCAATGTTCAGCGCCACGTCGATCTATGGCTATACTACCCGCAAGGATCTTACGAGCATGGGTTCGATGATGTTCATGGGGCTGATCGGCATCGTTCTTGCCAGCATCGTCAACATCTTCATGAAATCGACGATGATGGATTTTGCCATCTCCGTGATCGGCGTGATCGTGTTCACGGGCCTCACCGCCTGGGACACCCAGCGGATCAAGGAAAGCTATAGCTCCGCTTACGGCCATGAAAGCAACATGAAGATGGCCGTTATGGGCGCGCTGAACCTTTATCTGGACTTCATCAACCTCTTTTTGATGCTGCTCCGGCTGATGGGCAATAACCGCAACTAATAGCGCCGTCATTCATTTATTTTTATTTCAGGAAAGCCCCGGATTTTCCGGGGCTTTTTTGATGCCATGTTGACACTTAATACGTACAAAGATAACCTTTCCGAAATTCAAAACTTTTCAAGGGGATACAGAACACATGTCAATGGTTAAAGAATTCAGGGAATTTATCGCCCGTGGCAATGTCATGGATATGGCCGTGGGTATTATTATGGGCGCGGCTTTCACCGCGATCGTCAACTCGATGGTTGGCGACCTTATCATGCCGATTATCGGCGTGGCGACCAGCGGCGTGGATTTTGCCGACAAGTTTCTGGCATTGGATGGGCAGGCTTATGCCAATCTGAAGGCGGCCAAGGATGCCGGTGCGCCGGTCATGACCTATGGCCAGTTTATCGATGCAGTCATCAATTTCGTGATTATATCTTTTGTCGTCTTCATGCTGATTAAGGGCGTAAACACCCTGAAAAGGAAATCCGAAGATCCAAAAGCCAAAGATGCGCCCCCGCCGCCCAAGGAAGTTGTCCTTTTAACGGAAATCCGCGATCTGCTGAAAAAGAAGTAAGTTCGCCTCGTAAATTCTGTATTTGACCAAAAGCGGGGCTTCGGTCCCGCTTTTTACTTGAAAAATCACGCAGCTTTGCCTAGTTTCACCACAATCCCTCTTTGGGGGCCCATAGCTCAGCTGGGAGAGCGCTTGCATGGCATGCAAGAGGTCGTCGGTTCGATCCCGATTGGGTCCACCATTTCCTTTAGTGAGCGGCTTCTTTTTAACAGGATAGATATTGCGGGCCGGGAAAATTTTTTTGCAGCCCCAGGCTTATTTTGCTAATAGTTAACCCAGCAGGTTTAACCGGAAGGAATAGGAGAAAGAAATGCGTTCTTTTTTGAAGGTGGCGGCAATGGCTACGCTCATGCTGGTTATGGGGAGCCTGAGCGCCTGTAACACGGCGGAAGGTTTTGGTCGCGACATGGAAAAGGCCGGGCAGTCCATTCAAAAGTCTGTATAGAAATTTTTCTTGACAACCGGACGTATTTGGGTATAAATTCCTAGCAATATGCGCCCGAAATGGGTCTTTGGTAAATAATTTCATATTCAAAAGCCGCGCTCTCTGCGCGGCTTTTTTGCGTTCAGGAGTATCTTTTTATGCCTATAAAAAAAATCAACAGCATCCGGCTCGGCCGGGGGATGGCACCCGTAAAGTCTGCATCTTCGCCTTTTACCCCGAAGGATTTTTCCAACCTGATCTTCTGGGGCAAGCCGCAGGATTTGGCCGTGGGCACGTTGACGACCGTCCCGGACAATTCGGGACAGGCCAATGATGCATCCCAGTCCACGGTGGCCAGCAAGCCCGCCATTATCACAACCGGGATAGGAACAAAGAACGCGATCGACTTCGATGGTACAGACGATTATTTAAGTTGCAATAATTTAGCCCCAATTATCGATGGTAACGATCAGGCGTGGTCAATTCATTTTGCTTTTAAAGCAGATGTTACCGGAGTGACACAGGTAATTTTTTCGCTCGGGGATGCGGTCAATACAAAGCAGTACATGTGGTTTGCGGCTCTTAGCACAGGTGGATACCGCTTTGCGAAGCAAAACGACGACCCGAACAGGGTGAACGTGGATTTCGGCACCTCGGACACGCTTGAGCATGTGGTTTCCATCATCCATAAGGGAACGACAACGGATATCTGGTTCGACGGTTTGAAGGTGGCCGATGGCGCGGCGCAGGACACGCCTACAATAACAGCATCTTTGTTCAGCTTCGGCGCATTTGTTCGAAACACTGTCGCCAATTACTTCAACGGCAAGCTGGGCGAGGTGGCCGTTTATTCCCGCGCCAATACGGACGCGGAAGTGGGCGCGATCCACCGTTATCTGGCGGCGGGGTGGGTTTCCGCCGTGCCGACGACCATCGACCTTATTATGGGCGCGGGGCAATCCAACATGGAAGGGCGCGGCCTGACCGGGGATGCGTCACCAGCCGTTTCCAGAGGTGTAGCCTATCGTTATGCGTCCAGCGCCTTGACCGCCATTACAGGCGATCCGGTCGGCGGGGCGTTAAATGCCTCCTGCGTTCCGGCTTTCGTCAATCAATGGAAAACCTCGACAAATCATTCCACGATTTACATCGAACAGGCAACCAGCGGCACGGCGCTGCTGGCGGCGGCGGATATAGGCAACGGCAACTGGAAGAAGGGTGTGGGGACGCTTTACACCACGGCGCTTAATGAAATGAATGCGGCCATCACACATATCCTTGCCAAAACCACGTTCACCATCAACAGCAAGCGCATCCTCTGGGCGCAGGGCGAGCGCGAGGCCCTGAGCATAAACGGCACCACGATTACGGCGGCGCTGTATCAGGCGGGGCTTGAGGAGCTGGTGGATAATTTCGACGCCGATGTCACGGGCGGGATCAATCATTTTCACATATTTGAACTCGGGGCGCATAACCTCGGCACCGGGGAAACCGACTGGGCGGCGATCCGCAGCGCACAGGCCGGGGCCGATGCGGCCAGGGCCAAAGCCTCGATCATCTTCACCGGATGCAAAAACTTTCCGGCGCAAAGCAAGATGGAGGACGACTTTCACTACACCCGCACGGGCCTTAACGAAATGGGAACGCAGGGCGCCATTGCGGCGGCGGCAGTTTAAGGTTGATGCCGACGTCATAATGGTGAAAACTACGTGGGCATGGCCCAGGATTTTACCGAAAAATCGATAATCGCGAAAAGGCAGAATCTTTTGGAGAGCAGCATTGTTGTCTCAATACTGCTTTTGCCGCTCCTTGCGTTTTTTTCGCCGCGGCTGATGGCCTATGTCCCCGGCGTGATTGGTATTATCGGTATAGTCGGCGGGTTTTTTCTAACGCGCAGCAGGCCGGTGGTACCAAAATCGGCCCTTTTTTGGGTGGCGGCCATTGTCGCCTTGGCCGGGATCAGCGCCCTGTGGTCGCGGGATGTCGGGTTTGCGCTCGAAAAGACAATGAAAATTGCTTTGATCCTTTTTCCGGGATTGCTTTTGCTATCGGTAGCCATGGCGCTTAAGCCCGAACGGGTAAAGCCGTATTTATGGCTTTTGCCGCTGGGGGTGGCACTGGCCGCGCTTTTCAATATTGCCGAGCTTTATTTCGATTTACCGTTCCACCGTCTTGTGCGCGGCCTGAGCGTGGATGAGGAGATCGGCCGCGCGCCCGCCAACCGGAGCATCTTTTGCACGGTGGCGGCGTTTTTTGCCTGCGTTCCGGTTATTTACCGGATCCCTGCCTTCGCAGGGATGACACCAAAAGGGGCCTTCCCGCATATCGTGGTAGCCGTGCTCGCTGTGCTGGTCATCACGATGCTGGCGTTATCGGAAGGCCAGTCGAACCAGCTTTGTTTTATTCTTGCCCTCCTTTCCCTCCTCCTTTTCCCCTATAAATTTAAACCCGCCTGGATGATTCTTGCGGCGATTTTCGCCGTGCTTATTCTCACCGCGCCGTGGACGGTGCAGATCATGTTCAAGACCGTCGCCGCGTCAGTCACAAAGGGGTCGTGGCTGGCGGAAGCATACGCGCCGAACCGTTTGGAAATATGGGACTTCGTCGCCCGCTACGCCTTGCAAAGCCCCATTTTCGGCTATGGCGTGGAGGCGACGCGATTGACCCAGGATTTCGATACGCACAAGATCTATCATCCCGATTCCATGATCCTCCATCCCCATAATTTCGCGCTTCAGCTCTGGATGGAATATGGCGCGATCGGGGCGGTTTTCGGCTCTGTGTTCCTTGGCGATCTTCTGCGCCGGATATCCCGGCTTCCAGGACAGGCGGCGCGGGTGACGCTGCCGGTTTTCCTGTGCTTTTTATCGGTCGCAGCGACGGGCTATGGCATGTGGCAGGGCTGGTGGCTGGGCGAGATGATGTATATGCTGGCGCTGACGGTGCTGGTGGGGCGTAATTTTTAACGCAACGGGCGCAACGAACGCGACGACCTCTACGGAACGTCGATTTGTGATCCTTATCCGTTGCGACCGTGGCGTGCGTTGCGTTTCAAAAATTTTCACCACAGATGAACACAGATAAACGCGGATTTTACGGTGTCGCTTCCAAAGGAACTTCAATTGGAGGTTTTTCAGGGGGCGGCGGCACGTGCTGGAAATCGATCCCGGCTTCCGCCGGGATGACAATGCGTGGAGGGGGACAAATAAAATAAAAAGGCCGCCGGTTTAGGGCGGCCTTTTGAAATTCGTTCGTCCCTGAATGCCTAGAATTTGCGGCTCAGGTTGACGTAGAAGCGGGGATCCTGATCGTCGTTGGCTTCAACATCGCGGTTGAGGGGGAAGGCAACGGCCGCGCCAGCCTGGGTCTGGGTGGTGATGTCGGCCCGCACGCCGAAGCCTGCGGAGGTAACCGATTCGCGTTCCAGATCGTTGGTGGTTGAGTCTTCGTCCCAGATACGGCCAGCGTCAAAGAACGTGAAGAGCTGGTAATTCTCAATTCCTTCGACGGGGTAGGGCTCGTTCCATTGCACTTCGGCTTTACCTTCGATTCCATGTTCGCCGATGATTTCGGACGGATCGTAAGCGCGGACCGAATTGATCCCGCCGATGCCGAACTCCTCGGAGCTGAGCAGCTTGTTGGCCGAATACTGGCCGCGACCGGCAAGGAGGAGGTTAACATTGGAAGTCAGGCGCTGGAGGCGCTGCAA
>DIHF01000050.1:0-22852 GCA_002420015.1 Micavibrio sp. UBA5703
TCGCCATCCTTGTATTGGCGGGACTGAACGGCGTTGAAACAGGCTTCCTCGCCATCGAAAACGCGGGCCGGCCCTTCGAATACCAGACTTTCAAGACCGGCGATTTTGACGATCGCGCCTTCGGGTGCCAGATTTCCTTTAAGGCCCACAACCCCGCCCGTCGGATAAATCGGCTTTTTCACCGGGTAGACGACATCCTGCCCACCCGGAAGCTTTACCCCCTCGAGGTTTTCGGCAATCGTCTTTCCGGTTACGGTGATGCAGTCGCCATGAATATGGCCGTTATCGAGCAATTCTTTCAGAACAACCCCCACCCCGCCCACATCGAAAAGATCCTTGGCGACATATTTTCCGCCGGGACGCAGATTGGCGATATAGGGCGTTTTCTTGAAAATCTCGGCCACATCGAACAGATTGAATGAAATCCCCGCCTCATGCGCCATCGCGGGTAAATGCAGGGCGGCATTGGTCGAACCGCCCGTCGCTGCGACAATCGCGGCGGCGTTTTCAAGGCTTTTGCGTGTAACGATATCACGCGGGCGCGGCCCACCATTGCGGATCAATTCCACCACCGCACGACCCGAAGCATCGGCGTATTCGTCGCGCGATTCATAGGGCGCGGGCGCGCCGGCAGAGTTGGGCAGCGCGAGGCCGATCGCCTCGGACACACAGGCCATCGTGTTGGCTGTAAACTGGCCGCCGCAGGCCCCCGCGCTCGGACAGGCCACGCATTCCAGCGCATGAAGATCGTCATCCGACATCTTCCCGGCGGCGTGCTGGCCAACGGCTTCAAATACACTTACAACATCGACGTCTTTGCCTTTGAATTTGCCAGGTAAAATCGTTCCGCCATACATGAAAACGGACGGCACGTTGAGCCGGATCATCGCCATCATCATACCGGGCAGCGATTTATCGCAACCCGCCAGCCCGACCAGCGCATCGTAACAATGGCCGCGCATGGTCAGTTCCACGGAATCAGCAATAACTTCCCGCGACACGAGCGAAGAGCGCATCCCCTCATGGCCCATGGCGATGCCGTCCGTTACGGTGATGGTCGTAAACTCGCGGGGCGTAGCCCCGGCTTCGGATACGCCCTTTTTGACGGCCTGCGCCTGCCGGGACAGCGCGATATTACACGGCGCGGCCTCGTTCCAGCAGGTGGCCACCCCGACCAAAGGCTGATGGATTTGCTCCTCGGTCAAGCCCATCGCGTAGTAATATGATCGGTGCGGGGCGCTCTTCGGCCCTTCCGTTACATAACGGCTGACGAGTTTCGATTTATCCCATTTTCCAGTCATCTGCGCCTCGAATATTTTAGGGAGACGACTTCACAACAAAAAAGCAGGTTTTTCAACCTGCTTTTCATTAAAAACTTGATTTTCCTGCTCAGAATTAGAGAGGCTTCAATTCATCCGGAGTAAACCAACCCCTGTCATGCTGGGGGTCGTCTGTCCCATCGAGAACAACCATGACTCTTTCCTCACCAATCTTTTCGACATGACCTTGCTCCCCATGCGCCTGCATCGGGTTGTCCTGATTAGAATCAATAATTACATGCGATTTAGGTGGAAATTGTTCTCTTAAACTCATCTTGAAACGCTCCCTTTAACGTACGTGGACACAAAGATTATCTACGCATATGTAAAGAGATGCCCGCTTCCTGTCAAGAAACAACCTAGCCTATGTGCTGCCCTTTTCCTTCAGCGTCACATCATCGTATTTACGGCGAAATTCCGACGCGTTGGCGATATAGGGAATGCGGATGGTGCGTTGCCCGGTGCCAAGAATAACGACGGTTGCATAATTCAATATCTGACCCAGCAACATGCGCTCCATTTCAATGCTTTCAATCCGGTCGAACTGGATGGCCACCACATCGACCTGAAGCACACCATAGCGCGATAACACCCGCTTGTTGGTGAGCGCCAGCAACAGGAAATGCTTGGTCAAAGTCGCCGTTCCAGCCATAACGAGGCCGACCAGCAGGAAAAACCCGCCCATGACCGGAATAACGAAAGAAAGCAGCAACCCGAAAATCAGCACGGCCCCGGCCTTCCAGTAAATCGCGGGGTGTATCCGGCCCTGCACCAGAACATTTTCGCCTTCAACCAACACAGCCTTGACGGCGGCCTCCTTGCCGACATAGCTGGTGGCGGCATCCGTATCGCCCGCCTTTTTTTCAACCGAAGTCATCGTGTTTAATTTGCTCATAACGCTTTTGCCCTCTCTATCGCCTTACGAAATGAAACCGGATCCTCAATGGGCGGCAGGACGACCTCGCCGATCCCCATGCCGCGCACCATGATGCGCCCGTAGTTCAAAATACGCCCTAATACTGATTGTAGCACATTCACACCCTCGATGCGGTCTATGTTCATTTCCCCGACCTGCCGGGCCACCAGCCCGCGCTTGAAAACCAGCCTTGTATTGGTAATCGCGATCTCGGTGGTGGCCTTGGCGACCATTTTCTGAGCAAAACCCAGTAACCCCATGACAAAAGCCAGAAAAGACAGGGCCCGGATACCGGGATGAAGCTCCCTTATAACCTCAATAACGCTGGCCGTGGGGGGCACTTTTCCCATATTGACATAGATAAAAACCGAGCCGACCAGAAGCATGACGCTGATCACAAGGCCCCAGAAAATCGACATAAAGGCATGCACGGTGTACATCCAGTGAAACTTGCCGATATGCACCAGCTCCTCATTCGGACCCAGCGATTGCTGAACGTAAAGCATTGAAAAACCTTGACTTTCCCCTAAATGGCCGAAAATCCCCTTCTACAAGCTTAACCCGGAAGGGGCTGGGGCGCAACTTTGGCAGATTCCTGCACGCTTTGTGCAATTTTTAAGCTGTACACAAATTCTGCGGCTTCTTGAAACGATTCCGATAATATCTCTCTTAACGTTTCTAAATAATTCTGCATTTCCTCATCAGAAGCTGCCCCCGTGTCTTCTTCGGACAATATGTCGCTTAGATAAAAAATCTCTTTCTCTTTAGGCACTTTTAACCTCCAAACACTCAACTTTTCTCTGCTTTTATCAGTCCCCAAAGGAGATTCCAAGGGCCCGCGCCGTATGGACCAGCGAGCTATCCATCGAAACGACCCGGCATTGCCTGATGGCGTCCTCGATGGCCACATCGGTTACCTCATTGTGCCGCCAGGCGACCATGCGGCCGAATTTACCCTCATTGACCAGCTCCACGGCCTTCACCCCAAGGCCGGAGGCCAGAAGCCGGTCGTTATAGGTCGGCGCGCCGCCCCGCTGGACGTGGCCCAGCACCGTGACGCGGGTTTCCGAGCCTGTGGCCTCGGCAATTTTAGGGCCTAAAAACTCGCCGATCCCGCCATAGCGTTTTTCGCCGCCCTGATAAACCACCTGGCGTTTATTGCCTTCCGGGGTTTTGACGGCCTCGGATACGATCATCAGGGCAAAATTACGCCCGCCCGCCTTCACAGCGTTTATCTTTTTGGCAATATTTTCAACAGTATATGGGATTTCCGGGATCAAAATCACATCCACCCCGCCCGCGATCCCGGCGCTCAAGGCAATATGCCCGGCATCCCGGCCCATAACCTCAAGGATCATCACCCGGTCGTGGCTGGCGGCTGTGGGCTGCAAACGGTCGAGCGCCTCCGTGGCCACGGCAACGGCGGTATCGAACCCCACGGAGAAGTCCGTCATATCAAGATCATTGTCTATCGTCTTGGGAATCCCTACGAAATTGAGATTTCCCTGCGTGGCCAAACGGCTCATGATTTCGAAACTGCCGTCCCCGCCGATCCCGATCAGGGCATCTATTTTAAGACCCTTGATAATGGCGATAAGCTCTTCGGATCTGTCCCTTGTCTCGCCGCCGGGCACCGGATAGCGGAAGGGATTTCTGGTATTGGTCGTCCCCAAAATCGTTCCGCCCTGCCGCATGACAGATGCGTTGAAATCCGCGGGTTTCAGCCCCCTTATCCGGGGGGGCGAATCCAGTAAACCGGCCGTACCGTTTTCAATCCCCAGGACCTTCCAGCCGAGGCTGTCAGCACGATACACGGCGGCTCGCATAACCGCATTCAAACCGGCGCAATCGCCGCCGCTTGTGAGGATAGCTATCTGTTTAGGCATGATTTTTAATGTTTTTCTTTAAAGGTGGGCACTTTTTTAAGTGTATCACTTTTACCCTTACCCAACAATGGATTATGTGGTAATATTCTACTTTAAGGTTTAAAACGCTTGTACGATATCTCTTATATGGAAGATCAGGAAGAACTACGCCTCAAGCTTGCCGAATACCGCAGCGAGCATAAAGCGCTTGATGATGTTATCGAGCGCGCACTGACCAGCGAACAGCCGGTCAATCTGTTCCACATCCAGCAGCTTAAAAAGAAAAAACTCTGGCTGAAGGACATGATCCGCAAAATCGAAAGTTCCCTGATCGACGACATTATTGCCTGATCGTTTTCCCCTATTGCCCGCCACCTCTTTATATTTTATAAACCGCCTGTTGTTTTCTTTATCTACTGCAAAGGAAATTTGCATGACTCATTCAGATCAAAATCCGCTTGTCGGTATCGTTATGGGCTCCAAGAATGACTGGGAAGTCATGGAGGCGGCGCATGACATCCTCCATGAATTCGGCATTCCTCACGAAGTCAAAGTCTGCTCGGCGCACCGCACCCCGGACCGCGCTTTCGCCTACGGCAAGTCGGCGCAGGAACGGGGCTTGAAAGTCATCATCGCCGGTGCCGGAATGGCGGCGCATCTGGCCGGGGTCATGTCGGCCCTGACCCAGCTTCCGGTTCTTGGCGTGCCGCTCGAAGGACCGAGCATCAAAGGTCTCGACAGCCTGCTGTCAACCGCGCAGATGCCGGGCGGCATCCCCGTTGCAACATTTGCGATCGGCAAGGCGGGCGCGAAAAACGCCGGACTTTTTGCTGCAGCAATCCTTGCAACAGCCGATAAGGATATGGCAGCAAAATTGACCGCCTACCGCAAAAAGCAAAGCGACAGCGTCCCTGAACATCCCTGCTAAATAACATAGCGGGCATATCAACATCCAACTTATGATGAACGCAGCAAAATGATGACCAAGAAAAAAGCACCCGCCGTAAAACAGGCCAAACCGAAATCACGGACTGAAACCGACTCCATCGGACCGATCGAAGTGCCCGCCGACCGCTACTGGGGCGCGCAGACGCAGCGCAGCCTCCAGAACTTCAAAATTGGCGGCGAAACCATGCCGGGACCGCTGGTGCGGGCGCTGGGCGTGCAGAAAAAGGCTGCCGCGCTGGCCAATATGGATCTGGGCGTTCTTGATAAAAAGCTCGGCAAGGCGATACTTCAGGCCGCCGATGAAGTCATCAGCGGCGCGCTGGCGGCTGAATTTCCGCTGGTGGTATGGCAAACGGGCTCCGGCACGCAGACCAACATGAACGCCAATGAAGTCATTTCGAACCGCGCCATCGAAATTCTGGGCGGCAAGATTGGCAGCAAAAAGCCGGTCCACCCCAACGATCACGTGAATATGGGCCAGTCTTCCAACGACACCTTCCCGACCGTGATGCACATCGCCGCCGTGGAACAGATCCGCAATGAACTGCTGCCCGCGTTGAAAGGCCTGCACAAGGCGCTGGATAAAAAGGCTGTAGCCTTTTCCGATATCGTCAAGATCGGCCGCACGCATTTGCAGGATGCCACACCCCTGACGCTGGGTCAGGAATTTTCCGGCTACGCCAAACAGATTGAAAACGGCATGGCCCGCATCAGCGAAGCCCTGCCCTGGCTGCAGGAACTGGCGCAGGGCGGCACGGCGGTGGGTACGGGCATCAATTCCAAAAAAGGATTCGCCGAGAAATTTGCTGCGCATGTTTCAAAAATCACCGGCACACGCTTTGTTACCGCCCCCAATAAATTTGAAGCACTCGCAGCGCATGACGCGCTGGTTCAAGCCTCCGGTGCGTTGAACACGCTTGCGGCATCGCTGATGAAAATCGCCAATGATGTGCGCCTGCTTGGTTCGGGTCCACGTTGCGGCATCGGCGAAATCGAGCTGCCCGCCAACGAGCCAGGCTCCTCCATCATGCCGGGCAAGGTGAACCCGACCCAGTGCGAGGCGCTCACTATGGTTTGTGCGCAAGTCATGGGCAATCACACCGCCGTGACCATCGCCGGATCACAGGGGCATTTTGAGCTGAACGTGTTCAAACCGGTCATTATCTACAATGTGCTTCAGTCTATCCGCCTTCTTGCAGATGCATCAAACAGCTTTAATACCAATTGTATCAAAGGGATAAAAGCAGATACGAGACGTATCGAAATGTTACTGAATGAAAGCCTCATGCTGGTCACGGCGCTGAACCCGCATATCGGGTATGACAACGCCGCGAAGATCGCCAAAAAGGCCCATGCCGACGGTACATCGCTGAAAGACGCGGGGATCAAACTCGGTCTGCTTACCGAAAAGCAGTTCAAGGAATGGATCGATCCCAAGAGCATGGTCAAGCCGCGTGACTAATGGTGCCTTCCAGTGAAGAAGCGCTCCATCAACGTCTCGGGACACGCCACCAGCATCACGCTGGAGGATGAATTCTGGGACGAGCTAAAATCCTGCGCAGCAAAAGACAGCGTTTCCCTTAGCGCGCTGGTTGAAAAAATCGACATGGAACGCCCTGAAAAATCCAATCTTTCCAGCGCTATTCGCGTTTATTTATTGCGGCGATTAAAGGGCCACATATAACCTCGCCCATTGTCATCGCACGTTTTTGCAAAGAAAAATACGTGTGATCCACTGATGATGCTGGATTACACGTACTCGCCTAACGGCGAAACGTGTAATGACGATAAGAACGAAATCTTCCTGTCTTGGCGGTAAAAACTCATAAGACCATCAAGACACAAAGCAGCGCCTACTGCCCAAGTAAATCAATCACACCACGAATGATTTTCTCTTCCTCCGACACAGGTTGTTGCTCCTGTTGCGGAGCCGGTTCAGGCTGGGCCTGTGGCTCAGACGCTGGCTCATAAGGTTGCTCGGGCTGCGGCACAGGCGCAATTTCCTCACCACCGCTCGGCACGACCTGCTCAGGGACCGGGACTGGAGCTGGAGCCGCCGGTACCGGAGCCGGAGCAACCGGCGCGGGCACAGGTGCATTCTGCGGCGCGGGCTGCTTCGGCACATTAAGAACTTTGCCCAGCAAGTCGCCAAGCTCCCCTTCCGCACCGATCTCCTTAATCAACTTACGCTCGAGCTTGCGCATGACGAAGTCGCCCATAATATTGCTGGTGACCGCCTTGGGGTTGTCGAGCGGCCCCTGAATTGGAATCGTATAGGGCGGAATTTCATAGGGCGGCTTCATGGTGATCTGCGCCGGCATATCGATCCACCAGCGCGGCAGATTGATGGTCCCTTTTGCCGCAACGGAAAGCTTCTCGCTTTCAAGATCCAGCTTTGAAACATTGATTACGCCCTCGCTGGCGGTGAATTGACCGTCCATCGTGTCAAAGCGCGTCGTGCCCCCCTTTTGTGTCCCGGCCCATATCTGCTCCGCGTTATGGCCGATCTTGGTTTCATCGGACATAGCCGCAGCAAAATTTGCCAGATCATACCCTTCCATGACCAGATCCTTGCCGGTGAGGCTGCCCTTGCCGCCCATATCATAGACCAGCGCCGCCGGGCTGATGCCGGATGCGGAAAACTCGCTATCCATGCTGACCTGACCTTTTCCCTGCACCGCCTTGCCGCCCGAAAGCGCCAGAGCCAGTTGCTCTATCGACACATCGCGAAGCTGCGACGCGAGCCTGACATGCACCGGTTCACGGGGGTTTTGGGAAGACTTCACATTGGCATTCATCGCGAGCGTCCCGCCGAAAACCTGCGCGTCAAGCTGGCTGACGTCCAGAGCGCCATCCTGCAATTTGGCCTTCAGAACCGGATTGACGAGCTTCCACTTGCCGTAGGTTATTGATTTCGCCACAACGTCGATATCGGCATTGGCGCTGTGCATCCATGCCGTGTTGATGGCTTCCCGCGACCAGCGCATGTCCGCGTTGCCGCCAGATGCCCCCGCCGATGACCCACCGCCTGAGCCGGATGGCTTTTTAACCGGCGCATCGATAGCCAGGTCGCCGATCTTGAGGCCGCCCTTTGCCTGCGGCTTTGCGCCGCCCGTGTCAACTTCGAGCGTCCCTTCAACGGCGGTTCCCGCGAGCTTTCCCGCAAAATCGTTCAGGGTATAAACCGTCCCGGCGCGACTGACTTCGGCGTACAGATCAACCGGCCCGGCCAGTGCCTCATTGCGCGCCGTGCCGGGAGTCAACACCTGAAGCGCCTGCGCCAGATCGCCGTGCTTGACCTGCACGGTCAGCTTGTCGATCTGAACCGCCTGAAGCGGATTGGCCAGAACCCCTTGCGTGATGAGTTCGCCACCAAGCGCCTTTATGTTGGCCGTGGTATCGAGGCTTTGGGCGCTGCCCTTGACCTCCGCCAGCGCCTCGACCTTGCCGAGGTCGGGAACCGTTTCAGCCTTGCCGCCGAAAGCGGAAACCGCCTTACGCAAATCCTGCGTGGTGCCCGAAAAGCTCATATCGATGCCGGAAAGATCCTTAAGATTCTGAACAGCCCCCTTAAGCGAAAAGGCCGCGCCGGAAACATTCTGAACCGACAGCTTTTCAAGGCTCAAGGAGTTCTTACGCAACTCCCCAACTGCGCGCAGGCCATCAACGCTGCGCCCCTGGGCCTTTAAATTGCCGATATCAAAGTCGAAATCCAGATCCATCGGCAGCATGAGCGACTGGCCCAGCGCTTTGGCATCGGCTTTGCTGGTTGCGCCGCCTTGCGCCTGCTGCGCCGATTTTGCGCCATCCTTGCCAAGGCGCGAGCTCCATGCGTCAAGGTCAACTGCCTTTGAAACCAGCGTTAGATCGGCCTTTGGGCGCGGCCCACCTTCGTATGACCCGGTAACGGTTAGCGCCGTGTCATCCAGCTTTATGATGCTGTTTGACAACGAAGTCTTTTGACCCGATGTGGTCAGATTGACATCCGCCTTAAGGGTCTGGGGCAGCCACACCGCAAATTTAGGCGGCGCAGCGGCTTTAAGATCGGCCTTGATATTCATCGGCGCAAGTTTGGCCGAGAGGCTTCCGGCATATTTGTTGCCCGCAAGGTCAAGGGTAAGGTCTTTGTAATCGATCCCTGCTTCCGAGGCCGTCAAAAGCCCCTTGCCCTCCAGCGGCACATCGAAATCCTTAAGATTTTTGGCCCCGAACGCCGAAAACGTCTTTTCAACGCTGGTCAGCGAAAAGCCCGTTTCTCCCTGCAATTCAACCTTGCCGTCAAGGCTGAGGACGCCGCTATACTTGACGACGACATCCAAGGGCATAATCACAACTTTCAGCATAGGAACGATCGATTTCGTATCGGCGCTGTAGCGCCCGGCGCTCCCGGTCAGTTCGATATTGTTGCCGCCATAGGCAAAGCTGCCCTCCAGCTTATATGGCCCTTCGAGCGTTTCGGCCTGCAAGGTCGCGTCGATATCGCCAATTTCCGTCTTGTTGCCCTTTTTGGCCTGATCGATATAGGAGAAGCGCCCGCCCTCGATATGCACCTTCTGAAGAGAAATAGCCTGCGCCAGTTTGTTTTCGGCAGGATTTTCCGTATCCGGCGCTTCTTTCTTCTCCGCCAACCCCTCTTCGATTTTCGGGCTGATCCAGTTGGGCTTGCCGGATTTGAGGATTTCAAGATCGATTTGCGGCTCGATCATCTTGACGGAATCCACGACAATTTCCCCGCCCAGCAGCGGCATCAAGGCCAGATTGACGCTCAGGCGCTTCAGGGAAACCAGATTTTCCGCGCTCGACCCTTCCGGGGCGCGGATGGACATATCCTCGATCAACACGCGAGGCGAAGGCAATATGGCCAGTTGAAGATCGCCCTTCATATCGACCTCAAAGCCCGTGGCTTTGTTGATCTGTTCCTGGGCTTGGGTCTTATAGGCGCTCCAATCGACAAAACTCGGGCCGATCAACAACAAGGCGATCACAACGACAAGGACGGAAGGAACGGCGATAAGAATGCGCTTCATGATATTTTCCCGTATTTTCAGGTTAGAAAAAGCTTCGGGCGCAGTTATAGCGCTAAAAGGCCAAGGGGTGCAAGAAATCGGCTTGAGAGAAGATTATGCCTTGGGACGGCTCCCGAAAGTGCGCACGGCATTGAGGAACTCTTCCAGCTTGGGCAGAGTAGCGTTTTCAAACGCCTGCTTCTGGTCCTTGGGCAATGAGCCCATGACATTTTGATATATGATACGCGCCGCTTCGGTCATGTCGCGCAGATCGGAGCCTTTGTTTGTTAAGGTATTGTTGGCACTGACAATACGCTGCGTCAGCATGGTCATAATGGCCTTGATGGTCGGATCCGTGCGCGCCATTTTTTTCTTGAGTGTTTCACGTGTGATAATGATGAGGCTCGTGTCCTCCAGCGCCTTGACCGAGGCTGTGCGCGGTTCGTCGAAAATAAGCGCCATTTCACCGAAAATCTGGCCAAGCTCCAGCCTGGCCAATTCGACGTGTTTGCCGTTGCTCTCTGTAAAAACGGCGACGCTGCCCGACTGGATAAGATAAGCGCAATTTCCAGAGTCACCCTGCTTCATAACCAGAGTACCTTCGGGAACAAAACGCCGTTCGAGAATGATAGATTCCTTACTCATGGAAACACTATAGCAATCAGGCCATGTGTTGGCCACCGTTAACCGCGATGGTCGCACCGGTTATGAACGATGCCTTTTCGGAAGCCAGCATGGAGACGATACCCGCCACCTCCTCCGGCTTGCCCAGACGCCCGACGGGGATCTGCTTGACGACCGAGGCCAGAATTTGCGGGTCCATCACGGCGGTCATTTCGGTGTCGATATAGCCGGGGCAAACCACATTGACCGTGATACCTTTTGCTGCGCTTTCCTGCGCCAGAGCGCGCGAAAAACCGATAATGCCGGATTTGGAGGCGCAATAATTCGTCTGGCCGAACTGGCCCTTCTGGCCGTTGATCGAGCTGTTGTTGATGATCCGGCCATAGCCGCGCTCCCGCATCCCGTTGATAACCGCCCGGCACATGTTAAAGCAGGAATAAAGATTGGCTTCGATCACGCTGCGCCAGCTATCGGCGGTCATTTTGTGCAGCACGCCGTCGCGGGTAATTCCGGCATTATTGACCAGAACCGTTACAGGGCCGAGCTTTTTTTCAATCTCGGCCACGCCGCTCATGCAGGCATCCAGATCCGTAATATCGAACTTGAAAGTCTCATGCCCCGTTTCCTCGCGAAAACTTTTGGCCGCTTCGTCGTTGCCGTGATAAACGGCGGCAACTTTCATGCCGTCCGCGATCAGGGCTTTGGATATTGCCCGGCCGATGCCTCTTGTCCCGCCGGTTACGATCGCTACCTGGTTCATAGTTTTCTCCATTCACTGCCCGCATCGCGTTCGACGCACATGGCAATACCCATGCCGCCGCCGATGCATAAAGTGGCCAACCCTTTTTGTGCGCCGCGCCGCGCCATTTCGTGCAGCAAAGTCGTCATGACCCGTGTGCCGGAAGCGCCGATCGGGTGACCCAGCGCAATTGCGCCACCATTGACATTCGTCTTGTCCGGGTTAAACCCCATCTCCTTCATAACGGAACACGCCTGCGCAGCAAAAGCCTCATTCGACTCAACAAGGTCGAGGTCCGAAACGCCCCAGCCGGCCTTTTCCAGCGCCTTTTTAGAGGCCGGGATCGGGCCGGTCCCCATCACCGCCGGGTCGACCCCGGCCGTAGCCCATGACGCGATCCGCGCCAGCGGCTTGATGCCGCGTTTTTGCGCCTCGCTGGCGCGCATCAGAACGGTTGCCGCCGCGCCATCATTGATACCCGAGGCATTGGCCGCCGTAACCGTCCCGTCCGGCTTGAAGGCCGGACGTAGTTTTGAAAGGCTCTCGGCTGTAACCCCCGCACGCGGAAACTCGTCCTTATTGATGACGACTTCTTCCTTGCGCTGCTTGACCGTTACGGGGACGATTTCGGCGTCAAACTTCCCCGCCTTGATCGCGGCCTCGGCCTTTTGCTGCGAAAGCGCAGCAAATTCGTCCTGCTGCGCCCGTGTGATCTGGTATTTTTCGGCGATATTTTCTGCCGTAATGCCCATGTGATAGCCGTTGAAAATGTCCCACAGCCCGTCGCGGATCATGGTATCCATCATTTCAACCGCGCCGAATTTAACGCCTTCGCGCATATAGACGCAATGCGGCGAACGGCTCATACTTTCCTGCCCGCCCGCCACGACAATATTGCTGTCGCCACTCAGGATGGATTGCATGCCGAGCGCCAGTGTCCGCAGGCCGGAACCGCAGACCTGATTGATGGTAAAAGCCGTTTTTTCCCTGGCAATCCCCGCAGCAATCGCCGCCTGACGCGCCGGGTTCTGGCCCGCACCCGCCGTCAAAACCTGCCCCATGATGACTTCATCGACATCGTTTGCGGCAATACCCGCGTCAAGCAGAACGCTTTCAATCGCGATTTTTCCGAGTTCATGGGCATTCAGCGCGCTTAAACCGCCGCCGAGATTGCCGATGGCCGTTCTTTTTGCTGCCGCGATGACAATGGGATCGTTCATTATTATATCTCCTTGAAATACCGATGGCCGTACCATACCAAGCGCAACAATCTTTGCAAGTTTATTAACAGGCCCCCAGTAAGAACCCATTACTTTCAAACCACAGAGACACAGAGGTACAGAGTTTTATCTTCATTCCTCTCCGTGTCTCTGTACCTCTGTGGTTTTTAACTATTTTGCAAATGCCGCGATGGGCTGCCATACATCCGTAATGCTGTTTGCTCCCGCGATCATGCCGATATGTCCACAACCGGGGCTGAGGATTTTTGCTCCGGGAATAATATTCGCCAGCTTTGCCGCCTGTTCGTACTCGACAAGCCGGTCTTTTTTCGACGTGACCACCAGCACAGGTACGGCAATCGCAGCCGGGTCCACCGTCACGCCCCCGACACGCCATTGCCCCCGTCCCGGCTCGTTGGCGAAAAACCAGTTTTCGATGCAATGTTTGGCCACCTGCGCCGGTAAAGACACGCCGTCGTTCAGCCAATCCTCGACCGCAATAAAAAGACGCGCCGTATCGGAACTTTGATCCATATCGTCGAAAGAGGCGAATTTTCTGGCGGACATCACAGGATCCAAGCTGGCGAACAGGGTTTGAATGGCCTCAACAGGCAACGGCCGCCCGGCATTGACATAGGGCGCCGTTGCAGGCGCCCAGAATCTGATCCGGTTCAGGAGATCCTGCCTGCCTGCATGAAAATCCCAGGGCGCGGCCAGCATCACCAGACGGTTCATGACCTGCTTCCTGTGCACCGCCGCACCTAAAAGCAGCGTTCCACCCATACAATAACCCAGCGCCGCAACAGGCTGCCCCTCTTCTGCCGCAACAAATTCAAGCGCCGGGACCAGTCTTTCCAGCACAAGCGCATCAATATTGCCTTGCTGTCTGTCTTTGCTGACATCGCCCCAGTCCAGCAGATAGACATTCAACCCCTGCCCCGCCATCCAGCGGGTGAAGGACCGCTCCGCGCACAAATCGAGAATGGTTGAACGATTGATAAGTGAAGGCACTATAATAAGTGCGCCTTTGGGTTTGTCAGATTTGCACAATCTGACCGTAACCGTCCCTTTTTCCCAGACCAGCGGTAAAGGCTCCTGTAGGGGTTTATAGGGGTGCTCCTGATATTTGCGAATCCCGCGCAGCATCTTTTCCATGCCGCCCGCCATTTCACCGGCAAGTTTCGCCCCTTCGGCCTGCGACATGACCGGCCATGCGGATGTGGCCATACCTATGTGTATCGGCAGTGGATGCGGCCCTGTTCGCATATTCCTGTAACCCTCAAACAAACAGATCGAAGCTCTGGTTGCACAAAATTGTTGCATTGCCAAAATTTGTGCTATTATATCCGCATCAAGACAGTCGCGCTACAAAGGTATTTTGTTCTGGCATGCTTCGTGCATAAAGGCCGATGAATATTTTTGCAGCATTAAACAACAGCAGGTGCAATATGGGAAGAACCAGAACCAAAGAAGGCGAACCGACCATCATCAAGAAATACGCGAACCGTCGTCTGTACGACACGGGCCGCAGCAGCTACGTCACGCTGGATGATTTGTGCGAAATGGTCAAGGAAGGTCATGACTTCGTGGTGCAGGACGCCAAGACCGGTGAGGACATCACCCGCCCCGTTCTGACCCAGATTATTGTCGAGCAGGAAACCACCAGCGAGCAGACCCTCCTGCCCACCAGCTTTTTGCGCAACCTGATCGGCTTTTACGGCGATAATATGCAGGGTCTTGTTCCCAATTATCTCGACCAGACGCTGAACTTTTTCGTCACCAATCAGGAACGCATGCGCGAACAGATTAACAAATCCTTTGAAAACATAGGCGGCATGCAGAATATGTTCCCCGGCTCTGCTGCGCTGGAGGAAATGAACAAGCAGAACATGGCCATGCTCGAACGCACCATGAAGATGTTCACACCCTTCAACATGCAGCATGGGTCGGGCGAAGACGAAAAGGCCGGGAAGAAGTAGGAAGCCGGTTTTAGCAGATTTCGTCCGCCGCTTGTATCAGACTTGCATCTATCGGGAATTCGCGGTGAATGTGGCCGGGAGACAGCCAGAGCCTTTCGGTGCTCGGCCTGCCGCAATAAAACCCCTGAATATGGCCCACACCGTCGCCGACCAGAAGGTCTGCCTCGCCTTTGGTTTCCGCGCCCTCGCCAACCGTCTCAATGTCGATGCCATCGGCCAGGGATTGCAACGCTCTGACAAAAAGTCGGCTTTCCTCAGTATCTGTAATACCCCGCACATAGGAACCGTCGATCTTGACGATATCGATGTCCAGCGTCTTAAGCTGCGAAAAGGCCGTGTACCCGGCCCCAAAATCGTCGAGAGCAATGCGGCATCCCAGCTTTTTAAGTGTGCCGATGAACATAGCAGTTTTCTTTATGTCCTGCATGACCGTGCTTTCGGTTATCTCAATGATCAATCTTTCCGCAACATCGCGGCGGCCCTCCAGCGCCCCGACAACCGTTGAAAGCCATTGCGGATCGGTCAGCGACCAGTTGGAAACATTGACGGACAGGTTGATGTCCGGGAACATGCCCAGTTCCTGTATCGCCAGATGCATTGTGTATCTGTCCAGAACTCTGGCCAACCCAAGTTCCTCGACTGCCGGAATGAATTCGGCGGCCGTCATCAGATTGCCATTTTCGCCGATAATGCGAACAAGGCACTCATAGAAAGAAACCGCACGTGTTTTCGCATCCACCACGGGCTGGAAGGCCAGCCTGACGCGGTGATCCTTGATGGCCTTTAGAAAATTGTCGCCTATCGCCAGCATAGAGCGGTAATTGCTTCCCTGCTCGGCCATTTCGGCATAAGACACAAAGCACCCGCGCCCCTGATCCTTCGCTGCGCGCAGAGCCGCCTCGGCCTTGGCCAGCAACCCTTGCGCCGAAATTTTTCGATCTGCGATCTCAAGCCCGCCGATGGAAACGCCCACGCGCACAGGCCCCATTTCGGCGCGCAAGGACATTTCATAGAACCCGTTCAGCATATGATCCGCAATCGTCGCCATATCCAGAGCGCCCATTTTTTCGACGAAAACGCCGAACGTATCGCCGCCGATACGGGTCACATGGGCCGATTGCCCCGCCAGGGCTTTTAGATGGCGGCCCGTTTCATCGATGATCCTGTCGGCGTATTCCGCCCCGAAGGCTTCGTTGAACAGCGAAAGCCTGTCTATCCCCACGGCCAGAAGACATGCGTTTCCTTGCCCCTCATGACCGTCCAGCCATAATTGCACAGCCTGATGAATAGATTTTCTCCCGGCGTGCCCACCCCCGGCAGTCAAAGGAGCACTCGCGGACCCGGCAATGTCCCTGCCGCCGTCCCCGCTGCCCGGTGTCATATATATCGTGCCTGTACTCATATTATTTTTTTATGATATGCCGCCGTCCGCCTTGGTATCAAAGCACAGGCCGCGCACATCCCCCTTACACGTAAATACCCCTGACACCAGCTTACCCATGAAATTATTACCAATTTATTTAAAATTTTATCTAAATTTTACATAAATTGTAGAAATATGCGTTTTTTCTGTTATAAAACAGCGCGTTTTATATATTAACACAATGATTTTATTGAATAAAATGGCTAAATCGCCGTTCCGGCGATTGCCCGGATAATTTTATCTCTGACTTCCATGGCCTCATCCATGTTGCCCGCATCTGTCTCGTGCGCCATCACGGTAAAGACACCATCACGCTCGAAAAACAGCAATGTTGCGGTGGAACTGACCTGCCCGCCGACACAGGCTATCTCATAGCTGTCGATACGGATACCGCCCTGCCGTGCCGCGCCGTCCGTCATGGCCGCAAAATCACCGGGGCAGCGTGTCTTGGTCTTCGCAATATAGTCCTGCGCGAAGCTGTCGAAATCGCCTTTGCTGCTGGTTTGCCTTTGCTCGGCAGACCCATAAAGGTTTCCGGTATTCCATTGATAGACCATAATTCCGTCTTTGGACGCGGCCTCGACAAGCTGAACCTGATTGTTAACCTCGACACCCGCACCCTTCAGTATATCCTGAACCCCCGGCATGGCTCTGTGCGGTTTGCTGGCGGGCGTTGCAACCGCAGGGGCCACTGTTACCGGTGCCTCAGCGGGTTCCGAAGGCACGGCAGCAGCAGGCTCCTGCACCACAGGCTCCGGTGCCGCAACGGGCACAGACTGAGGCTCATCCAGGGCCTTTTTCATGACCTCCTCGGCACGTTGTGCCTCGTTCATATTGTTTTGCGGCAGCGGCCCCTGAACGGGTGCGGGCACTGCATTCTCTGTCTCTCCGGCGGCAGGCGCAATTTCCTGTAACTTTTCCGCCTCTTTTTCCGCCTTGCGCTGCGCCACGAATGCGGGACGCAACAGGCTCACATCAGGTTTTCTCGGCGCAACAGGAGGCGCATAAGTGACCGGAACAATTTTGGCAACGTCATCCCCTTTGCGGAGTTGATCGCGAAGCCGTAAGTTTTCAGACGTCAGGCTGCTCAACGCCTCGTCCTTTTCTAGCGCGGCTTTATGGATGAAATCCTTAAGCTTGTCCTTGAGCTGTTTATTTTCTTCAATGATGGTTTCCTTCTCGGCGGAAACAAGGTCGGCCGTTGCGACAGCCTCGGCCTTGAGTTCATCAACCTGTTGCTGCAATTCGGCGTTCTTTTTCTTAAGCTCGGAAATCTCGTCCTGCTGCTTCTGGATCAATTCCTGATAGGCGTCAGCCTCCTCGGTCAAAGAAGCAAGAGAAGCCGTCAGCTTGTCGTTAGACGCATGCAATTCGTCGATCTGCTTTTCCAGCTTTGCAACATCGTCTCTGGCCGACTTGGCCACCTCGTTGTATTTTTCATTGATGGCAAGCTCGGCCTGAAGGCGCGTGTTTTCCGCCGTCAATCTTTCAATCTCTGCGGAATTGGCGGAATTGCCCGCAAGGTCCGCAATAGGTGCCGACCGTCCCATCGACTCGTTTTGCTGCTGCAAATTCTGCACAATTTCGTTAAGACTGAGAATCTCCTGCTGCAACTCCGCCTCGCGTGTCGTGACCTCGCGCCCCAGACGCTCGTTCTCCGTCATCAAACTCTTGATCTGCGATTGCAAAGACTTCCCGTCTTCCGCTGCCAGCGTCATCCTGAGGACTTCGGCCTTGAGCGCATCATTCTCTGTCTTGAGCGATTCAATCTCGGTATCCGTTACCTCATACTGCACGGCCTTGGTCGCAGCATCCTCTTTTGCTGCATCCAGAGCCGCCTGTATTTCCGCGTTACTTCTTTTCAAAGCCTCGATTTCAATTTGCTGCGTTTTTTCGCTTTCTTCGTTTTTGCTGCGGATGATGTCCAACTCCGCCGCCAGTGAAGCGCTCTCCTTTTTCAGCACTTCATGCTTGGCCTTGAGCTCGGAAAGTTCATACGCACCAAGAGCCGCAGCATCCGCTTTTTGCTGCAGCATAACCTTGTCTTTTTTTGCGCTCTCCAGGGACAACGAAAGCGTCTGCGCCTCGGCGCGCGCCTTGCTTATTTCTTCCTTCAACGCATCATTTTCAGAGCCGATAACCTGAAGCTGCTCGTCCAGCCGTCCGACCTCAGCCTTATGCGTCAACTTCAAATCTCTTTCGATCTCAAGACTGGCCTCGAGGCGCTCATTGGACTCTTTCAACGCCTCAAGTTCGGCATCGCCGCCAGCACTCGTTTGCACATCCGCAAGCGAGCTTTGCAGCATTTTATTCTGCACCTCAAGTTCCGCAACCTGACGTCTGAGGTCATCGACCTGTGCGGCATCCCTGCCGCCTCCTCCGCTACCAAGGGCCTTCGTCAGAGATTTCACCTGACGCGCCAGAATTTCGTTCTTGCTCTGCAACAAACTTACATCGCCACCGGCCCCGGTACTGCTGCCCATGGTCTCCGTAAGCGTGCCGATCCGCTCGGCCAATGTGTCGTTCCTACTTTTGAGCCTTTGTATGGTCTGCTCAAGAACAGCCACCCTGCCATTATCTTCCCCGGCAAGCGCCGCATCGATCTCCGCCGCGCTCAGCTTGTCCTGAAGTTCCCTGTTTTCCTCCATCAGCTTTTTGATGGCCGCATCGTCGACAGGCGCAGCATCGGCCACTTCGGCGCGGCTTTCAATCTGGCGCGTAAGGTCGAGGTTTTCCTGCTCAAGGATACGCAGCCTCTCGGTCAAATCCGTAATGGCTTGCTCCTTACCGGATAAATCCTCATCGCCGCTTTCGGGGGAAGAGGACCTTGCACTTAGCGCCGCCTGAAGCCTCTGGTTCTCCGCAGCAAGCCCCTGCAAAATCCCGGCTGCGCTGCCGTCAGACGCGCCGCTCGCAGCAACGATTGCTGCAAGTTTTTCATTTTCCTTGCGCAGCATTTCGAATTGCTGCCGCATCTCGGGGGACACACCATTGTCACTGTTCAGCACCTGCATCTGCGCATTCAGCGCCATGTTCTCTTTGCGCAGCGCCGCAAGCTCGTGGCGCGAACCGCCAATATCTACCGGCCCGCCGCCGCCCGCCTTCTCGCCGGGGAACGGCGTAATAGTGGAAGACGCCGATTTAGGCGCGACAGGCGCCGTCACGCCGCCGAGGCACGTATCCAGCTTTGCGTTACCTTTATCGATGTCCGAAAGGCCAAAACTGAAACTCGCGCCGTTCACATCGGCACGCAGATATCCTGTCATCTGTAATGCGTCCATAAACGGCTGGTCATGGCCGAGCCGCACGACAAACGCCTTTTTGGAGGCCGGACGCACCTCATAGCTGCGCTGCTGGCCCACGCCGGGGTCGAGCACGATGGAAATGCTTTTCTGGGAATCGAAATCGCCCTTGGGAAAATCAAGGGCAAAGGACATCTCGTTCTGCCCGTTCTTGGCAATTGTCATTATAAGGTTGTCGCTAAAGCGCCGCGCCATCGCACAATACGCGCCGTTGCCCGCAGAATCGCCAGAAACATTCGTCACCGCCCAGCCCGTCACGGGACTTAATACCGTGTTCGCCTGGGCGAGGGAATCCGCCGGACAAAACGAAGCCGTTGCCGCGATAATCGCGGCCACAGCAGCCGATGCCAGTAATTTGCGCGTGCGCATAGTGAAAGAAGTCTCCGGACCCGAGTAGAAGATTGTGCCCGTTCATGAAAAACAGGCGATGCCGGAATGGTCGCACCGCTTGCTGCCGGAATCAAATTCCGGGCCGATTCGCCGTGAATCCATGTGTGGATAAAAGGCGCGAAAATCTAGGGATTGTCTTTATCCGGCGCCAGCCTGTGCGCCAGCGAGGCCTCAAGGAACATATCCAGATCCCCGTCCAGAACGCCTTGGGAATTGGTGGTTTCAACCCCGGTGCGCACATCCTTGATCATCTGGTAGGGATGAAGGACGTATGAGCGGATCTGGTGGCCCCAGCCAATATCGGTCTTTTCGCCATGCTCGGCCTGCGCCTTTTCCTCGCGCTTGCGGATTTCCATCTCGTACAGCTTGGCCTTCAGCATGGCCATCGCCTGATCGCGGTTCTGGTGCTGCGAGCGCTCGCTCTGACAGGCAACCACAACACCCGTGGGAATATGCGTGATACGCACGGCGCTGTCGGTGGTGTTGACGTGCTGGCCGCCGGCACCAGCAGAACGATACGTATCGGTTCGCAAATCTTTGTCAAGAATTTCAATGTTAATCGTGTCGTCGATCACCGGTGAAACCGAGACCGAAGCAAAACTGGTATGACGGCGGGCGTTCGAGTCGAATGGCGAAATCCTCACCAGACGGTGCACGCCTGTCTCGGTTTTCAGCCAGCCGTAGGCATCGGCCCCTTCCACCTTGATCGTCGTGGATTTAATCCCCGCTTCCTCGCCGTAGCTGCGCTCCAGCAGGGAAATTTTATAGCCGTGCTGTTCGGCCCAGCGCGTATACATCCGCAGGATCATCTCCGCCCAGTCCTGCGCCTCCGTGCCCCCTGCCCCGGCATTGACCTGAAGATAAGCGTCGTTGCCGTCGGCCTCCCCGGACAACAGGCTTTCAAGCTGCTGGCGGTCCACTTTTGCCTTCAGTGCCTCCAGCGTCTTCTCAGCCTCAAGAACAATTTCCGTATCGCCTTCGGCCTCACCCAGTTCAATCAACTCGCTATTGTCCTTAAGAACCTGCTCGACCTCGCGCACAGCCTGAATCTTGCGCTCCAGCCGGTTGCGCTCTTTCATCATGCCTTGGGCTTTTTCGGGATTGGACCAGAGATCGGGGTCTTCGCAGAGGGCGTTAAGCTCCTCCAGACGTTTCAGGGACACATCCCAGTCAAAGATGCCTCCGGAGCAAAGTCAGTGACGCCTGTATGCCGTTAACCATTTTTTCCGTTTCTGCACGCATGACTGGAATTTCTCCTTTTAAATCCAAGCATTAAAACTTACTTTTGAACGACAGGCTTGTAAACCCTGAAAAAAAACGACTGCGTTTCCCGCGCAAGCGGGAATCTTGGGATATAAAGCGTTAAAGATCCCCGCTTTCGCGGGGAAGGCATAATTGAGGACTTTTGCAACGGGTAATTATTTTTAGCAAAACCCCTGAACTTGTCTTTACATTGCTTTGATATCGCTATAAAAAGCTATTCTTATGTGTAAATTCTAGCGCTTTTTTGTAGGGAGCATCTAATGAAAACGTTGCGCAATCTTATTCTCGCGGCCGGCATGGTCACACTCGCAGGCTGTAACGCCTTTTCGAGCTTCAGCGAAGTTCAGGCCCTGAACAACGCCGAGGCCGTCGGCAGCCCCTTCACGCAGGCTTTGGCCGGTGAATACCGTGAATTTTCCAATCAGGAGCTGAAAGGTATGCTCGACTACCCGGATGCGCTGCACTTTGCGCGCAAGGGTCTGGCAGCCGCCTCCGGCGAGATGGTCATGCCCGAGCCGGTCAGCGACTGGAACCTGAGCGAAAAGCATCTGCAGGAACTCAGCGCCGCACGCGGCCGCCTGGTTGTATCCTATGATCTCGGCGCACGCGAAGTTGCTCCCGCCCTCGCCGCCAAGGCACAGGCCAAGTTCGACTGCTGGATCGAGTTCCAGGAAGAAAACTGGGAAGACGAGAACAGCGAATGCAAAACCGCCTTCCAGGATGCCATGAACCAGCTCGAAAGCATGGTCCAGAAGGCACCGACCGCGCCTGAAACCGTCATGCCGCCGGTTGAGCAGGTTGGAACCGAACCGACCGAGCCGATGGCCCCGGAAGATGCCATGTATCTGGTCTTCTTCGACTGGGATTCGACAGAACTTGGTTCCGGCGCTCTGAACGTTCTTGACGCCGTCGCGGCAGAAGTGAAGAAGAACCCGCCGCAGCAGGTCAACATCGTCGGCCATGCCGACACCTCCGGCCCGGCCGATTACAACGACCGCCTCGCTTTTAAACGCGCCACGGTTACACGTGACGCGCTGGTCAGCCGCGGCGTTCCCGAAGCGATCCTTGCGATCGAAGGACGCGGCGAGAACGAACTGCTGGTCCCGACGCCGGACAACATCCGCGAGCCGGCCAACCGCCGCGCGAACATCTCGTTCAAATAAGCGCGAGCTGATTAACCTTTATAAACGGAGCGCCCCTTGCGGCGCTCCGTTTGCTTTTGAGCTTGTTAATAACACCCCGTCCCTGCCGCTCTGATACAGACAACCTGACTACAGCGGCGTATACTGGCGGCGAAAATTTTACGGAGGCCCTTCCTTGTACCAAAAGACAACAAAAAACATCACGATCAGCGTTGAACCCACTTACATGGAGGACGAATCCTCCCCGCAACACGGGCTTTTTTTCTGGGCTTACCGGATCGTTATCCAGAATAACGGGGCGGAAACCGTGCAGCTTCACCGCCGGCACTGGCGCATTACCGATTCTTCGGGCCTGACGCAGGAAGTCAGCGGCGAAGGCGTGATCGGCGAGCAGCCCTTCGTGGCGCCGGGAAAAAGCTTCGCCTATACAAGCGGCGCGCCGCTCAAAACGCCGGGAGGCATGATGGTGGGGCAATACACCATGAAGGACGCGGAAGGCAGAACTTTTGAGGTCGAAATCCCGGCCTTTTCCCTCGACAGCCCGCACCAGAACGTTATGATGCATTAGGGTCTGGACTCAACCAAAGCCTATACCGAACCCAAAGGCGTCACCCCCGTGGTGAGCGAAAGCCGTAGGCTTTTGCGAGCATCAACAACGGGGGTCCAGAAAAAGAGCGCGGCTTTGCCGCGCACATTACTGGATCCCCGCCGTTTAA
>DIHF01000050.1:23094-39778 GCA_002420015.1 Micavibrio sp. UBA5703
TGGATCCCCGCCGTTTAATCCCCGCTTGCGCGGGGACGCGGGGATGACGGGGTAATAATTGAGTTTGGGCCCTAGGCGTTTGATCCTTTAAGGAAAATACCTTGAATCTTCGTCCCGTACTTTACGCTATTGGGGTGGTTTTGTCCGTTCTGTCCGTCAGCATGGTCCTTCCGATGCTGGTCGATGTCTACACGGGCCATTCGAGCTGGCGAACCTTTCTGCAATGCATCATCGTCACGGCATTTTTCGGCGGATCGCTGGTTCTGGCCAACTCCGGAAGAAACTTCAAAATCAACCTCAAACAAACATTCCTTCTGATGACGCTGGGGCTTCTTTTTGTGGCCGTTTTCGGCGCCCTGCCCTTTTACCTTTCGGACATGAATATGGGCTTTACGGATTCCCTGTTCGAGTCGATGTCAGGCATCACCACCACGGGATCGACCGTGATTATCGGGCTGGATACCGCGCCGCCCGGCATATTGCTCTGGCGCGCCATGTTGCAATGGCTCGGCGGTATCGCGCTTATCCTTACAGCCATCATGGTCATGCCTTATCTCAATATCGGCGGCATGCAGCTCTTTCGCTCGGAAACGTCCGACAGCGAAAAAGCCGCCCCCCGCATGGCCCAGCTTGCCAGATCGATCGCCCTTATCTATGCGGGCCTAACCGCGCTCTGCGCTGCATGCTACATATTCTCCGGTATGAAGATTTTCGATTCTGTGGTTCACGCCATGTCGACGATTTCAACGGGCGGCTTTTCCACCTTCGACTCTTCATTCATGCACTATGTCGATCCGTGGGCGGAAATCGTGGCTATCGTCTTTATGCTTCTTGGCGCCCTGCCTTTCGTCCTTTACCTGAAAGCCTTGCGCGGTAGTATCTCTTCCCTGTTCGACGATCCGCAGGTTCGCTGGTTTTTGTCCATCGTCGCGCTTTCGACGATGGCCATTATGGCCTATATGATGGTGGCAGAGGGCTGGTCCCCGCCGCACGCGCTTCGCGTGGCATCCTTCGGTACCGTATCGTTCGTCACCGGAACGGGCTTTATTAACAGCGACTACGAAAGCTACGGCGCTTTTGTCGTCGGGGTTCTTTTCTTTATCATGGCGATCGGCGGCTGCGCTGGTTCGACGACCTGCGGGATCAAGATTTTCCGCTTTCAGGTGCTCTATGAAATCTGCAACATCCAGGTCAAGAAAATGTTACACCCCAACGGGGTCTTCATCCCGCACTATAACGGCTACCCGATGCCCAAAGAGGTGCCGATTTCAGTTCTGGGGTTCTTCTTTCTGTATGCGCTGTGCTTCATAGCAATCGCCATAGCACTTTCCTATGTCGGGCTTGATTTTGTTACGGCATTATCCGGCGCGCTCACCAGTCTTTCCAACGCCGGCGCTGGGTTCGGCCCGGTCATAGGCTCGGGCGGATCGTTCGAGCCCCTGCCCCACGAAGCAAAATGGATACTCACCGCCGCCATGCTGCTGGGGCGGCTGGAAATATTCACCGTACTGGTGCTGTTTACACCCCGCTTCTGGAAGATTTAGGAGAGAGGCTCCGTTATCCTTTTTTCCAGGTCTTGCGCGTCGAAGGTGTAGTCGCGACTGCAGAACTCGCAATGCATGACGATCCGCCCGTCATCCGCCATATATTCCCTGTCTTCCTTCGGCATCATCCTAAGGATATTCAGCACTTTTTCCTCGCTGCAACGGCAGGACTTCCTGAGTTCGTGCGGTTTGTAGACACGAATGCCCTCCTCGTGGAAAAGCCGCATCAGCAAATCATTGGCGTGAATATCCGACGATAAAAACTCGTCTTCCGTACAACTGCCGAGCAATATCATCGAACGCCGCCAGTCGTCTTCCCTGACATTGCCCATGCCCGCTTCCGGGTTGCTGCCGTCTTCCGGCATGTGCTGGAGCATAATGCCCCCGGCGCGCCATGAATCGCCCCGCCTGCCCACGGCCATCTTGATGCCCGTGCCGATCTGCTCCGACTGGTTGAAGTAATGCTGAACGCAATCGGTCATCGAATGGCCCTTCAACTCCACGATGCCCTGATACCGCTCCACCTTGTTGCCTTGATCCACCGTAAAGGCCATATAACCCTTGCCCAGCAACTGAGCAAAATTGTTTTGCGACTTTTCCGTGCGCGCCAGCGCCGCAAGCTGTTTCCAGCTATGTTCGAGGCGTTCCTCATCGTAATGCGCGCAGCCCCTGATATGCCCGTCCGAGGTCATATCGGCGACCACCATTTTAACCGGGCCATCGCCCTGAGCCTGAAGCGTGAATATTCCTTCATATCTAAGCATAGACGAGAGCAGCCCCGTCAACGTGACCGTTTCGGCGACGAGATGCGCCACAGGCTGCGGGTAATCGTGCGGCTTGAGGATTTCGTCGATCGCATCGCCCAGCCTTATGATGCGGCCGCGCAGCCCCGAAGCTTCAAGCTGGAATGTCTGGACGATATCATCCTCGGCCTCACTCAGATCGTCTGGCTCCATACTCATATTTTATCACAAAAACAGGGGGATTTCCTAAGACTTGATCTTGTATCCCGTGGCGATCATCCTCATGCAAAGCACGGCCAACGCTGCATTTATTGCCACAAGCACAATAATCCCGGTGACGATATTGCCATCGGCATGGCCGATGAATCCGGCCCTGAAACCGTCTATCATGTAGAAAAACGGGTTATAAAACGCCAGCGTCTTCCATATCCCCGGCAACTGCTCTATGGAGTAAAAAGTACCTGACAGGAAGGCCAGCGGTGTAATGATGAAGTTGGTCACGGTGGCCATATGATCGAATTTGTCGGCCCAGATCCCTGCGGCAATCCCCAGCGAGCCCAGCATCATATTGCCCAGAACAGAAAAAACGACGATCAGCACGAAGGAATGGTAATGGATTTTGACGAATAAAATCATCACAGCGGCGGTCACCAGCCCCACCAAAATCCCCCGCACCAGCGCGCCGACCACGTAGCCCGTATACAGCTCCCCTGCCGAAAGCGGCGGCATCAGAACATCCACAATATTTCCCTGCACCTTGGCGATAATGAGCGAGGACGAGCTATTGGCAAAAGCATTTTGCACCATGGCCATGATAATCAGGCCCGGCGCCAGAAATTCCATGAAGGGGACGCCGCCGATCTCGCGGCTGAGACCGCCGAAAGCCAGCGCGAAAACGGTATAAAACAGCAGCGTGGTAATCACCGGCGCGGCCAGCGTTTGCACATAGACATTCAAAAACCGCGCGATTTCCTTATGGATCAGCGTGTAAAGGCCGATGCGGTTGATCCCTGTGATTTTGCGGGGTTGTAAGTTATTCGGCGTGTCTGACATAATGGGTGCTCAAAGGAAACATTAGTAATATGGTCCATAAAACCTCAAAGCAACATAATGGCCCTGCCAGGAATAGCAAGCCGCCAAAACGCGCTCCCAAAAAGATCACGGAGACTTATCTGCACAATTCGGGCCTCTATTACCTCCAGCGCTTCGCGGCCAGCAAGGCGCATTTCCGGAGCGTCATGCTCCGCAAGGTCAGAAAGTCATGCCTGCACCATAAGGATCAGGACTATGACGCGTGCGCCGCACTGGTGGATAAACTCGCTGAAAGGTTCGAGGAATCCGGGCTTCTCAACGATTCAAGCTATCTGGACGGCATGGTTCGCAGCCTGCGGCGGCGCGGCCTGTCGGAGCGTGCGATCGTCGCAAAGCTGGCGCAAAAAGGTATCGGCGCAAATGACACGGCGCGCGCTCTTGGCCGCCATGACGCTGAAACCGGCGCAGAAGGCTCAGAAGGAAAATCTGACGCCGAAAGACGCGCCGCGCTTGTCTTTTGCCGCCGGAAGAAAATCGGCCCCTATGCCAAGGGTGGCAATAGCGATCCGCGTAAATCAATGGCATCCCTTGCCAGAGGCGGATTTTCAATGGATACGATACGCTTCGTTTTAAATATTGACCTGGACGAGTTTGATAACCATTCCGAACCATAAAGCTACCCGTCATCCCCGCGGCCCGGCGCAGCCGGGCTTAAACAGCGGGGATCCGGTTATGTGCGCGGCAAAGCCGCGCTCTTTTTCTGGACCCCCGTCGTTTTAGCGCACCTTGCTACGCAAGATGCGCCACGGGGGTGACGATACGGGTAAATGAAAACACGATGGCCCTAAAACACATCCGCGCCTTCGATATCGCCCGGATTGAGTTTCTTGGAAGGTCCAAACGGCGCCTGCGGCTTCTTGAGCTTCTTGGCTGTGACGCGCTCCGCCGGGAACACGAGGGTCGCCGTTGTGCCAACACCTTTCTGCGAGAAAATCTCCAGCCTGCCGTCGTGAAGCTGCATCATCGAATTGACCAGCGTCAGCCCCAGACCAACACCTGAACCTTCGCGGTTCAAAGCGTTGTCGATCTGACCAAAAGGCGATAGCGCCTTTTCAATTTCATCAGCATCAAGGCCGATACCCGTATCGGTGAACGACAGGCGCAGATTTCCTTCCGGGTCGATCTCCGATGAAATCGTTACGTAGCCGCCATGCGGCGTAAACTTGACGGCGTTGGACAGCAGGTTCAATGCAACCTGTTTCAAGGCCAGCGCCTCACCGATAATGGCGGGCATCTGGTGCGTTTTGTTGTTCATTGTTATGCCGCCCGCCTCCGCTTTGGTCGTCATGATTTCCGTGGCGCTCTGGATGACTTCATTCATATCCACGACGGAGTCGTTAAGCTGGCGGTTGCCGGCCTCAATCTTGGCGATATCGAGAATTTCATTGATAATCTGTAACAACCCCTTGCCGCTGTCATATATATCGCGGGCGTATTCCCAATAGGCTTTGTGCCCAACTGGTCCGAGCACCTCATTTTTGATGATCTCCGAAAAGCCTATAATAGCATTGAGCGGCGTGCGGAGTTCATGGCTCATATTGGCAAGGAATTCCGACTTGGCGCGGTTGGCGATATCGGACTGGTGCTTGGCTTCACGCAGCGCCGTTTCGGCTTCCTTGCGCTTGGTAACGTCCTCCATACTTCCTTCGTAATAAAGAATGTTGCCGTTTTCATCGCGCACCACGCGGGCGTTTTCGTTGACCCAGATTTGCGTGCCGTCCTTCCGGCGTGCGCGCATTTCATAGTTGTTGACCGTCCCCCGCTCTTCCAGCCTGCGCCTGAAGGAGGCACGCTCCTCTCTATCCGCATAAACGGCATCATTGGCGTTGACGCGCACCATTTCCTCACGGGAATTGTAACCAAGAATACGCGCCATAGCGGGGTTGACCGCCAGATAAATCCCCTCCGGCGTTACCTGATAAATACCGCCTGCGGCGTGCTCGACGATCGTTCTGTATTTCTTTTCAGCTTCGGCAAGCGCACGCTCGGCCCGGCGGCGCTCCTCAACATCGGTGAAGGTCCCGACGACGCGCAGCTTCTGGCTTTCGTCGCGCTGGATCATCGCCATGGCCATCTCGACCGAACGGAACGTGCCGTCGATCATGCGCAGCCTTGTAAAGGTGCGGTATGTCTGCTTTTGCCCGCGCACCAGCATATTAAAGTCTTCCCGCTGCTTTTCCTGATCTTCCGGGTGCAGCATCGAAAACAGGTCATGCCCCATGGATTGCTTGGGATCAAAACCCGTAACTTTATGCCACGCATTGTTCAAAAAGAGGATTTTGCCGTCGGTGCTGGCCTGAAAGATAATGTCGGTCACCGAGTTGATAATGCCCCGGTTTTCTTTTTCGGCGCGGCGTATGGCCTTGTTGAGGCGCTCGCGCTCCTCCACCTCTGTTTTCAGTTCAAAGTTCTTATGTTCAAGTTCACGGTTTACACCAGTCAGGATATTGGACTGTTTCTGGTTGTTGCTGACATACATCACAACGACCATCGTCAGGATGACCCCGAAGGCAACCACCATGTAGGGAACTTTTTCAAGGACGCTCATATGCTCGACCTTGAAAAACTTCATAGTCGCACTCCACTTCGATTCACCGATCATGAACTCGTAAGTGTGCTCTCTGGACATCGACTTTCTGTCGCCATTGCTGCTGTAGTCGACATCATAGATGCGCTTGTCCATCTCATTAACGGTGATGCGCGACAGCACGGCGCTCTTTTCAAGCCAGGTGTCACCCAAAATTGATTCAATCCTGCTGAAGCCAATCACAATCCCTGAGGACAAATCCCCGGCCTTGACCGCCTTCACAACAGCAAACGGCAGTGAATGCGCCCAGTTCCCTTTGCTCTGCTCTGCCTTCTCAAACCCCGGAAAATCTGTAGCCGTGTAAACCTTGTCGTCCTTGAAATAGCCGGCTTTGATGATGTGTGAAATCAGCGTCTTGTCGGGAGAAATGCTCTGCTGGCCGCTGCTCAGGCGCTGATAAATGTTGTTGAACTGCCATACGCCCGGCCTTGTCTCATACAGCCAAAGAACCTGATCGAAATGATTGAGATCAGGCGTTACATCTTTGACCTTCTCCGCCAGTTCGGCGCGGCTGTGCTTTTCCGTGTATTCGCTGGGAAGCGACAGAATGGTTGCCGCCATCTGCACCGAGCGCCTGAGGTCAGAAGCTCCACCGATCAGAACATCCGCCGCATCCTGCGTGAAGCGGGAGTATTCATCGCGGGTTTGCCCCTGCACGAAGGCATTGAGCAAAACGAAAGTTGCCAGAGTTAAAATGATACCGGCGACCGACACCGCCATTTGCGGCGCGTAAGACGAAAGCCACGTCCCGTAGGGACTGGCGACCGGACCCGCATCCGATGCAATTCTCTTCTTCCGTGCCATGTTGCTTTTTTTGTTATTATATCAAACAGGTAAGCTCAGGCCAAAACCGGCCCAAACTTCCCCCTATATGTGAAAATGACGGAAAGCGGTTAAAACATCGCTAATTTTTCAAGAAAATCAGGACTTTTCAGGAAAAAATCCATCTGTACGCGCCATTTATTGTTGCGCCGCAACAATAATGCCTGTACAAAGGCACCTTAACTTGACATTTTCATACTTTAGGCGTACCTCTGAACCACTCAGAAACGCTTATTTTTATTACGATTTTCATATTGTTAAAGGAGGCCAGCATGGCAAAAAACAATCCTTTTACTGAGTTCTTCTCCAAAAACGACTTTGCCAAGGCTTTCGAGCAGTACCAAAACCTGCCTTTTGATATGAATTCTTTGCTGGAAACCCAGCGCAAGAACATCCAGGCCCTTACCGAGGCCCAGCAACACGCGATGGAAGGCATCCAGGCCATCGCCCAGCGTCAGGCCCAGATCGTGTCCCAGATCGTTCAGGACAATTCGGCCATCGCCAAGGAACTTATGGGCGAAGGCACGCCGGAGGAGAAATTCTCCAAAAACGCCGATATGTTCAAGCGGATCTACGAGCGCACCATCGCCAACCTCGAAGAACTTTCGGAAATGGTCAGCAAGGCCAACAACGAAACCGGCAAGATCATCAGCAAGCGCGTCAGCGCCAGCATGAACGAGATCAAAGGCTCGGTGGCCGAGAAAAAGCAGCAGAAAAAGGCAGCTTAGCCCGCCAGTCCCACTGATTATGGTTTGGTTATAGAGCAAAGAGCGTTTTGTTTGAATCAGGCGCGAGGAGCGTGGCGTAGTAAACCTACGCGAGCGACGAAGCAACGCCATTCAAACAAAACGATCAAAGCTCTAGGCGGGAACCCAGGTCTTGCGCTTGAAGTTGTGCGTGGCTTCAACACGGCGCACGGTGCCCGATTTGGAACGCATGACCAGAGAGGAGGTTTTCGCGCCACCCGGAAACTTGCGTACGCCGCGCAGCATCGTGCCGTCCGTTACGCCCGTGGCGGCGAATACGACATTTTCGCCTTTGGCCAGATCGTCGGTAGTGTAGATGCGATTGAGATCCGAAATGCCCCAACGTTCGGCGCGGCCCTTTTCGTCGTTATTGCGAAACAGCAGGCGGCCCAGAATTGACCCGCCGATGCACTGAAGCGCGGCGGCGGCAAGAACCCCTTCCGGCGCACCGCCGGAGCCAACGTACACATCGATACCCGTGTCGGGATCGGCCGTGGCCATGACGGCGCTGACGTCGCCATCGCCGATCAGAATAATGCGTGCGCCGGCGTCGCGTACGGCCTTGATAAGGTCATCGTGCCGTGGGCGGTTCAGAATGCATACGGTGAGTTCATCGACGCGGCCGCCTTTTTCACGTGCGACCTTGCGCAGCGTGTCACCGATCGGCGCATCAATGTCGAGCGCGTCGGGGCTGACCCCCGGACCGACCGCCAGCTTTTGCATGTAAACATCGGGCGCGTTCAAAAACCCGCCCTCATCCGTCATGGCGACAACGGCCAGAGCATTCGGCCCGCCCGAAGCGGTAATATCCGTACCCTCAAGCGGGTCCAGCGCTATATCGACCTTGGGCCCTTTTCCTTCGCCGACCTTCTCGCCGATGTAAAGCATGGGCGCTTCGTCGCGCTCGCCCTCGCCGATCACGACCGTGCCCTGAATATGCATGGTGTTGAGAGCCTCGCGCATCGCATCGACCGCGACCTGATCGGCGGTGACTTTGTCGCCGCGCCCGACCATATTGGCCGCCGCCAGAGCGGCTGCCTCGGTAACGCGTACGAGATCAAGGGCGAGATTTCGGTCCATAAAAGGACTGATTTCGCTGTTTTTATCTTCTTTTTTCGGTGCTTTATTAAACATGCCCATACCCTAAACAATGACCGCTTTCGGATCAAGTATTATAACGGCTCAACCCGCATACTGAACGCCCCGGCGGGAAGCTCGGATTGCTTCATTTCACCTGTAATCCCGCAGTTAAACCCGTCGACATTCGCAACCGGATCGAGTTTGCCGGAAAACGCCTCCGTGGCCTTCATCCGCAGGTAATATTGCCCTTTTCTTTCCTTCGGATCGCCCCAATCGGACTTTGCCAACTCCCGCGATGGAACCCCGAATATCGGCTTGAACATTGCCTTGTCGCCCCTCGCCATGTCGATAATATCCGCAACCACCGCCGAAGCCGTCGCGTTGCGTCCCGCGCCGCGCCCGATTGTAGTAACTTTCTGGACGAAATCCCCCTCGATCATGATTGCGTTATTGGAACCTTCGACGCCGCCCAGCGCGCTGCCTTCGGGAACAAGGCAAGGCTCGACGCTGCGCGTGATTTTTCCATCCTCGCCCCTTTGCGCCACGGCCAGCAATTTGATGCGGTAGCCAAAACTTTCAGCAGCCTTGATATCCGTCCCTGTAACGTCCCGGATACCTTTTGTCGGAACGGACTTAAAATCGGGCTGCGTGTTAAACGCCAGCGCTGCCAGAATGGTAAGCTTATGCGCCGTGTCGATGCCGTCGATATCGAAAGAAGGATCGGCCTCGGCAAAACCCGCTTTCTGGGCCTCTTTCAGGATATCGCCGAAATCCCCGCCAGTTTTTTGCATCTGCGTCAGGATGTAATTGCATGTGCCGTTCAGAATTCCGTGAATGCTGAGGCTATTATTGGCCGCCAGCCCTTCGCGCAGGCTTTTTATGATCGGAATCCCGCCGCCGACCGAAGCCTCATAGCCAATTCTTGCGCCTTTCTTTTCGGCCAGTTCGGCCAGCTCCAGACCGTGATGCGCCAGCATGGCCTTGTTGGCGGTGATAAGGGCAATCCACTTGCCCAGCGTCGCCTTGGCTAGATCAAAGGCAATCCCGTCCGCGCCGCCGATCAACTCGACAATCGCGTCCAGCCCCTCCATCTCCGGCAGAGTGCGTACATCATCGACCCAATTATAATCACTGGCAACAAACCCCCGGTCACGGTTCTTGTCCCTGTCGCAAAGGGCGGCGATTTCAATGGGGCGGCCTGAACGTGCGGCAATAATTGAAGCATTGGCGCGGAGCAACTGGACAACGCCCGTGCCGACCGTGCCGAGACCGGCTATAGCTATACGAAAAGGTTCTTGTTTCATGGGGCGTATTACTGCCCTGAAACGGAGGAGATTTCAACCCTCCTGCTGGCCGCCGCCGCATCCATCCCCTCGACGGGGGCTGAGGGTTGCGTATCGCCACGGCCTACGGCCTTGATTTTCTCCGCCGGGACGCCTTTTTCCATCAGGCTTTTGGCCACAGCAAATGCGCGGTCCATGGAAACCTTGAGGTTGATAATCCGGCGCTTGACGGGATCGTCGGTTTTGGTGTCGGTGCTGGCGTGGCCTTCGACCTTCAAAACCGTATCCGGTCCGGCCTGCTGTTTCTCAACTGCCGCTGCAATCGCCCCGACAGCGCTCTCATTAACCTTCGAGGAATCATGGTCGAAATAGACGCGGATAACGCCGTCATTCACCGTTGCTGCCGGTAATGGCACGGGCGCCGGGCCCATGCCTGCGCCAAGATCGACCTGTTCCACCGACCCTACATTCACAGCAGGCATCCCCGAAGAAACGTGCCCCAGCCCCATCGCGCGGGCCATTTCATCGTCCAAGGGGAAAACCTGTACGCTCGGATCGTTCGTAACGATGGCCCCGGAATACCCGCCCGATCCGGCAGGAGCCGCACCGTCCAGGGAATAAACCTGAACATTGCCGCTCGAGAGAACCGTCGGCGAAAGGTCCATCTGGGACAAAGGCTGCCGGGGTTGTTCCTGGCCCTGATCGTACAGGACAATCTTCTCCCCGCCGCCCTCTGCGGCATCGGATTCATCGTCCGACTGGAAATGGCTGCAACCCGCCAGCAGGACGATCGAAAAAAGAAGGCAAATTAAGGATTTTGAAGGATGCAAGATACTCTCCCTAGAATATGGACTATCCATGATAGATGCGATTCTGGTGGCTGTTCAAGCGCTCATACGGAGTTAAGCACAACTGTTTTGATTGCTTTTTCTGCCCGTTTGCGGCAGATTTCTTGCCTGCTGCGTATGATTTCTTCACCCCGGATAGAAAAATGTCGCGCCCGCACCCCAAGGACGAACCGGAAAACACCGTCAAGCTGCCCGATTTTTTCGCGTTGAGCGAGGCGCTGGTCGATGCCTATGGCCGGGCACTGCCGCTTTTTGAGAATGGAATGAAGCAATACGGCAAGGCGCTGGATGCAAAATCCGTCGATCCGCTGAACATCAGCAAGACCTACATGGATATGATCCAGCGCACCATGTCGGACCCACAGAAATTCTGGGAATTACAGAACACCTTCTGGAACGACTGGGCCAATCTGCTTCAGCACAGCACACTGAAATTCCTCGGTCAGGAAAGCGAGGACACCATCGCCCCCGCCGAAGGCGACCGCCGCTTCCGTGCCGAAGAATGGCAAAAAAGCGCGCTCTTTGATTTTATCAAGCAGTCTTACCTTCTTACCTGTCGCTGGATGCAAAATACCGTGCGCGAAGCCGAGGGCCTCAGCGATCAGGAACGCAAGAAACTCGATTTTTACACCCAGCTTTACGCCAACGCCATTTCGCCCACGAATTTCGCAATGACCAATCCCGAAGTTATCAAGGAAACGCTAAAGACTGGCGGGGATAATCTGGTGCGCGGGTTGAAGAACCTCATCGACGATCTGGAACGCGGCAAAGGCGAACTGAAAATCAGCACGACCGATTACGATGCCTTCGAGCTTGGCAGGAATATCGCCACCACGCCGGGGCGCGTCATTTTTCAAAACGACATGATGCAGTTGATCCAGTATGACCCGGCGGGGGAAAAGGTGTTCAAGCGCCCCTTGCTGGTGGTGCCGCCGTGGATCAACAAGTATTACATCCTCGATCTTCGCGCCGATAATTCCCTCATCAAATGGCTTGTGGAACAAGGGCATACCGTATTTGCGGTGTCGTGGGTCAATCCCGATGCAAAAATGGCGCAAAAAAGGTTCGAGGACTATATGGATGACGGCATCCTCGCCTCGCTCACGCAGATCGAAAAAATCACGGGTGAACCTGATTGCAACGTCATCGGCTATTGCCTTGGCGGTACGCTGCTGGCCATTACATTGGCTTACCTTGCCGATAAAAAACAATCAGACAAAATCGCCTCCGCCACCTTCCTGACGACCTTGCTGGATTTCGACAACGCAGGCGACATGAAGCTGTTCATGGATGATGAGCAGCTCGACCTGCTCGACCGCGAAATGGCGGAAAAAGGCATTCTTGAATCCAAGCAATTACAAAGAACTTTTTCGCTCCTGCGCGCCAATGATTTGATCTGGTCCTTCGTCATCAATAATTACCTGATGGGCAAAGAGCCGTTCCCCTTCGACCTTCTGTACTGGAACGACGATTCCACCAACATGCCCGCCGCCATGCACAGCTTTTACCTGCGCAAGCTCTACCGCGACAATCTGCTCGTAAAACCCGGCGGCATTTCGATGAACAAAACGCCCATCGACATCGGCAAAATTAAAACGCCAGCCTATTTCCTTTCCACCCGCGAGGACCACATCGCGCCGTGGAAGGCGACCTTTGCCGGAACGAAACTGCTCGGCGGGAAATGTACGTTCACCCTCGCCGCCTCGGGCCATATCGCCGGGGTGGTCAACCCGCCCGCAAAGAAGAAATACTGCTACTGGTCCTCATCGGCGGCGCCAGACGACCCTGAAAACTGGCAGTCCAAAGCCAAAGAGCATAAAGGCTCGTGGTGGCCTCACTGGCAGCAATGGATCACTGATTATACCGGCGGCAAGGTTGCCGCCCGCAAACCCGCAAAGGGCATAGAGGCTGCGCCGGGAAGTTATGTACGGGTGAAGAGCGTCTGAGGTCTAGCCACGATATTCCTTCGCCAGTCTGGCGTAGTGCTTCGACGACCAGTCGATATATTCCAGTTCTTCTTTCTTAAGGTCGCGCATGTATTGCGCGGGGCGTCCGGCCCAGAGCTGACCCGTTTTGACCCGCTTTCCGGGTGTCACCAGCGACCCGGCCGCAACCATAGAGCGTGTCTCCACCACCGCGCCATCCATAACGCAGGCCTGCATCCCGATCAACACTTCATCCTCTATCGTACAGGCATGCAGCACCGCCGCATGACCCACCGTGACGTTATCGCCTATATACGTGCCGGAAAAATCCGTGGTGACGTGAATGACCGTGCCATCCTGAATATTCGTACGCTTGCCGATTTTGATGTCGTTGACATCGCCCCGCACGGTTACAGCGAACCATATGCCGCATTCCGCACCGATCTCCACATCGCCAATGACGGCGGCGTTCTGCGCGACAAAGACGCTGTCGTGGATTTTGGGTGTGATGGATTTATAAGGGCGAATAATCAATATCGGCCGCCAACGTTCTGCTTTCTATGCCAGGATTTTCACCACGAATTTGATCTAGACTCATGTTAACATGGCTTAGCATTTCATCAAAAGCCCAATCCACCCCCACACACTTCATGTGAGGCATTCCAAGACTAATAGAAATTTCATCTTCTTCCAAACTAGCGCCGTCATCTTCTAGCAATTTTTCAGCCATTTTCTTATAAGCTTTCAAGGAAAGCATAATTCCATTCAGGACTTGGTGTTTTACTACTGCTTCCCCTAGTTGGGTAAAAACAATAACTGATTGCTTTTGACCTATGGATGACAAATCCCCCATAATTTCACTGGTTTCACCAGCAAGGATTTTTTGTGAATCCACATGCCTACGCACAGCATTAAACGTGACTTGAGCAAAATTATCTCCATTCATAACCTTCTCGAATTCCCAAACGATGGTCTGATAGCGCATCGCGACACACTGAGAATGGACAGGATGATCCTTTTTGATTTTCTTTATTTTTTCTAGATCAGTATGTCTAATGGCAAACATCGAAGCGTCTACCCCTTCAGCTTTTATTTCCATTGCCCCTATAATATTGTTATCCGCAATAAGCTTTTTGATTTCCTCCATTTGCGCATCGAAAACGGAACCGTGGTGCTGCGCTCGCTCCATGAAATGTTCAAGAACTTCCCTAAACAACCGATCTGCAATTGCTTGATCCCAGTATAGTGTCTTCATAGAATAACCTCTTTTTTGCAACAAAATGAGGGTTTTACATTGATTATGAAAAAAATCAATGTTTTTTTAAAAAAAGGCGCCCTGCTGACCAGAGCGCCTTTGTGAGCAGATTGCCGATCTCTTTGGTAGAAGGTACGGAGCAATCCTGAAATGTTAACGCTTGGCCCACTGCTTGGAGCGGCGCGCCTTGTGCTTGCCGACCTTTTTACGTTCGACGATACGATCGTCGCGGGTCAGCATGCCGGCCTTTTTAAGGGCCGAGCGCAGCGCTGGGTCGTAATTCTCCAGAGCGCGGGAAATGCCGTGACGAACCGCACCGGCCTGACCGGACAAACCGCCGCCCTTGACCGTTGCAATGACGTCGTATCTGCCGACCGAGTTTACGATCAGGAACGGCTGGTTCAGAACCAGACGCTGGGTCTGGCGGGCGAAATAAACGGACTGGTCGCGCTCGTTCACCGTGACCTTGCCGCTGCCGGGCTTGAGCCAGACGCGGGCCACGGCATCCTTACGGCGGCCTGTGGCATAGGCGCGGCCTTGCTTGTCGATCTTTTGAACGCGCTCGCGCTTTTGTTCGCCAGCCGACTCGTCTTTGGAGGCAGCCTTGCCCGTGGCAGCACCGATCTGGCTGAGATCCTTCACCGAAGTTTCGGCAGCATCAGCTCCCGGCTTTCTGGTTTCCAGTCTTTTAACCCGTCCTGCAGGTTTTTTACCTTCTGTTTCTTTCTCGCTCATGTTCGTTAAGCCCTTTTGTTTTTGGGGTTCATACCGGCAACGTCAAGGACTTCCGGCTTTTGTGCTTCGTGCGGATGCTCGGCGGTCGGGTAGACGCGCAGATTGCTGAAAACCTGACGGCCCAGCGGACCTTTGGGCAGCATGCGCTGCACGGCATTCATGACCACGCGCTCGGGGTATTTCCCGTCAAGGATCTGGCCCTGCGTGCGTTGCTTGATCCCGCCCGGATAGCCTGTGTGCCAGTAGAACGTGTGATTTTCACGCTTTTTCCCGGTCAGGCGAACTTTCGCGGCGTTAATGACAACCACGTTGTCACCGCAATCCATGTGCGGGGTGAACTGGGGCTTGTGCTTGCCGCGCAGGCGCATCGCCACGGCGCTGGCCAGACGGCCCAGCACGACGCCTTCCGCGTCGATAATAATCCATTTCTTCTCGACCTCTCCGGCCTTGGCAGAATATGTTTTCATTTTTGTTGTCCTTATCGTCAAAGAATGCGGGTGTTATGCCCCAAGCGGCACCCCCTGTCAACGAAAATAGTTATAAATCAGAGGCATATTGTGACGGTATTTTAATACCACACCCTGCAAATTTCAGCGCGTTTCGGCGTTTATCCACTCAAGATAAGGCGCATGCCCCTTCGTAACTGGCCAGGCGGCAATGCACGGGCAATCATAGCTGTGCAGGGCCAAAACCTTGTCTTTGACGGCTTCAAACAGATCATCGCGGGTTTTGATGAGAATGCCCGTTTCCGAGGCCTTTTCGATTTTGCCCTGCCAGCGGTAAACGGATTCTTGCGCGCCCATAATATTCACGCACGCCGCCAGCCCCGATTCCACGAGCGCATCCGCGATTTTCCCGGCTTCCTCCCGGCTGGCACAGGTTACATATATGAATATGGCTGTCATTACGATCAAATAATTCAAAGAAACTACTTACGCTCCTGATAAGGCGTAAGCCAGCCGAAGCCCGTAAGGGCGAAGGCTGGTCGGAGTGACAGGATTTGAACCTGCGACCCCTTGCACCCCATGCAAGTGCGCTACCAGGCTGCGCCACACTCCGACATTTCACAGATTTAGCGTGAAATACCTATAGCATTTCACAGGCTGATGCAAACTATATAAGTAAAAACCGCCTTAGCCGTCCGCCCTGACCAACGTACGCAGCTCCAGAAGCTCCGTAAGAACCGACTCCAGAGCTGCTTTTTGCGCCGGGGTGAATTTGCCCGGTTGCGGCTGTTGTTGCTGTATCGACTGAGGTTTGGGGGCCTGTTGTGCCGCCGCCGCCTGCTGTTGCACTGGCTGGGCCACGGTTACGCCTGCGGCAGGGCGCGCCACGGCACCCTGAAGGATTTGCGCCTTGCCGACCTCGCGCAGAAGTTTTTGAACGCCCTTGATCGTATAGCCTTCGGTATAGAGAAGGTGGTGGATTTTTTCGAGCAGGGCCACGTCCTCCGGCCGATAATAACGGCGACCGCCGCCGCGCTTCAAAGGTTTTACCTGCGTAAATTTCGTCTCCCAGAACCGCAGGACGTGCTGGGGCACATTCAACGATTCCGCAACTTCGCTGATGGTGCGGAACGCACCCGCCGACTTCTTCGATCCGGCCTGAACCGGTGCATCTTCCTTACCCAGCAAAGAATACTGCTCCGTCTGCGATTCAACGGGCCTGGCTTGCGTGCTCATTCGAATACCCCTCTCAATTTAAAATATTAAAATCCGTCGCTGACGCCCTTGCCGTCGCCGCCGTTGATCCTGTCCTTGAGGACGTGCGAGGCGCGGAAGACCAGAACCCGGCGCGGCGAGATCGGCACCTCGACCCCGGTTTTCGGGTTGCGGCCAATGCGCTCGCCCTTCTCGCGGATCGAAAAACTTCCGAAGGAAGAAATCTTGACGTTATGGCCCTGCACCAGCGCTTCTGAAATATCGTTCAGAACCGCCTCGACAAGATCGGCCGATTCGTTGCGTGACAGACCCACCTGCTCGTACACGGCCTCGGCAAGATCCGCTCTGGTGATTGTGCGATTG
>DIHF01000069.1:0-2470 GCA_002420015.1 Micavibrio sp. UBA5703
TGATCGGCCCCGTCGCAGGCGGCTGATCGAGTGATGAACCGCCCCCACCCGTCGTGCTCGGCACCGTCCCCGGCGGGCAGACGGGTGCGGGAACGCAGGTTAAACCTCCTCCAACTCCGCCTCCTCCACCTGTCGTCCCGCCGCCGGGAATCGGCGGAGGAATCGCACATGTCTTCGACGGATCGGGCGTGGCACCAAACTCATACGCGCCAGCATCCCATGCCGGGCCGCGTGTGCCGCCGTCTTTGTCGATCGGCACCTCGCTTAAACTCACGCCCTTGTCGATTGCCGCCGATCCGGCGTTCAGATGAAAATCCCCGCCCGCCGCGTTCACAAAGTTCGGGTTCGTCGTCACGTTGCCCTGTTGCACGGTGCCCGTACCGTTATCCGTGATCGCCGCGCCGCCATTATCATACGAGATATTGTTGATCACCCGCGTGTTCCGTGCAGACCCGACTATAATGCCGTACTTGTCGTTCCCGTAGACCGTGTTGTTGGCAATCAGGGTATCAGAAACGCCCCGGTAATTGACGGAGATGGCGCCGTTGCTGTCATAGATAATGTTGTTGTAAAATTGGTTGCCCTGGCCGCTGGAAATGATGACCGCCGAGGCCGTGCGTATCCTGCCCCCCGAAGAGGAATGCGTATACCCCCTGCCCACACGGTAGATGACGTTGTTGTAAATTCTCCAGTTGCTGTTGGTCTTGCCGTAAGCGTTGTAGTGGTGCATGGCAAAGCCGCCGGTATCGTGGATTCTGTTGCAGGCAAAAACGCCGTTATCGCCGGGGCCCGAATAAATCCCGTAAGACTTCATATTGTAGATTTCATTGCCCATGATCTGGGTGTTGGGGCCGCCGCTCATGCCCATATCGAGGTTCCGGATCACATTGCCGATGATGCGGCTGCTGCGGACTCCTTTTATGCCGTAACCCGTTAAGACTTTGGTGTAGTTGACTCCATCTAATGTTTGCTTGTTTACTGCTGTTCCCTTCAGATCAGCCCCGTCGATGGTCAGGCCGCTGATCTCGACAAAGGAATCGCTCTCGTCCGAAAAATGAATCACATGGAGAAGATCGTCTGCGGGTTTGATAATGACCTGCTCCCCCGGATAGGCGGCAAAGCGGGTCAGGCCGGCGGACGTTCCCTTGGCGAGCTTGAATCCTTTGGAACCATTTCGCATCGCCTCTCTGTAGGTTCCCGCCCGGATCAGGAGCGTATCGCCCGATGCCATCGCCTGCGAACCGCGCGCGATGGTTTTGAACGGTGCAGCCTCCGTGCCGGGGTTTGAATCATTCCCCGTTGTGGCCACGTAATAAGTCTTGCCCGTCCCGCTCGGCGGCAGCGGCAGGCCAACGGCCGTCCCACCTCCCGCTCCACCTCCCGGCCCGGGCACCGTCCCCGGCGGGCAGACGGGCGGTGTCGGTGGAGGAGGTGGCGGCGGTGGCACACAACCCGCAGCCCCTCCTCCACCTCCGGGCAAGGGCGGCGCCGGAGACGTCCCCGGCGGCGCGCCGTGCTCGAATGCGCCGATGTCGTAAGCCGCACCTGCAGGGCGCTTGCCATAGGCAAAATCATTCGGCACCTGCGGCAGCGTCACACCTTTGTCGATCGCCGCGCTCCCGGCATTCAGATGAAAATCCCCGCCCGCCGCATTCACAAAATTCGGATTGGTCGTGATGTTATTTTGCTGCACCGTTCCCGCGCCGACATTTTCAATCTGGCCACTACCGTTGCCGTAGGAAATATTGTTGACGATGCGGGTGTTGTCGCTATTGGTGCTATCGACCCGTATGCCATAACCTTTGTTGCCGTAAACCGTATTGTTCGCAACAAGCGTATTATCGGCGTTACCCCACACTCGAATGCCCGCGTGGCTCCCATAAACCAGATTGTTATAAACCTGATTGTTCTTGCCATGTGAAATAAGAACAGAAGGGCTATGCTCTATTTGTCCGGGACTTTTCTCGGTTCCTCTTATTCCATTATTATAAAATCTGTTGTTCCTGATGATCCAGTTATCGTTGGTATGATAACTGAACAAATGAACAGCATAACGTCCCGTATCATGGACGACATTTCCCTCGATGAGTCCCCCACTATATTGGGCATATATGCCGTAGCTGCCGCAATCATGAATGTGGTTGCCAATGAGTTCATTGCCCCCTCCACCACCGAACAAAACACAACTGGATGGGTTATATGTCTGCCCGTCTACAGTTATAATTTTGTTGTTTGGACTTCTTATTTCATTGCCGATGACACGAATGTGATGAGCAGAAAGAAACGCACCGCTCGAATTAAAAGAATTATCCGTTCTCAATTCATATATGCTGTTTTCGCCATCAATCGTCAGGCCGCTCAGTTCGATATAGGCATTCCTGACTGAAAACCACACGGTATAGTTCGAAAATTTAGTGGGTCTGATTAGAACCTGCTCGCCCTGATAGGCGGCATAACGCGTATAGGCGCT
>DIHF01000069.1:2802-28755 GCA_002420015.1 Micavibrio sp. UBA5703
ATCAGGAGCGTATCGCCCGCCGAGAGCGCCTGCGATCCGCGCGCTATGGTTTTGAATGGCTGGGCTTCCGTGCCGGGGTTTGAATCATTTCCCGTTGTGGCAACGTAGTAAGTTTTTCTGCCCTGCGGCGACAGAGGTTGACCAACTACCGCTCCTCCCCCCGCCGCGCAACCTCCTGTCGGCGGCGGCACACTACCACCTGTCGGGTTGGGCGGCGGACTGCCGGAGTCGGGCGGAGAGCCATGTTCATACGCGCCGATATCAAACCCGCCGCCAAATGGCCGCGCCCCGCCGTCATGATCCCATGTCACCTGCGGCAACGTTATCCCTTTGTCGATAGCGGGCGATCCCGCATTCAGGTGGAAATTCGGCACACCCGATATCGTCGGCCCTGCACTCACAAAATTCGGATTGGCCGTGTTCACGATGTTGCCGGACGCGGTGTACTTTCCCGGTGCGTCTTCAATGCATTTTGTGGCTCCCGGCGCGGTCGCGTAACAAAGATTGTTTTGAATGAGGTGACCGCCGCCATCGTTCAGGAATGAAACGCCTTGTTCACTGCCAGCCACCTGAGCGTTCTCATAAAGAATATTGTTGATGACCTTCCCGTTCTTTGCGCCTGGTTGCCAGAAGACAATTCCGGAACGCTGGTTGTGATAAGCAATCGTATTGTTGGCGATCAGCCAGTTATCCGCCCCCGCGTAACTCTCATCCATAGCCATCCGTTTTGTACCGTGATAAATAACAGGATAGCCCGCCGCATGGACACCGAAGGCAAGGTTGTCGTAGATCAGGTTGTTCGTAACCACCCAGTTGGGTCCTGTCCCGTATATGGCGTGATCCTTGTTGCAGACTGTTCCAATACCGCCGCTATCGGGTGAGTGGAGTTTTCCCGCCGCGCAACCTGCAAAATCCCCGACACGGTTAATGACGTTGCGGTCGATCAGCACATTCCTACCGTTGCCCAGTATCCCCTGGGAACGAGCATGATGAATCCAGTTCCGCCGGATGACCCCGTCATGGAAATTATTAAGCCTAAACCCGACAATCCCGTTCGTGATCTCAAAGCCTTCGACATGGATCCAGCCAATCGGGCCAGGATAGCCGGCACCTGATCCCGCTGCGATCAATATCCCGAGATAGCCGCTGCCCGTGAAATTGATTTTCGGCGATTCGCCGGGGGCGTTGAGGAGCTTGATCGGGGCCGAGGCGGTACCTGATTTCCTGAACCAGATCATCCCTTCGTTATACGTCCCGCCACGGACATAGGTCGTGTCGCCCGCGTTCATCTTGCTTACGGCATATTTTATCGTCTTCCACGGCGCGGCCTGCGTGCCCGCAGCGCCATCATTCCCCGTCGTGGCCACATAATAAGTCGCCGCCCGCGCCTGCCCGAAAGACAGTAACAGCGCGGCAAAAACCGCTATTATTGCTAAAACCCGCTTCCTGCCGCCGTAATCGGCGTTAACAGGAATATGTGCCTGTGCCATATTATTATGGTACCCATTATTCCCATAATAATACAATATTAACTATTTTATGATAGGCAGATCAGGACCTTAAGCCTCTATCCTATGGCGGGCAGAGGTAAACCCCTTCCTCGATGACATGCGGAGGCGGGAAAGTTCCCGGCACGGGGCAACCCGCAGATGGCGGGATAATAACGCCCAGAGGCCCGCCCAGAGGTCCCGGCGGCGCGCCGAATTCAAACGCCCCGATATCTTTCCTTGGGCCTACGGGCCGCGTGCCCCCCTGATAATCAAGATCGGGTCCGGGATCGACCGCCGCATCGATCGCCGGGCTTCCCGCCTGCAGCATCGCATCCGCCGCCAGCGTGCCACCGGGATTGGCAAGGTTCGGATTTATGAGCATATTGCCCGGCGGGACCGCCCCAATGATGTTGTAGAAGATGTTGTTGCGGATGTTGGAATAATTCTGGGTCAATCCAAGGCGGATCGGTTTGCTCGGATAAAAGATGTTGTTGTATATCTCGATTTTTGAAATCGGCCGCACGCCCAGACAAGCTGGTGTCAGGGGATCCGAAAAGACAGAGCCTCTAGTGTATCCCATCATGGTGTTGTTATAAAATTTATTCCCGTTCCCCATTCCCACGGCAACCGTGCCCCCGTCTTTCTCGCACCAAACGGCCAGAGCAGAACTTCCCCCTATGATATTGTCCGCTTTGCTTGCCGGATTAATGAAGATGTTATTGAATACTTCGTTGTAGGAAACACCGCCGGAAAAAACCATCCCTGTGGCCATTCCGTCATAGACAAGGTTGCCGTAGATTTTATTGCCTTTGGACTTTGAATACTGAACCTGGAATCCCTGCTGGTTCCAGTAACCGTAGGGGCCGCCAAGGACGTTATAGCGAAAAGTTCCAGCCTCCCCCGATATATAAAGGCGGTGCGACCGCGTGTTCCAGACCCGGTTATGCTCGAATAAAAGGTTTCGTCCTGAGTAATACATCCCCAATCCGAATCCCTCGATGGAAACATTGCGAACCGTAACCCCTGTTGCCCATGTCGAGATGGGTGTCCATGATGGGCCTGTGTTTCTGTTGTTGGGGTTGTTGCCATGCCCACCCGCAAGGCGCTGGCCAGCCGTCTCCCTGAAATTTAACCCGTCAATCGTGATGTAGTCCTGAAGGAAGATCATGGTCCCGCCAACGGGATTTCCATCCTTGTCATAATAGCTCGGGGCCCGCCTGTCCCCTACAATCACGGGGGTTTCACCCGCGTAATTCCTGTAGATGATCGGGTTTGATGCCGTGCCCTCGGCGCTCCAGCTGTAAGATTTCCGTGCAGAGGAATCGTTGATGATATAATCCCCGCCCCGGAACCAGACCGTATCGCCGGGGCGCAGGATGGATTGCGCCTGCTGCAGCCGGTCGAGCGTACGCCACGGCGCGGCCTCGGTGCCGGGATTTGAATCGTTGCCCGAGGGCGACATGTAGTAATTCCTGCCTGTGCCGGGGGGCGTGGTCGTCTCCCCCGTAAACTCCGCCGGCGGCAGCGGCGCATCCGCCCCGCACCCTACCGGCACGCACGTCACACCGCCACCACCTCCGCCACCTATCACACCCCCGGCACCGCCTGTCGGGTTTGGCGGCGGACTGCCGGAGTCGGGCGGGGAGCCGTGTTCATACGCGCCGATATCATAATTCGCACCAAACGGCCGCGCCCCGCCGTCATGATCCCACGTCACCTGCGGCAACGTTATCCCTTTGTCGATAGCGGGCGATCCAGCATTCAGATGGAAGTCCCCACCCATCGGATTGACCATGCCGGGGTTGACCGTGTTCACGATGTTGCCCGATTCCGTGTAATGAAGGCCTACGGTCCTGCCGCTGGTCCATGGGAGAACCCCGCCGGAACCGGTCGCATAAAAAATATTATTCTTAATGCTTACGTTCCTGACACCGGCGCTCATGTTAATGCCTTGCACATTGGCGCAAGGGGACCCGTTCTTGCTGCAATTCTCATAAAAGATATTGTTTTCAATCCTGACGTTTCGGGGATTCCCCCACACGACCATCCCGGCCCTGTAGTTATTGTTGGCAAAGACGTTGTTGGCAACGATCCAGTCTGAGGAGGGGATCGAGCTCCCGTTTAACTGAAGTCCGAAAGACAGGTTGTCGTATAGAAGGTTATTCGTAACGACCATCGAACGGCCGGCAACGTATATGCCGTGTTCCAGGTTGCATATGCCGCAATTGACAAATGTTCCATTGTGATTGATCCTGTTGCGATCCATGAGAACATTCACGTTATTGTGGCCGTTGCCCAGAATCCCCATGCCCGTATTATCATGGAGCCAGTTTCGGCGAATGGTAACATTCTGGGCGCTGTAGAATTTTATTCCGTCCCATCCTCTGCGTATTTCAAATCCTTCGATGGTGATCCAGCTGATTGGCGTATCGCAGCAAGGGCCTGCGCTGCTCTGAAGCAACATCATATTTGTTATGCGGTTGCTTTCGGTTACGCCAAAATCAATGATCGGCCTCTCGCCGGGGGCGTTGAGCAAGCGGATCGGCGCGCCGGACGCGCCGGATTTACTGAACCGTATCAGCCCCTCGTTGTATGTACCGCCCCTCACATAGGTCGTGTCGCCCGCGTTCATCCGTTTTACCGCATAGGCAATCGTCTTCCACGGCGCGGTGGCCGTTCCGGCGGCGCTGTCGCTGCCGTTCGTCGCCACCCAATAGGTATTGCCCGCGCCCGAGGGCGGCGGCGGGGTAATGGGCCCCGTCGCGGGCGGCGGATCAGAGAACGTCCCGCCCGTCCCGCTTCCCGGTGCGGGAACAGTTCCCGGCGGGCAGACGGGTGCGGGGATGCAGTTCAGGCCACCTCCGCCGCTCGGCGGCGGTGTAGTGCCAGGCGGCGGCGTACCGGGAGGCGCACCCTGCTCGATCGCGCCGATATCATAGCCCGAACCGAAGGGCCGCGTAGCCCAGTAATAATCATTCGGCACCTGCGGCAGCGTCACACCTGTGTCGATAGCCGGGCTTCCGGCATTCAGATGAAAATCCCCGCCCGCCGCATTCACGAAATTCGGGTTCGTCGTCAGGTTGTTGGTAGTGACAGCCGCCACCCCGGCTATAGCGGGCCCACCATTAAGGTATGAGATATTATTCCTTATTAGTGTCCTGTTATTAACGCCATACACATCGGTGGTCCAAAGTCCGGCTGTCGTGTTTTGATAAACGGTATTGTTATAGACAGCATTCGGCGTGTTGCTGACGGCCGTATCCTGGAAAACGGCGATACCTTTGCCGCCGCTCCCGTAAACAATATTATTGCGGACAATATTTCCAGATCCCCCATAGACGACGATGCCATCGCCGCCTGTTTGAACGCTGCACACTCCTGTGTTTCCGTTGGTGTGCGGGAACCGGCCGCCGTTATTATAAATGAGATTGTTTTCAATAACGGAATCCACCAGAAGGAGTCGTCCTCCCTGCGCCGAAGCGATATTACCCGTCCTGATGCCGTTTCCGCTATTGTTATGGACTCTGTTTCCGGCGATTAACAGGCGATGTCCTTCCAAATATGTTCCATAAGCCTGTTTTGTATAGCTCGTTCCCTGAAACCCGTTGTCGTGAAGATGGTTGTTGATGAACTGTGAATCATGGGCGACTCCCAGAATCGCCTGGCTGCGCACATGATGAATGTTCATATTCTTTACGATGATATGGTGCGGCTCGCCATAAAGCACGAGACCGCCCCTGCCATCGGCTTGAGGAGTTTCTGCCGCGCACATGCCTGCCGGGAGCACAGGATTTGAATCGGTCAGTTCCAGCCCGTCGAGAGTGATATAGCTTCCTCCGCTGATTTGGATGACCCAGAGCCCTCCCGGCCCTCGCGGATACCTGTCCACGATCGCGCCGGGCTCCCCCTTGATCGTAATTGGCGCATCTGCCCTGCCATTTTTACCACGAATTAAAAAAGATTGGTGCCTGCCGGCGCGGACTATTACAGTATCCCCTGCCCTCGCTACATCGGCCGCATGGCCAATCGTTTTGAACGGCGCGGTAGCCGTGCCTGCGGCGGTGTCGCTGCCCGTTGTGGCCACGTAATATGTCGTACCCGAACCGCTCGGCGGCGGCCCCCCACTGGGTGGCGGAACAGGCGGTGGTGGCGGCGGATTCGTTCCTCCTCCCGGCCCGGGCACCGTCCCCGGCGGGCAGGTCGCACCTCCTCCCGGCGGCGGCGGCGCGCCGCCGCCCAGCGGGCCGCCGGCGTCGGGGTCGGCGACGGAACCGTACTCGAACGCGCCGACGTCCTTCCTCGGACCGACAGGCCGCGTCCCGCCCTGATAATCCAGAGCAGGCGCAGGATCGATCGCCGTGTCGATCGCCGGCGATCCCGCCTGAAGCATCGCATCCGCCGATGTATTGCCGTTCGGGTTTCTGAGGTTCGGGTTGACCAGCCTGTTGCCACCCGGAACCGCGCCGCTGATGTTGAAATAGATGTTGTTGCGAACATTGGGCAGGCTCAGGCCGGCCCGGATCGGCGCGCTGGGATGGAAAATATTGTTGTAGATTTGAACCTTGCGGCCCAACGGCTGGCTACTATACCTCGGACAAGCGCCATCCATGATCAGGCCACCGAGAGTGCTGCCCATGAATGTGTTATTGTAGATCTTGTTTCCTTCTCCCAAATCAGCTTTCTCGCACCAGAAGCTTATGGCTACGCCGCTGCCGCCGCAGGATCCGGCGTTGGGATCAGTACACGGCGAGACACGCCTTTTCATCCCCGGGTTGATGAAGATGTTGTTGAAGACCTCATTGTTTGTGGCACCGCCGGACACCGTCACGCCCGAGGATTGCCCGTTGATGATTATATTGCCGTAGATCTTGTTGTTGTCTGTGCCAACATACTGGATCTGAAACCCTTCCTGGTTCCCGAAGGCGCGGCTGCCGTCCAGCGTGTTATAGCGGAACGTCCCGTTCCGGCCTGAAATATACAGGCTGTGAGAAGCGTTGTTGGTCATCGTGCAACGCTCGACCATGACGTTGCTGCCAGCGTAAAAAAGGGGGGTCTGCGCGGTGTTGTCGATAGAGCAATTTCGCAAAGTTACATTGTTCCCCCATATTGTGACTCCCCCTGTTATCGCCCAATGCCTGTTCACGATATAGGTGTTGTCGATGATGGATAGACGTCGCGACTCTTCCGTCTGCCGGAAATGAATGCCGTCGACGACCAGATAATCGCCCGATAAATAATGCCCGGTACTGGGTCTGGTGGCTCCCGGGGGGGCGGGCTGCCTGTAATCGTAGCCCGGCGCACGGTAGAGGCTTGCATTCCTCCTGTCGTAAACGAGAACGGGTTTTTCGCCGGGATAGTTTTTATAGGTAATGGGGGCGGAAGCCGTGCCATCGGCTCTCCAGCTATAATACTCGTTGCTGGCCGCATCCGTTTCCAAATAGTCCCCGCCCCGAAAGATAATTGTATCGCCGGGCCGCAGGGTCGATTGTGCCCGCTGCAACCGATCCATCGTCCGCCACGGCGCGGCCAACGTGCCTGGATTGGAATCGTTGCCAGTGGGCGACATGTAATAAGTCGCCGCGCGCGCCTGCCCACCCGCGAGCAAAAACACGGCAAAAACCGTCAAAAATATGCGAACGCACAACCCGCCGTTACGGGAATGTGCACCTGATCCCACGCGTTCCATCCTCTCTAAATGATATAAGGATTTGGAATAAATGGCAATTTTAACCATTTAACAGCGCAGTTTTACCCTTTATTAATTTTTACGGCGGGCAAAGCGCAGCCACTGGCATTAACGTTCAACCTCTTAAGGTTACACACAAATATCCAAAACTTCGTGACCTTCGTGCGCTTCGTGGTTATAAAACGCCCATGAACACAAAACCCATCCACATCATCGGCGGCGGCATGGCCGGGTCCGAGGCCGCTTGGCAGGCAGCGCAAATGGGCGTGCCTGTCGTGCTGCATGAAATGCGCCCGCACGTCAAAACGCCCGCGCATAAAACGGATGGGCTGGCCGAGTTGGTCTGCTCGAACTCCTTCCGCTCCGACGATATGGAGCATAACGCCGTCGGCCTGTTGCATGAGGAAATGCGCCGCTGCGGTTCGCTTATCATGCGCGAGGGAAAAAAAGCCGCCGTCCCCGCCGGCGGTGCGCTGGCCGTCGACCGCGACATCTTTTCTGCCGGAGTTACAAAGGCGCTCACCGACCACCCCCTCATCACCATCGAACGCGGCGAAGTTTCCGGCCTGCCCCCCGAAGAATGGGACAGCGTCATCATCGCGACCGGCCCCCTCACCTCCGCCCTGCTGGCCGAAGCGATCCGAAATCTTACGGGCGAGGACTCGCTCGCGTTTTTCGATGCCATCGCGCCCATCGTGCATAAGGACTCCATCAACATGGATGTCGCGTGGTTCCAGTCACGCTATGATAAAGGAACGGGCAAAGACTACATCAACTGCCCGATGAACGAGGCGCAATACAACGCCTTCGTGCAGGCGCTTTTGACCGCCGAATACGGCGACTTCAAGGAATGGGAAAAAGATACACCCTATTTCGACGGCTGCCTGCCCGTCGAGGTCATGGCGGCGCGGGGCGTTGAAACCCTGCGTTTCGGCCCGATGAAGCCGGTGGGCCTGACCAACCCCAATTCGCCCGAGCGCCCCTATGCCGTGGTGCAATTGCGGCAGGATAACGCGCTCGGTACGCTTTATAATATCGTCGGGTTTCAAACCAAGATGAAATACGGCGAGCAAACGCGTGTTTTCAAAATGATCCCCGGCCTTGAGAATGCGGAGTTCGCGCGCCTCGGCGGCCTGCACCGGAATACGTTCATCAATTCGCCGAAACTTTTGAATGAAACCCTGCAACTCAAGGCCATGCCGCGCATCCGCTTCGCCGGGCAAATCACAGGCTGTGAAGGTTACGTCGAAAGCGCATCCGTGGGCATTCTGGCCGGGCGCTTTGCTGCGGCGGAAAAACTGGGGCAACCGATGGAACTGCCGCCCGTCACGACGGCGCTGGGTGCACTTCTGAACCACATCACCGGCGGCGCCGAAGCCGAAACCTTCCAGCCGATGAACATCAATTTCGGCCTCTTCCCCCAACCCGAAGGCAAATTCCGTGGCAAAAACAAAAAAATGGACAAGAAGAAAGCCTATACCTCCCGCGCGCTTAACGATCTCGATGGCTGGTTGAACTCCCTAAAAATAGCGGCTTGAAAAATCTAAACGGCCTGATCGAATTCAGGGTCGAGGCCCAGAGACTCATCCGATTTTTCGAGCGCGAGACGGGCGGCGCGGGCCTGTTCTTTGGCCTGGGCTTCCTGCGCCTCACGGGAGATGCTGACTTCATCGGCCTTGCGCGATTCCTGCAAACGCTCGGCGCGTTTGGCTTCCGTGGCCTGCGGTTTTTTGTTCGCGTTGCTGACCCCCGGTGTGGAACCGATGCCTTTTGTTGAATCGACCATGGCTACCCTAACCCCTTGATTTATATTTATTTGTTATAATGCCGGAACCCTAGCATTATCCATTCTGCCCGGACAACCTTAAAATTATGATAACAAACCATGCGCCAGCATGCGCAAGGCCAAAAAAGGCGGCGGAACGGCCATTTTCGGGCTAAAAACATCGTATTTCAGGACTTTTATCCGCCTCAGGTAAGTCTGTGCCATACAGTCCGAAAGCCGTAAAAACCGGCTTTGGGGACCAAGCCCCTCCGCAATACCCCCCTCAATAACGGCTTTTATGCCTTCCGGCGTTCCCCTGCCCTCCGGCAAAAAGCTGCGCCCCTGCGCCCTGTGAATCGCTGCGGCGCGCAAAATTCCGGCCAGCGCATAATTGATCGCCACGGGCTGCACCGGCTCGGCCTCCGGGTCGTCGCCACAGATCGTCATGGCCAGCTTCATCAAAGGCGTTGATGTATGATCGGCATAAATCAAAAACCCTTCCAGATGTGCAGGTGCGACCCCTTCCAGATCAAATTCCCGCGCATAAATCAAATCCTCAAACGCGCCACGCGGCAAATTATATTTCCTGGTAACCTCCGCCAGCGGCCCGACCACCTCATGCTCCGGCACGGCCCCGCCCTCGTAAACCGCGCCCACGGCCTCGCGCCACCATTGCAGGCGGATATGCCCGAGCGTCGTATCGCTCACTACCTCCCGCGTTTTGGCGATTTCATGGTTGAAGGCGAACAGCGCCCACAGCGCCTCCCGCACCTCGGACGGCATCAGCATGGAAATCAGAAAACGGTCCGGGTCTCGTTCCCTGACCATCTGCCCGCAATATGAAAGTGTTGAAGCCATAGTTATTTATAGCTGATCCTAAAATTACCGACAGATTCCAATCTCCTTTTTTACAGGAAGACACAAAGGCACCAAGAAGAATAAAATCGGCTTATTATAAAGACTTATTCTTCCTTTCCTTTTTATTTCTTTGCGCCTTCGCGTCTTTCTGTGAAACTGGAGGCGTCACCCATCAATAATTATATGTTTAGCTATAATCTACAGAGACAAACAGAGTTTTAAAAAATACTTCTCTGTGACCTCTGCGTACTCTGTAGTTTAAAAATCCGGGCTTGAATAAACGAATAAAACCTCTACTTTATAGAAAGAAAAAACAAAGGAGACATAAACCATGGCCGCTTTCGACCTTCCCGAACTCCCCTACGCTTATGACGCGCTGGCGCCTTACATGTCGAAGGAAACGCTGGAATACCACCACGACAAGCACCACAAGGCCTATGTCGATAACGGCAACAAGATCATCGAGGGGCTGCCCAACATGGGCGACACGCTGGAACAGGTCGTCATCAACGCCCATAAGCAAGGCCAGCAAGGCCTATTCAACAATGCCGGGCAACACTGGAACCACAATCATTTCTGGAAGTGGATGAAGAAAAACGGCGGCGGCGCCCACCCCGGCGCGCTTGAAACCGCCATCAAAAGCAGCTTCGGCAGCTATGAGGATTTCCGCGGCAAGTTCATCGAGGCCGGCACGACGCAGTTCGGCTCGGGCTGGGCATGGCTGGTCATGGATAAAAACGGCAAGCTGGAAATCATGAAAACCGCCAATGCCGACAACCCGCTGACCTCCGGCAAGACGGCGCTTCTGGGTTGCGATGTGTGGGAACATTCCTACTACATCGACTACCGCAATGCGCGCGCCAAATACCTCGAAGCCTTCGTCGATAACCTCGTCAACTGGGCGTACGTGGAAGAGCTGTTCGAAAAAGGCCCGCTGAAAATCGCAGCTTAAAATCTTGAATTTAGCGCCCTCTGCAATACAACCGTAGCGACAGGACAGGGATTTTGGTATCCTATGCGTTGGTGTGGGAGAATCTATCGTCCGAAATCCAATGAAATATCTAAAACGCTACTTTGTTCCGGTTACGGCTGTATTGTTTCTATTGCCCTTTAGTGTGGCCGCCTATCTTTTGATCCATGATGGATATGAAGAAATAAAATTTACACAGCACGAGCGCGTGGGCCTGCGCTACCACCAGGAACTCTACAATACGCTTATCACAGCACAACGCTTCCGGGGCAAAAATTTTATTGCGGATGTCTCTGGCATCGAGACTTCTGATCTGCCTGCCTACCGGGATGCTTTTCTTGCGCAGGTTTCCGCTGTCGATGCGCTGCACGACGATGCAATAGAGCTTGCCCTTACAGAAGAATGGGGCGCAATCAAAAACCAGCTTCTGCAATCCATCGAACAGATTGAAACGGAAACGCCGCTCGAGCATTTTGAAAGACAGGATAAGGCCACCCGCGCACTTCTCCAGTTCATGAAACGCGTCGGTGATAATTCCAATCTCATTTTGGACCCGGAAATGGAAACCTATTACATGATGGATGTAATGGTGAACATCATCCCCTATATCAGCAACAATATGGCCTATGCACGCGGGAGAATAACCGCCGCCCTGACAAAAAACGACGTGCTGGATAATGAAAACCTCGAAACGCTCCATCAAATTCTCGGCATGCTGGAAAGCTGGGAAAACCGTTATATTTATTCCATCGGCATCATTGAAGGTAAAGATCCCGAAAACGTCTCAGACCAGATTGAAAAAAAGATCCGCGCAAAAGAGCAGCTTCAGAAAACCATGGGGCTGTTTTATGCGCTGGCCGGAATCGCAAACGAAACGCCGAACAATTACGGCCAGAAGTTTTTTGACAGTGCCACATTAACAATTGATACCTTCTCAAAAGTCTACGAAGAACTTCATGGCCGGATGGACCTACATCTGACCGATCGCATTGAGAGGAATACTTTTGACCTGATATTGGTGTTGTCATCCCTCGCCACAGGATTTTTGCTGTCGATTGCCCTGATGTACTTCGCAAAAAACATGCTGCTGCAACAGGAAAAAATGGAAAAGGAAGCTCTGAAAATCGCCAAGGACGCAGCAGAATCCGCCAATGCCATCAAATCAGACTTCCTTGCCAATATGTCGCACGAATTGCGCACACCGCTCAACAGCATTATCGGCATGGCCGATCTAATTCTCCGAAATGAACCGCCGCCTGAACATGTCGAAATGCTGGGAACCATGCACGATGCCTCCTTAAGCCTGCTGGAAATCGTAAACGATGTTCTCGATATCTCAAAAATAGAATCGGGCAACCTTGAACTGGAAAACATTCCATTTGATTTGCACGATTCCATGAAGCGCGTAATCGGCCTGCTAACCCCCGAAGCCAGCAAAAAAGGCCTGATGCTGAACTTTAGCGCGCAGGAAAAGGGGTGCTTTATGGTGATGGGCGACCCGGTGCGTTACATGCGGATCGCCACCAACCTTGTTGCCAATGCCATTAAATACACCGAAGCGGGCGTGGTCAGCGTTCTCCTTTCCTCAACACCGGTCAGCGACACGAAAACGCGCGTACATTTAACCGTCCGCGATACCGGTATCGGCATCCCGGAAGAAAAACTGGGGCGTATTTTTGAAAAATTCGTGCAGGCGGATACGACGACGACGCGTAAATTTGGCGGCTCCGGCCTTGGGCTTACGATCACAAAAGAGCTGATTGAAATGATGGGCGGCACCATCACGGCGGAAAGCGCCGTGGGGCAAGGCAGTACGTTCACCGCAATCATCGGCTTTGACCGCGCGACGGAAGAAAACATAGCCCAAAGCGAGGCTGAAAAATCAACTGATGCCTGTGCGACCACCCCGATATCGGAATTGCGGGTTCTGGTTGCGGAAGACCATGTCCTCAATCAGGTATTCATGAAAAAGTTTCTGCCTTCTCTCGGCATCACCAACTTCGTAATCATTGATAACGGTATTACTGCAAAAGATGCTGCCTTACGTGGCGATGCGGATATAGTCCTGATGGACTGCCATATGCCGCAGATGAACGGTTACGATGCCACCCGCGCCATCCGTTCTGCTGAAAAGGAAACAGGGAGGCATGTGGTCATCATAGCAATGACCGCCAATGCGATGAGCGGAGAGCGTCAAAAATGCCTGGATTGCGGTATGGATGAATATATTACGAAGCCGGTCGACAGGGCAGAATTCATCCGGGTTCTTTCGCGCTGGGGAAGATTCCCGCAACAGGCGCAAAATGAAAACACGCTAAAATCCGATGAGCAGATTATCGATATGGCAACCCTCAGAACTTTCTCGGGCGGCGATGCCGCAACGGAGGCTGAATTCATTCAGGTATTTTACGATCAATCCCTGCTTCATCTGCAAAAACTCAAAGAAAGCTGCGTTGACGGCACATCGGAAGACTGGAAGGAATCCGCCCATCTCCTGAAGGGTGGGACGGGAATGATCGGCGCCCTGAAGATGAGAGATCTCTGCGCCAAAGCTCAGGAGATGCTGACTTCTACGAAAACAGAGCGCGCGGCAATTCTTGAAAAAATAAATCGGGAATTCGACAAAGTTTGTTCAAAACTGATAAGCATGAAACTACTGCCGGAGGAGGAAAAATCCTATGAGAGGAAAAAATAAAAAGAACATGATCATGATCGCTGACGACGACCTGTTTGTTCGCAAGGTTCTGCGCACGGCAATTCAGGATCTTTCTACGGTCGTCGAGGCAAAAGATGGTTCGGAAGTTCATAAAGTATATACCGATAACCTGCCGGACATGATTTTTCTGGACATTCACCTGCCAAATGTTTCCGGGCTCGATTTAATTCCAAAAATTCTGGCGACGGACGAAAAAGCGCATATCATCATGCTGAGCGCCGACAGCAGCCAGGACAACGTGCAGGTCGCGCTCAAGCGCGGCGCCAAGGGCTTTCTAACCAAGCCTTTCGAACTGCGGCGCGTTCTACAAATACTGCAAACCTGCCCGACGGTTGTGTTTTCGGATTAGGGTCCAAACTCAATTTATTGAGAATCAAATCAATGGATTATCCCTTTCCGTCATCCCGGAAAGCGCGGAGCGCTTATCCGGGATTTATGCCGCGGTTATCCGTCTCAGGCACAAACCCCGGATAATGCCTGCGGCATTTCCGGGGTGACGATGATGAAAATTGAGTCTGGACCCTAGGCATTTTTGGGCATATCCGCTGTTACGGTGGCTACAAGGGTGTGATCGTAATCGACTTTCGGCTCTACCGTCGGTTCATAGGAATAATCGTGCGCCCGTGCGAATATAGGACTTAACGGACCGAAGGCTGTCTCTATCGATGTCTCGACAAGTTTGTCCTTGGCTGCAACCGGGCTGCCCGCACCAAGCACTTCCGAACGCGGCTCGGCGTTAATCTCTTTGACGTGATCGTCCTTAATCTCATTGATCTGTTCCAGATATTTTGATGGATCGCCGGGGGTCTCGCGTTTTGTATCCTTAAATTCCTGCCATGCCTTTTCTAAAATATCGCCGTAGCCGGACTTTGCGTATTTGTGAACCTCGATCACTTTTTCGGCATCCTTTGGGTACATCTGCCCCGACGACATAAAAATCACCGCGCCTGCGGCGTTGCTGCGGAGCCTTTCTTCGTAATCCTTTTCCCCCTGTCCGGTAAGAGGGAACAATTTCCGGTCCGGGATTAAAAACCCCGCCATCATTTCCGGCCTCAGGGCAATTTTCTCCTGCCACGCAACTTCCGGTGCCGGTGCTTGCGGGGTTTTATGCACGCCCTGCTCATACTCCTCTGCTCCCGGCCCATCATCATTAAATTCATCCTGATACATAGTGACATCCACCGCCTCCAAAGCATCCCACAGGCGCTGGGGTTTGTTCGCTGCGCCTTTGAAATCTTGCATCGTCGCCTCAAGAATTTTCCCGTATTCTGGCGATACCTGTTTATACTTTCCGGTTAAATCCTTCGCCACAGCCTCAGGCATTTTTCCTGCGGCCATATACAACATGGTGTCTCTGGCTCTGTCGTGAAGAGCCTGCTGATCTTTTGGGTCGGGCGGCGACAACCTTTCCATGATTTGTTTCGGCGTCTCATTTTTCTGCCCGGTTAACGACAGTTCATTTGCCGCAAACGCTTCGATACGCTTACCGGAAATCTCTTCTATGCGCGCAAAATACTTATCCGTCCTGGGCGTTTTATATTTACCGAGTTCATTGCTCGCAGCTTCCAGAATTTCCGCATAACCCGTAGAGGCACGCTTATGCTCATCAATCACCTGTTTAAGCTGGTCCGGCGGAATTTTACCTGAAGCCATACGCTGTATGGCCCCTCTGGCACCCTGATACATTATTTCTTCGTAACTGAGCCTTCCGTGTATGGAATCCGCAAGCGATTTCGGGTCCGGCGGCAAAAGATCCCTCATCTCATCTTGCGATAACTTTGTCGGCTTTGCATCACCGGGCAGAAGGCCGGATTCCTTCAATGCCCCCCTGAACATATTGCCGCGCATTTTCTGCATGTCGCCTGTGAAATTTTTTGCCCGCTCATCAATTTGCGCCATTGCTGTCTTTTTTTCTTCGGAAGTCAAATCAGGGTCCGCATTGATCTTGTCTTTAATCGCCCCCATTTTCTTATCTATATTAACAAGAGCCTGAGCTAACGCCTTGTCGCTCTTGCTTGGAATGCTGTTTGCAACATCAACGCGCCCGCTTTTGACTTCCCCGATCTTCGCGAACAAGCCCTCTCGGTCGGCTGAAGTTCCCTTGCCGTCCTGGAATTTCGTCCACGCCTCCCGCAGAACCGGGCCATAGCCCGACGGCACCTTTTCATGCGCCGCTATCACCAGTTCGGCCTGCTCCCCGTTTATACCTCCGGACGCAATTTCATCTGCTGTTCTCTTGGCGCTTTTCTCCAGACCATTCTCGTATCCAAGCAGTTTACGCCTGTTGTCGGTCCCGGGCGGAAGATCCGGCGGCGGCATCATCCCTTTCATGCTTATCTCCGACAAGATAGCCAACTGGCTTTTTACAGGCGGACTTACGGAAGGGGGCTTTTCAGGGGGCTTCTCTACAGCAACAGGCTCCGGTTCCGGCGGTTTTGGCGCGGCCGCCTGAAAGGAAACTTCTTTCCCGTCGCGCACCTGCATAATCATGAACTGGTGATCTTTGTCGTAGGACGGAGAGCCTCTGGCGACACTGACCTCAATATAGTTTTTGAGAACGCCGGAATATTTGTCGTCCCCAACCAATTCCTTAAGGCGCGCCTGCGTTTCCGGCTTTTGCGCTTTCACATCCGATTCAAGCGCCGTTTTGATCTCGCCCAAATTCCGCCACGCCGCTTTCCAGTTGCGTTCCGCCGCCACTACTGGTGCTGCTACCTTATTAAACTCCTCTTTCGGAGTGGGTGCCCTAGGCGCAGGTTCCTGGGATATTGATTCAAGCAGGCGCGGATTGTCCTTGTACCTATAGCCTTGAGCGCGCAAGTCATAGACATTCTCGCGTTTGACATCCTCGCCTATTTTCGTTGTTCCTGCCCGAACGAAAGTGGAGCGAACTTCCTGGCCGTCGACAAACAATTTATTGATCAGATTTTTGCTCGGCGTTCCCCGCGGCGAAACATCGACAACTTTATGCGCATCCGGATCAATCGCCTTTCCCAGAATTTCCCCCTCATCGAGATCGGGAACGTAATAAACCCTGTCGGCCTCGTCCTCGCTGATATTCTTTTTCCCGTTTTTCCACGGCTCGTATATATCATCAGGGTCCACCCGCCCGTCCTTCGCCGAGCCCTTCTTGACATAGGCAACCGCCAGCATCCTGCCGTCTTTAGTGAATTCTTTGCCGCTCTTGGGATCAAACGGATCTACATTAACCCAGTGACGCGGAGTCTGGATCGTATCGGGGTAAACCGCGCCCTGTTCGAGTTTTTTTATGGTATAAAAAACCAGATCGACGGGCGTTTCGTCGATGTCGCGTTCGATATAATCTTCGTTGTGCTGGCGCGTATCGTTGGGCGGACGCGGCAGATCCCCTACCGCAACAACTCTCTCCCTGACAAATGCCTTCGGAGGATATTTTTTCTGATCCTGCTTCTGATCCGCCATAATACCGCTCTTGCCCTCAGCCTTTACGCTGCCGGATGGCGCGGCTTCCTGCGCCGTCGCAAAGAGCAGCGTCAGGGCCAGACCTCCGGCCAGCTTAATATTAGCGGGGTAATTCTTCATAAATCGTTAATTTCCCTGAATTCAGGCCGGAATAAGGGCGGCGGCGACGCGGCGGCCCTCGGCCATCAATACATTATAGGTGCGGCAGGCCGCGCCGGTATCCATGACATCTACATTAAGCCCCTTGCCGGACAAGGCTAATTTTACGTCTGGCTTCAGGAAAACCATCGTTTTACCGCAGCCCAGCAGGATCACATCGATAACGCCCTTCATGACCGCTAAAGGCTCAAAATCCGGGGCCTGAAGATCAGCGGCGGCGGCAACGATATCCCACATTATAACGCTGTCTGGGGTTACGATGACCGGGCGATCAAAGACGTTCTCCCCGACCTTGATGCGCCCGCCCGCATAGCTGTGAATGATATTCTTTCCCTTCCCGACCAGCGGCGTGACATCCATGGGGTTACGCTTCCGTATCCTTCTTCACGGACGCATCCCCGCGCTTGAGATTCAGATACAGCAAAATCGGCGAAGCCACGAATACCGATGAATACGTGCCGACGATAATCCCGAAGATCAGGGCATAGACGAAACCCCTGATAACCTCACCGCCATAGATATAAAGCGCCAGCAGCGCCAGCAGCGTCGTCAATCCGGTCACGAAAGTGCGCGACAATGTCTGATTGACCGAAAGGTTGATGATATCACGCAGCGACATCTTTTTATACTTGCGCAGATTCTCGCGGATACGGTCGAACACGACGACAGTGTCGTTGGTGGAATAGCCGGCGATAGTCAAAATCGCGGCAATGGTCGTCAGGCTGAATTCCATCTGCGTGACGGCAAACAGGCCCAGCACCGCAAAACAGTCATGGAGCAGCGCCACGATACAGGCAGCGCCAAACTGCCATTCGAACCGGACCCAGACATAAGCCAGAATGCCGATGATCGAAAATAAAACGGCATAGAACCCCTGAAGCTTGAGTTCCTTACCGACTTGAGGGCCGACGAATTCGGTGCGGCGGTAATCGACGGGCTTGTCGAATTGCTTGTCGAGCGTGGCGCGAACCGTCTCAAGTGATTTCTTTTGCGTTTCCGCATCGTCGCCCAATTGCGGCAAGCGGATCAACAAGTCCCGCTTCTCGCCGAATTCCTGTATCGAAGCCTCACCAAAACCAAGCTCATTGATCGCCTTGCGCATCGCGCCAAGATCCGGATCGGCCGGCGTTCTGATCTCGATGGCCGTGCCGCCGGTGAAGTCGATGCCTAAATTCAGGCCGCCGAAAATCGTAAGGCCAATGGCCCCAATGTTAACCAGCGTGGAAAACACCAGCGCGAAGACATGCCACCTGACAAAATCGAATTTGGTATCGTCGGGGACGATTTTAATGCCCTTCATGACTATATCTCCAGTTTTGAGGGCTTGAAGTGGCGCAGCCATGCCACGATGATCAGGTGCGCAACCATGATGGCGCTGAAAAACGAAGTAACGATCCCGATCCCCAGCGTCACGCCGAACCCCTTGATCGGGCCGGTGCCAAAGGCAAACAGGATCACGGCGGCAATCAGCGTCGTCAGGTTGGAATCGACAATAGTTGTCATGGCGCTCTTAAAGCCTGAATCGATGGAAGCGATCGGCGAACGTCCGGCGCGCAGATCTTCCCTGATGCGCTCGAAAATAAGAACGTTGGAGTCAACCGCCATACCTATAGTCAAAACGATCCCCGCAATACCGGGCAGCGTCAGTGTCGCCTGCAACATCGACAGGATGGCGAACATCAGCGCCACATTCACGAATAGCGCCACATTCGCAATCAAACCGAATGTCCCGTAAGCCAGAAGCATAAATACAAGAACCAGTGCCATGCCGATCAGGCTGGCTTTCTTTCCGGCCTCAATCGAGTCCGCGCCAAGCGATGGCCCGACCGTGCGCTCCTCCATAACTTTCATCGGCGCGGGCAACGCACCGGCACGCAGCAGGAGGGCTAAATCGCTGGCCGTCTGCACGGTGAAACCGCCGGAGATAACCCCCTGCCCACCGCAAATCTGTTCGCGGATATTGGGGGCGCTGATGATCTCCTTATCGAGCACAATGGCGAAAGGCTTACCGACATTGTTGCGCGTTACATCGCAAAAGCGCCGCCCGCCGACGCCGTTCAAACGAAAGCTCACGACCGCATCACCCTGCTGGAAGCTGGGCTGCGCGGTTTCCAGCATGTCGCCGGTGATGATCGCGTGCCTGTCGATGGTAATCGTACGGCCCGGCTCATCCATCATCGGCAATTTCAAACCGCTTACCCCGTCTTGCATGGCACTGACGAGGTGAAAGCCCAGCTTGGCGGTTTTGCCGACGATGCGCTTTAAATCTTCGGCATTCGCGCCCGGCACCTGCAAAAGGATGCGGTTGTCGCCCTGACGCTGGATGCTGGGCTCGGTGGTGCCCAGTTCGTCGACGCGGCGGCGGACGATCTCGATGGATTGCGATATGGTCTGGTCGTAAATCTGTTTTTGCGCAATATCGTTCATCACGCCTTCAATCAGAAGGCCGTCCTGCTGCGTCGTAATTTCAAGGGTGTTGTTATTCGACGTACGAAGGATTTTCCTGACCTTCTCGCCATCCGCGGCATCGCGCAGCGTCACCCGAACGCCTTTTTGTACGGGGCCTATGCGCGTATAGCCGATTTTTTCCTCGCGCAGTTGCTTTCTTAAGTCCTGCACCATCATCTCGGCCTGCTCCTTGAAGACGACATCGACATCGACCTCATAAAGCAAGTGCGCGCCGCCGCGCAGATCAAGGCCCAGATTCACCGACTTGGTCGGCATCCACCCCGGCAGATTGGCCTGCATCCAGCCACGCGTGTTTTCGTCAACAGCGCTTGGGACACTATAGATAAAACCCAGAACGGTAATGAGGATAATAAGAGTGGCTTTCCAGCGCGCAACATGCATGGCGGTATTTCTTTCCGTATCCTAGAGACTCTTGTCTTTGTCTTTCTTCTCGCCAGCCGGCTTGCTACGCAGCAACGGCCCGTCCTTTGACTGGATCGTCGAGCGCAGCGCCGTCACCTTGATATTGTTGCCAAGATCGACAACGACCTCGTCGTTTCCGTCCTCTATCTTTTCGATCCTGCCGATCAGCCCGCCGCCGGTAATAACCTTGTCGCCCTTCTTCAGACCCTGAAGCATCTGGCTGTGTTCCTTGAAACGTTTTTGCTGAGGCATAATGAGGAGGACATAGAACATAACCACCAGAACCAGAATAAGCCCCATATTCCAGGCAAAAGCCTCACCCGCGCTCGGCGTTCCGGCCAAAGCTGCGGCGGCTTCCGTGCTGACGCCTTCAGCGGCGGCATAGGCTTTTGAAATAAACATAATAACGAACCCTTTCCCAATCTTTTCAGGACTATAAAGATATGACCGTCAAAAACAAGGGGGGTCCGCTACCATTACCCTTCCAGATACCGATCCGGATTGATCGCCTCGGTCCCCCGGCGCAGTTCGAAGTGCAATTGCGGCTCCGACACCGAGCCCGTCGAGCCGACCGTGCCGATGCTCTGGCCGCGCCTGACGGTGTCGCCGCGCTTGATGCTCGTCTGATCCATATGGGCATAGGCGCTCATCCAGTTGCCTTCGTGCCGCACCAGCACCAGATTGCCCGATCCTTTCAGTTCGCTCCCGGCATAGACCACAACGCCGTTTTCAGCGGCAAGTACGGGCGTGCCCTTCGGTGCCTTAATATTGATGCCGTCATTATGCAGGCCGCTGCTCTTTGGACCGTATTGCGAAATGATCTTCCCCTCCACAGGCCGCAGGAATTTCCCCGAGGAACGCTTCGGCGTTTGCCTGGATATTTTGGGCAAGGGCTGGGGCTTTGTTGTTTCCTCGTCCACAGGCGGTGCCAGCACGGCGGTCTGCACGGCAGCAGCCTCTTCTGGCGGCGGGGCGAGTATCTCGCGATCAACAGGCGCGGGCGCGGTAGGCGGCATCACGACCTCCGGCGACATCCCAGCATAATCGGGGATCGACGGGTCATTGTTAAATCCATAGGGCTGCGCAACCTTGCGCGTAACGGACGGCATCCGCAGCGTCAATCCCGGCTGCAAACGATACGGCGCTTGTAATTGGTTAAGCTGGGCGATCTCGCTCGTGTTCACGCCGAACACACGCGACACCTCATACAACGTATCGCCGGAGCGCACCCTGTATTCCATCGGCGGCGGCAGCCAGAGGCGCTGCCCGCCCTTCAGTTTAAACGGCGCGCTCAGCCTGTTCTTCACAGCGATATCGCGCATGGCCATGTTGTAACGCTGCGCCACGCTCCACAGCGTATCGCCTTCAACCACCGTATGAATCCCGGCACTGCCCGCGCCCTGCGATCGGCCGTAATGGGAAACAGGCGCAGGTTTTTGCGTATCGGTTGCAACGCAGGCAACCAGCAAAAAACAAAGCGCAACAGGCAAAAGAAGATTAAAAGAAGAAGGCATCCTCATAGGCAATAAATTACACCGTCTGCCGCTCAACGTCTACCCTCTCAGGCCGCCTCCTCGTCCTTGGCGATATCGGGCAAAAGCGGCACAAAGCGCACGGGCATAAGGTCTTTAATAGCAAAGCTGCCGTCCTCGTTCTTTTGATAGGATTTCAGCATCTGCTCCCCCGGCGGGCCGACGGGAATGACCATAATCCCGCCCGGCTTGAGCTGGTCCAGCAAGGCTTGCGGCGGCGCTGCCGAAGCGGCCGCCGTAACGATGATTTTATCAAACGGCGCCTGATCGATGCCGTTGATCTTCGGCCAACCCTTCATACCATCGGCGGCCAGCGCCGTAATGTTCCTGAGCTTCAATTGATCGAAACGCTTTTCGGCATCCTTCTGCAGCGGCACATGGCGCTCGATGGTGTAAACACGGCGCGACAGATGCGCCAGAATCGCGGTCTGATAACCGCAACCCGTGCCGATCTCCAGCACCTTGTCGCGGTCCGAGAGCTTCAACCCCTCCGTCATCGCCGCCACCACAAGCGGCTGGCTGATCGTTTGCCCGCGCCCGATCGGCAGGGCCGTATCCTCCCACGCCTGATCCAGAACCTCGCGGGGGACGAAGGCATCGCGCGGCACGCGCTCCATCGCCGACAGCACATTCGTATCCGTTATGCCCCGCGTCCGCAGATGCATAATCAGCCTGATGCGTTTGTTCATGTCCTGCGCGTTCACTCTTCTCCTCCTCCGTCACCCCGGCGAAAGCCGGGGCCCATACTGACTTAATCATAAACCGATATTTTCAGACAAATCCCACCAGTTTGGATTACTTTTTTCTATTAACTCTATCTTCCAATCCCTTTTCCATTCTTTCATGTTACGCTCGCGCTTAATGGCACTTTCAGAATTTTCATGGTGCTCATAATAAACCAGCGTTTTTATATCGTATTTTTTAGTGAACCCTTCGATCAAACCTTGCCTATGTTCAGATAGTCTTTTTGGCAAATCAGATGTTACACCTATATACAAACTCCCATAACGCTTACTGGCCAGAATATAGACGTAAAAGTTCTTTTCATTCATCTTATAAAATTACTATGGTTCCCGGCTTTCGCCGGGATGACGAAAAAAGGAATCATGGATCAACCCCGATCAAAAGCCTGAAGGACATATTGGTGACCTCCGGCTTGCCTTCTTTCATTTCGCCATTGATAGAGTAAAACACAATCCGCCCGCGCAAACCACCGCTTTGCGCCTCCATCTGCAATTCCGTTTTTTCGTGCAGCTTCCCGGTTTCCATCTCTTTGGCGACATAACCGCCCACGTCAAACCGCAAGGGCATCGCGCCGCCGACCTTAACAATAAGAACCTGCCCCTCAACACTGGCCTCAATCTCCGGCATGCGGATGTCGTCCTGTGCGGGCCATTTCATTTCCCATTTGCTCGCGCCGTTTTCGGGCCGCAGATACACGTATTGCGAGTCCAGAACGTAATCGAATCCGCGCACGTCAATACCCGGATTACCGCCATTGCGCCCGCCGTAATTGTTATAGCTGAACTGGTTTTCCTGCGGCAGCTGGAAATAAGGGCCGACATATTCAAACCCCATTTCCTCGGTGATCTTGTAAGAGCCAGGAAACATCCACGTCTCACCCGGTTTTTCCAGCCAGGGCCGCAGCCATTCATCCCGCTTGGTCTGGTTCAGGTAATCGATAATCGAGGAAATATTCTGCCGGTCCGCGAAAGGGATTTCCTTTTGCGTCTTGACGATCTTGCCCCCCTGTAAAATTTCATACTGCGTCAGCAGTTTTTCTAACCTGTGAAACTGCGAGTTGCCGGAAACGCTCACCCCGCCCCACGGCCCGAAAGAGGCCAGCGCCATCAGAACCGCCAGCGTCGCCGGAATGAATTTGATCGGCGGTTTTTTAATTGTGAACGCCACTGCAACAATCGCAAACCACACCGCCGACAGCGCCACAAGGTATCTTTGCTCGGTAATGCCGTATTCCCCAATCCGCACGCCGATCGCCAGAAACTGCATCGCCACGGGAATGAGAAGCGCCGGGAAGAAAAAGCGATGAACGAACCGCAGCAGCGGCGTGCCGGTTTCACGGAGCGGCCAGCTAAAAAGATAGGTCAGAACCCCCGCCGCGCCGAAGCCCGAAACCATGTAGGACAAATGCCCCTTGGGCAGCTCCCCCACCACAAGAATCTTCACGAAATAGGCGTACAAAATAAGCATGTAAATCGCCACCAGCGGCGCGGCGATCCAGTTGACCATGAAGGCCAGCCCCGGCGGGTCGTTGCATTCTTCTTTCACAAAAGAAAATTTCTTCGGCACCCACGACAGCGCATAAAGCGGCCCCAGCAGAATGCAGGAGAACGACCAGATATCGCCGTAAATCTTTTCATCGAACTTGAGGTCGAACAGGTAATGAACACTCAGCAACGCCAGCGACAACCCGCCCGCCATCACGATCCCGGCGATATAGGCCATCGCCACGCCGAACCATGTCATGCGGTTGAAGAACCAGAATGAAAGATCGTCGTTATTCTTTATAACATACCCCGCGACGACAACCGCCAGCAGCAATGCGGGAATGATGTAGATAAGATGCAGGCCCCATTGCGGCGACATAAAGATAATCGCGCCCATTCCGGCAAAAACCGGAATCCCCGCCGCCAGATATTTTGCATGGTCCCAGCCCTTGCTCTCCGCCAGCAGCTTCGCCGCGCCGAACCAGAAATACCCGCAAACCGAGAGGACCGCGATCCTGCCGAAAAACTCCTCATCGTCGTCAATCAGATCGTGGATGACAGCAAAAACAACGGCGAACAACACCGCCACGCACGCGGCCGACAGCGGAAACCGCTTTGCGGTTTCCTTCAGGCCACCTACGGGGAACAGAAAAGAAAGTTTTTTAAGCATGCTCATAAATCACTTATCCTTTTACCGTCACCCCGGCGAAAGCCGGGGCCCATAGTGACTTTAATCTTCTACCGTATGGATCCCGGTTTTCACCGGGATGACGTTTAAGGTTTTTGTATCTTCCCAACCCCACCCATATAGGGCTTCAAAACATCCGGCACGGTAATGCCGCCGTCTTTCGGGTCGTAATAATTCTCCATCACCGCAATAAGCGCGCGGCCCACCGCCACGCCCGAACCGTTGAGCGTGTGCACGAACGTGTTTTTCCCATCCGCGTCCTTGAACCTTGCGTTCATGCGCCGCGCCTGGAAGTCGCCGCAGTTGGAGCAGCTCGAAATCTCGCGGTAGCGTTGCTGCCCCGGCAGCCAGACCTCGATGTCGTATGTTTTCGTACCGCCGAAACCCGTATCCCCGGCGCACAGAACAACGGTGCGATAGGGAAGGCCAAGTTTCTTCAGAACCGTTTCCGCGCAGCCTGTCATGCGCTCATGCTCGGCCTTCGACTCTTCGGGCTTTGTGATCGAGACCATCTCGACCTTATAGAACTGGTGCTGGCGGATCATGCCGCGCGTGTCCTTGCCCGCCGCCCCCGCCTCCGACCGGAAACACGGCGTAAAGGCCGTATAGCGGCGCGGCAGCGTTTCCGCCCCGACAATCGATTCCGCGACCATGTTCGTCAGCGGCACTTCGGATGTCGGAATCAAATAATGATCCGTCGTCGTCTGAAACCCGTTGTCGAATTTCGGCAACTGCCCCGTACCAAACAAAGCATTATCCTTGACCATCAGAGGCGGCGAGACTTCGGTGTAACCGTGCTCGCCCGTATGCGTATCCAGAAAGAACTGCGCCAGCGCGCGCTCCAGCCGCGCCAAGCCACCGCTTAAAATCGTAAACCGGCTGCCCGACATTTTCGCGGCGGTGTCGAAATCCATCAGGCCCAGTGCCTCGCCAATATCAAAATGCTCGGGCACCTTGTCCGTGCGCGGCTCGCCCCATTTGCGGACCTCCACGTTGCCGCTTTCGTCTTTGCCTTCGGGCACATCACCCGCCAGCATATTCGGCAGCCCCGCCAGATGCTGATTTAAGCTTTCCGCAATCGTGCGCTCGCGCTCCTCCAGCTCCGTCATGCGGTTCTTCATGGCCGTGACCTCGTCCATGACCTTTTGCGCATCGCCGCCAGCCTTCTTGATCTCGCCGATCTGTTTTGATTTTTCGTTGCGCTGGGCCTGCAATTCCTGCAATTCGGTCTGCAGGGCGCGGCGCTCCCCGTCCAGCTTCAGGATATCGGGCGTTTGCGGCGGCAATCCCCGCCGGCCCCAATTGGCATCAAATTCTTGCGGGTTGTCCCGTATGGCTTTCAAATCGAACATTTTTTCACTCTAAACTAACCACAGATGAACACAGATAAACTCGGATTATTAAACCACAAAGTAAAACAAAGTCAGACAAAGTAATATTAAAAAAACTTTGTTTCACTTTGCCTAACTTTGTGGTTCAAAAATTTTTATCAGTGTTCATCCGTGTTTATCTGTGGTTTTAATATCTTATGGACGATATTTTCACAATC